>JAHENZ010000075.1 GCA_018609755.1 Salinivenus sp. | reverse complement strand
GGATCGGGGCGTCGTGCTCGTCGCCGTGACCCAGCCGCTGCGCGGCACGGCGGACCTGGACCTATACGCGACGGGTCGAGCCCTTGCGGACGCGGGCGTGGTGAGCGGGTACGACATGACGACCGAGGCGGCCCTCGCGAAGCTGTATTATCTATTCGAGCGGGGGTACCCCCCCGAGACGGTTCGTGAGCGGATGCAGACCAATCTTCGCGGCGAGCTTACGCCGCCGGACGAGGTGCCTCCCGCCCTGGGTCGTGCCCGGCAGCGCCTCGCTCGGTTTCGGTGAGTGATACCAACTCCGCAAGCGTCGTTGGGGTATGGAGGTTTGTAGGTGTAGATGTATGGAAGTGGCCCTCACGTCCCCTACATTCACACGTCCGTACTTTCATGCCTGAATTCGGTTACAGGCTTCGGTATCACCTATCATTCACGAATCGCTCGCCGAGGTGTTGGTTACACTCGTTTCCTGGTGCACGGCCTCCGGATTCAGCGGCCGGAAGTGGGCGGTGAAGTGGCGAAGCTGGGGCGGTTCCTCGGTGATTTCGTAGCCCGACAGCTCCTCGCGCCGGTCGTACACCTCCTCGAAGCATTCAATCACGTAGTCGACGTGGCTCTGGGTGTAGACGCGCCGCGGGATGGCGAGCCGCACAAGCTCCATCCGCGCCGGCTCTTCGCTGCCGTCGGGCTGCCGCCCGAACATGACACTGCCGATCTCGACGCCCCGAATGCCGCCGGTCGTGTAGAGGGCCACGGCCAGCGCCTGTCCGGGGTATTCCAGCGGCGGAATGTGGGGGAGGAGGGCCTTCGCGTTCACGTAGACCGCGTGCCCCCCCACCGGCGTCACGATGGGCACGCCCATGTCGGTGAGGGCCTCGCCGAGGTAGCGGGTCGAGGCCATACGGTATTCCAGATAGTCTTCGTCCACCACCTCCTGCAGGCCCACGGCAATGGCTTCCAAATCGCGTCCCGCCAGGCCGCCGTAGGTGGGGAAGCCTTCGGTCAGGATGAGTTGATTGCGTGCCTCTCGGGCCCACTCGTCGTCGTCGAGCGCCAGCCAGCCGCCGATGTTGACGAGGGCGTCCTTCTTCGCGCTCATCGTCATGCCGTCCGCGTGCGAAAAGATCTCCCGGACGATCTCTTTCACCGAGTGGTCCCCGTAACCCTCCTCGCGCTGCTTGATGAAGTAGGCATTCTCGGCGAACCGGCAGGCGTCAAGAATGAAGGGCACATCGTATTCCTCACAGAGGGCCGCCGTCCCGCGGATGTTCTCCAGAGAGACGGGTTGTCCGCCGCCCGAGTTGTTCGTGATGGTGAGCATCACAATCGGGACGTTCTCGGCGTCTTCCTCCAGCAGCGTCTCCAGGCGGTCCAGGTCGATGTTGCCCTTGAACGGATGTTCGAGGTCTGGGTCGAGGCCTTCTTCAATGACGAGATCGACCGCCTCGGCGCCCGTCGACTCGATGTTGGCGCGGGTGGTGTCGAAGTGTGTGTTGCTCGGAATCTTGGCGTCGGGATCCGCCACAATTCCCATCAGGATGCGCTCGGCGGCCCGGCCCTGGTGCGTCGGGATGACGTGCTCGAACGGCATGAGTTCCTTGACCGCCTCCTCGAACCGGAAATAGGAAGGCGAGCCGGCGTAGCTTTCGTCGCCCTGCATGAGCCCGGCCCACTGCGCGGCGCTCATGGCCGACGTGCCCGAGTCGGTAAGCAGATCGATAATGACGTCGTCCGCGTGCAGGTTGAAGAGGTTGTAGTGGGCCTCCTGGATGAGCTGTTCGCGTTCCGCTCGGTCCGTCATCCGAATGGGCTCGACGGACTTAATGCGGAAGGGCTCGATAATCGTGTCCCGGTCCATGATGGCGTTTCAATTGTGCGGTAGAGCGTGTGCACAACGTACTGACTCAACCGGCGAAGGACAACGGGCGGGGCGATCGCAGGTGATGCTTTTTTCGATAGAAGGCGGCTCCGCTGCCGGTGGGCCGTCCGAATGATCCAGAACCGTATGTGCGTGTGAGAGTGTGGGCGAGAGGAGGAGGGAAACTGAATGACCTGGGTGCCACCCCCATACTCACTGCCGCTACATTCGTGTTAGCAGGGCTACAGGAGACTGAGACTACTGCACCACGGTGACTTTCTGCGTTTCAGTTGACTCTCCGGTGTTGAGTCGGAGAATGTAGGTCCCACTTGCCAGCGGCGTTCCGCTCAATTCTGCTGAGTGTCGGCCTTCTCTTTGCTTTTCATCCACCAGCGTCGCGACTTGGCGTCCCAACAGGTCGTACGCTGTAAGGGTAACGTGGCTCTCTGAAGGGACGCTGTAGCGAATCGTGGCACTCGTTTGGACGGGGTGGGGAGACGGCACTTCCAGAGAGAGATTCTCTGTCGAAAGCTGAATAGTTTGGGTCTCGTGATAGGTTACGGTCCCGTCCGTATCGACTTGCTTGAGACGGTACGTGAGGGCATCCGCAGAGGGGAGGTCAGCGTCCGAAAAGGAATATTGTTGAGGGGCCGAGGATGTGCCCGCTCCCTCTACGAAACCAAGTGGTCGGAAGGTACCACTACTCGTCGCACGCTGAACCTGAAATCCTGCATTGTTAGACTCGGAGGCCGTCGTCCAGGAAAGTTGCGCCCGGTTATCGGCGAGATGGACGTCGAAGGAAGCGAGCTCGACAGGCACGGTCGTGCTCGGGCCGGTAACGACCCCGATGGGACTTCCATACACACTGGTAATGGTTTCTACGTTCGTGCCGTCGAGATTTGCACGGCGAACCTCATCCACATCGTATGCTGTCCAGTACAGTTTCTGCTCGTCATCGTCAACGTGGAGGTCAAATGGATCTTTGGCCTTATTCGATATTACGACGCTCTGATTGGAGCCATTCGGGTTCACCGTTTTGATTGCACCTTGGTCGGGGTCATACCAAAAGATTGATCCCGAAGAGGAAATAGCGATTTCCGATCCAGTGGAGATTCCACTGAGAAATGTTTCTATATTGGAACCATCGAAATTTACCCGCTGGATGCGATCCCTTGAGGGCTCTGGCCAATAGATTTTTTCCTGTGAAGTGTTGAATGCGAGGTTCGCGCCAGAGGGCAACGAGGAAATGACGGTTTGGGGGTTTGAGCCATCAAGTCGGGCTCGTCTTATTGCTGGAGATCCATGGAGGTCTTCAGTCCACAAAATCCATTTCTTCTGGGGTGCCACCGAGATATTGCTGGGTCGGTCTAATCCAGTAATTAAAGAATCAACCGTAGTGCCGTCAGGGGTGGTGCGCATGATTGCACCTCGTTGCCAATCCACCAGGAAGAGGTAACCGGTATTCAGGTCATTCGCTACCCCCCCGTAGTGGGCTAAGGCAGCGTGCACAAGGACTTCGTTAGAAGAGCCATCCTGACTCATCCGTACAAGTTTATCCTCCCCGTAATCCGTAACGTAAACCATATTTTTTGTCGGGCGGTAAGCCATCCCTGACGGTGAGGTCACGTCAGAGGCGATTTTTATCATATTCGACCCGTCGTACTTTGCTCGATAAATTCCTCGATACGATCCGCCAGCACTATCTCCCCACCATAGGAGGTCCTGATCGGGATCGACCACTAAGCCTCCTGGATTTCCGACGTCGTTGGACCTGATTACGTCTTCCACATTCGTGCCGTCCAAATTCGCCCTCTGAATGCCACTTTTTCCAGGGTGCCGGAATACGGTCCAATACATTTTCCCTGCCTGTAAGTCGAGATCGATATACTCGAAACTTGCTCCGGAGCCGTCCACTATCTTCGTGGGATTATATCCATCGATGTGAGCCTTGTGAACGCTCGTCCCATCTCCGTCCACCCAATAAATTCTGTCATTCGACGTGTCGACGGTGATCCCCTGCGGATCATTAAGCCCAGATATAAGCTTCTCCTGATCAGTTCCGTCGAGATTTGAGCGATGGACTTCTCCTGCCAATTGCTCTGTCCAGTACAACTTTCCAGCGTCCAGATCGAGGGCAATCCCACGAACCGTGTAGATCGAGGAGACCACTTCTTCGATTCCGCTTCCATCGAGATTTGCGCGGTAAATGACATCGTCATTGATGTCTACGAAATACATTTTCTTACTATCTGGATCGATAGCTACATCCTCCATTGTATTGTAGTTGCCGAGGATCTCTTCCTGATTGGTTCCGTCCGGAGACGAACGATAGAGGCCGTCCTCGTAGTTGTTTGTCCAATAAACTTTCTTCGACTGGCCAAAAGACGCGGCGGGGAGAAGGATAAGTGATATGATCACTAGTAGGATGAAAAAAAGAGCTCCTTCTTTCGATGTGGGGAGAGGTAGGGGAGACATTAGGAAAATGTGTTTGACCTGATATGACTGTTCGCTACAAAAAAAGAACGGCAAGCGGAGGAAGATGTCAATCCCTCCACTTGCCGTTCTTTCGGTTTGAAAAGGATGCGGGCAGTATTCTGCCTCTCATTCAGTTGAGAGGACTCAAGAGGTTTACGCGGCCACCGTCTTGCCGCGCACGAACTCCCGAAGCACGTAGTGCAGGATGCCGCCATTCCGGTAGTACTCCACTTCGATTGGCGTATCGCACCGGTTGATCGTCGCGAACGTCGTCTCGGTGCCGTCCACGGCGGTCGCCGTCACCTCAATTTCCTGACCAGGTTCAAGGTCGTCGTCGATCGGAATGTCGAACGTCTCCGTGCCGTCCAGTCCCAGCGAGTCGGCGTCCTCGCCGTCCTCAAACTGGAGGGGAAGCACGCCCATGCCGATCAGGTTGGAGCGGTGGATGCGCTCGTAGCTGGTGGCAATCACGGCCTCGACGCCGAGCAGGTCGGTGCCCTTCGCCGCCCAGTCGCGGCTGGAGCCCATGCCGTAGTCCTCGCCCGCGAGCACCACGAGCGGCACGTCGTTTTCCTTGTAGTCCATGGCGGCTTCGTAGACGGACGTGACCTCGCCGTCCTTCAGGAAGTTCTTCGTGATGCCGCCCTCCGTGCCGGGCACCAGTTCGTTCTTGATGCGAATGTTGGCGAAGGTGCCGCGCATCATCACCTCGTGGTTGCCGCGGCGGGCGCCGTACGAGTTGAACTTGTGCGGCTCTACGCCCTTCTCGATCAGGTACTTGCCGGCCGGGCTGTCCGCCGGAATGGAGCCGGCGGGGCTGATGTGATCGGTCGTGGTCGAGTCGCCGACCTTCACCAGCACGCGGGCGTCCTCGATCGACTCGATGTCCGGCACCTCCGGCGTCAGGTCCACGAAGAAGGGCGGCTCCTGGATGTAGGTGGACTCGTCCTCCCACTCGTACACCGAGCCCTCCGGAATTTCGATCTGGTTCCAGGTCTCGTTCGACGTCTCGATGCCCTCGTACTCCTCGGCGAAGAACTCCGGCTTGACGACCGTCTCGATCATCTCCTTGATCTCGTCGCTCGATGGCCAGATGTCCGACAGGTAGATGTCCTCGCCGTCGGCGTTCTGGCCGAGGGGCTCCGTCGTCAGGTCGATGTCCACCGTCCCGGCCAGCGCGTAGGCCACCACGAGGGGCGGGGAGGCGAGGTAATTGGCCTGTACGAGCGAGTGGATGCGGCCTTCGAAGTTCCGGTTGCCGGAGAGCACACCGGAGACGATGAGGTCGCCGTCCTTGATGGCCTCCTCCACCGGATCGGGGAGCGGGCCGCTGTTGCCGATGCAGGTGGTGCAGCCATAGCCGACCGTTGCAAACCCGAGCTCTTCGAGGTAGTGCAGGAGATCGCCCTCTTTGAGGTAGTCGGTGACGACCTTGGACCCGGGCGCGAGGCTCGTCTTGACGGCGGGATTCACCGTGAGGCCGGCCTCGACGGCATTTTTCGCCAGGAGGCCTGCGCCGAGCATCACCGAGGGGTTGGACGTGTTCGTGCAGCTCGTTATCGCCGCAATCACCACGTCCCCGTGCGTCATATCGAATTCGTGGGTGCCGTCGTCGTAGTGGCCCGTGGCGTCGAGGGCGTCCTCGTCCATGCCGAAGCCGGTGGGGCCGGCGGGGTCGGTAAGGGACTTCTGGAAGGCGTTCGGCAGCTCGGGCACGCGGATGCGGTCCTGCGGGCGCTTCGGGCCGGCCACGCTCGGCGTGACCTCGCTCAAGTCGAGCTCCAGCACGTCCAGGTACTCGGGCTCGGGCGTGTCGGGGGTGTGGAAGAGGCCCTGCTCCTTCATGTAGCGCTCCACGAGCATAACCTGCTCCTCGCTCCGGTTCGTGCGGCGCATGTAGTCGAGCGTCTCCTCGTCGATGGGGAAGAAGCCCATCGTGGCGCCGTACTCGGGGGACATGTTGGCTATAGTCGCGCGGTCCGGTACCGTCATGGTCTGGAGGCCGGAGCCGAAGAATTCGACGAACCGACCCACGACGCCGTACTCGCGGAGCGTCTGCGTGACGGTGAGGACGAGGTCGGTGGCCGTCGCGCCTTCAGCCAACTCGCCGGTGAGGCGGAAGCCCACGACCTCCGGCATCAGCATGTGGAGCGGCTGCCCCAGCATGGCCGCCTCCGCGTCGATGCCACCCACGCCCCAGCCCAGCACGCCGAGGCCGTTGATCATGGTGGTGTGGCTGTCGGTGCCCACGAGGGTGTCCGGGTAGGCGAGCGTCTGTCCGTTCTCCAGCTCGCGCGTCCACACGCCGCGGCCCACGTACTCCAGGTTCACCTGGTGACAGATGCCGCTGGCGGGGGGCACGACGCTGAAGTTGTCGAACGCCTGCTGGCCCCAGCGCAGGAACTTGTAGCGCTCCTCGTTGCGCCGGAATTCGATCTCACTGTTGAGCTGAACGGCGTCCGGCAGGCCATAGTGATCGACCTGCACAGAGTGGTCGATGATGAGGTGGACGGGCACCTCTGGGTTAATGCTCTGCGGGTCGCCGCCGAGCCGTTCCATGGCCGAGCGCAGCGCCGCGAGGTCCACTACGGCGGGCACGCCGGTGAAGTCCTGTAGCAGCACGCGGGACGGTTGGAAGGGAATGTCTTCCTCCGCCGGATCTTTCGGGTCGTACGAGGCGAGTCGTCGCACGTCGGCTTCCGTCACGGATTTGCCATCGTAGCGGCGGAGCATCCCCTCCAGCAGGATGCGGATGGAAATGGGCAGCCGATCCAGATCGTATCCCTCGTCTTCGAGAGCCGAGAGCCGGTAGAGCTGAGCCGGCCCGTGGCCCGTCTCGAAGGTGTCGAGGGCGCCGAACGGATCGGAAGAGGAGCGTGTGGTGTCGGTCATAGCAGGCAGCCGTCAGATGATCTAGGGGTTTCGGAGTTGGAACGCATCTTTTCATACGTCCGGCCCGGCGATTCGTCCCCGTCCCCCCGGTGGGATGATGCCGGATTACGGTGTCGGGGAAATCCCCACACATTGGTTCGGAATTTGTAAAGTAGACAAACCCACCATTAGCTGATCCATTCGTGAATGAAACGATAATCGGCACCTGCCTCATCCATTTCGATTCCAAATGCTTGACCGGTTGCCTCGTGGATTCATTAATCACATCGAGCTTTGGCTCAGTGCCGTGGCCCTCGTTCTCATCTTTGGCATTCCTGCTGCCGTTGGGCCACAAGGACTGGACTTTTGGCGGCTGACCGCGATCATAGCGATTGCGGTGGGCACCATTCACGGCGTCATCTTTTGGGTGGTGCGGCGGCGCCAACGACAGATTCGCCGCCGGTCGATCCGGCAGATTCAGCAGATGCTCGCGGACGTGGTGAAGAACCGCCTCACGGCGATCGACATGTATTTGCCGGAAGAAGAGGATCCGGAGATGGTCCGTCAGGAGGTCGACGGCATACGGTCCTCCATCCGAGAGATTGCCCAGCACGTGGACAATCTTTCTGAGGAGACGCTGGAGGACTGGGAGGAGAAATATGAAGGAGCCCTGCAGCAGACCGCCGAGGTTGGCGCCACGGACTGAGGATAAGGGGCAGGCTGCGGTGAGTGGGGGAGAGGCGAAGGGGCGCGTGGGCGAATGGGCGTGGAGGGGCGGAGTTGCCCTTGGCCGAGGCAGATGGAGAATTGAGACCACTGGAGATCGGTCCGACGAAATACGGAATACGCAATACTCAGAGTGCATCAAACTGCCAGCCCCGTGCCGTCAGCGTGTCCAGAATGGTGTCGAGCGCCTGCGGCGTTACGTCCTCGCAGATGGGGTTGTCGTGCAGGACGATGACGGAGCCGGGGCGGATGTGGTTGATCACGAACGAGGAGACGCGCTCGGCGGTGGCGGTCTGAAGGTAGTCGCCCGGCATCACGTCCCACATCACCATGCGCTGGTTTTGGGTGGCGCACCACTCGCGCAGGAAGCCGGTGGGGTGGCCGTACGGCGGGCGGAGCGCGCGAACCGGGGCGTGGACGAGGTCTTCCAGAATTTCCGTCGTGCGGTGCAGTTCGCGGGCCAGCTCCTCTTGTGGCGTCGACCAGGGATCGGGGTGGCGGTAGGTGTGGTTGCCCACGCGATGGCCGGCCGAGACGATGGCGTCCACGAGGTCGGGATGTTGTTCGGCGTGGTGGCCGAGGAGGAAGTGCGTGGCCTGGGCGTTGTACTCGGCCAGAATGTCCAGGAGGGGGCGCGTGCACTCGGTCGTGGGGCCGTCATCAAACGTGAGGTACGCCGTGCGGGCCTGCGCGTCCACGCGCCAGAGCATGTCTGGGAAGAAGCGGTGGAACGGGCGGAGGCCGTGGGTCGCGAGGTAGGGGACGAGAATTCTCATGCGGAGGGGAAAGGATTCTTGGCAGCGTGCTCGTCTCGACCACACCTGCTTCCATCACACGGTTTTCGTGTGGGCGTGTGTGAGTATGTGCGTTTCGTTTTTCGGGGGAGACCGGACAGGAGGGAGAGCCTCCAACCGGTTTCTGACACAGCAAGCGCTCAACGATAAACGTCCAACGCATACGCTGAACGCCCACCCCTCAACTCAAAATTATTCCAATTCTCGCCCTTTCCATTCCAGTGGGCCGAAGGTGCCGATGATGCCGATCAGGGGCACCGCGATCAGAAGTAAAAATTCGGTGGGCACGGCGGAGCGGAGCAGGCCGCGTTGGCCGAAATGTTTGGCTGGGGGCACGGCCAGCAGGGCGTCGGCGCCCATCTTGCCGAGGAAGACCAGTAGCGTAGGTTCACGCCAGGTCGGAAGGGCCAGAGCTGCTGCACACGCGAGAAAGAGAGCCACGTGTGCCGCCCACAGACCGACCACCATCATCTTCGGAATAGAAAAGGGGTAGCGGAGGCCCATGTGCGCCCATCGGGCCTGTTGTGCGAGGTACGACGTGAAGGACGCAGCAGGGGCGGTCATGATGAGCGCCTCCGGGTCGGGATTGAAGGTGACGTCCCGTTCCGTATTGTAGGCTACGTGCTGCAGCAAGAGTTCGTCCTGTGCAGCCCCGTTGGGCGCCGCATTCAGGGCGTCGATGGCCTCGCGCCGGTAGGCCACGTTGGCGCTGTTGCAGAACGTGGGAACACCGACCCCGAGCGTGCCGGCCCCGTAGCCGATGAGCCCCATCAGTTCGAGGGCCTGGAGGCGGGGGAGAAAGAGATCGTTATGCTCGTAGGCCACGGGCCCGGCCACGAACGGCGTTTCGGGCGTGCAGCGCCGTACCATGGAGCGGATCCAGGTGGGCGGCACCGTGCAGTCGGCGTCCGTCGTGAGAATCACGTCGCCCTGGGCAGATTCTACCCCCGTCGCGACGGCGGCCGGCTTGTGTTTGCCGTTCTCCGGCTGCTCGGTGGCCATTTGGATGAGTCGCACGGGTCCCTCCTCGGCGGGCATTCCGGCCGGCTGCCGTCGGCGCACCTGCTCCACCGTCCTGTCCGTCGAGAAGTCGTCCACGACAATGATCTCGAGCTTGTCCTCGGGGTAGTCGCAGGCCCGGAGACTGTCGAGGCAGGCGTCAATGTCGCCTTCTTCATTGCGGGCGGGCACGACAACGGACACGGCGGGCCACTCGGAGGGACAGGGTGGAGCGGCAGCGTTCCGCACGCGGAAGAAGCCCACGGCCGCCAGACCCAACTGGAGGCCGTAGGGGGCCACGACGGCAATGAGCAGAACGAAAACAGGCGTCGGCACGGAAAAGGGGAGCGAAGCAGTGTGAGGGAATACGCGAGTACAGGCCCCGGGTTAGCTGGAGCTGGAGAGCACGGAACGAAGGTGGGTAAGCGGGCCGCTCGGGGCAGCCGGGAGGGACAGACGAGCGACGAACGGGAGGCCCAGAAGAGCCGGACCAAGCACGTTGAGCGTGAACAGAAGAAGGGCAGCGTTGAGGCCAGCGGCGGCCGGTAGGCCCAGCAGGGGAAAGAGGAGCACAGCGCTCCCCTCTCGCAGCCCGAGATCCAGGAGCGTAAGGGAAGGCAAGAGGTATTTTGCGTAGAAGATGAGTGCAGCGGCCATCGCCAGCGATACGATGGAGGCAGACGGAAGGAGGGCGAGGCTCAAGCAAACAAATTGACCGGTAAAAACGAAGTAGCGGAGCACGGAGCCGAGTCCGACCGCCGTAGACTGGCGGTGGGACAGGGCGCTCAACAGCGCTGTGCGCTCAGTGACTCCCGTCTCCGGCAGTAGCCACTGGACCCACTCGTGCACCCATCCGGGATTCAAGAGGACGGCGAGGAGACCACTTCCGGTTACGACCCCGATCCCGGCGGCGCTCAGCCACGGAAGGGAGGAGGGAAGGACGCCCATCCCCATGGCCCCGAAAACGGTCGCCAATCCGACGATAACACCCACGGCCATGTCCACCATGCGCTGGACGAACACCGTCAACGACACTGCCCATCGATCTGCATCTGGTAAAGCGAATGCCCGTCCTGCGTATTCTCCAAGCCTAGCGGGGGTCCAGAAGCCGAGCGCGAGGCCGATGAGCACGGCTCTGCCGACGGTCCACGAGGCAAACGAGCCCTCCACGGTGTCCAGTAGCCATGCCCAGACCCACCCCTCAAGCCACAGATTGATCGGCAAGAGGAGCACCGCAGCCACGAGCCACGGCCAGTGGGCCTGCCGGAGGGAATCGAGGAGGGCCGCGGGTTCCACGGCCGCAACGAGCGCCGCCATCACCCCGAGGGTGAGGACCGACTTCAAAAGAATGCGCAGCCAGCGAGGCACGGAACGTAGGGAGTTAAAGCAAAACGGTAGTGAGCGGTCGATTCTCTGTCATCACCACAGGTGGTCGAGCGTATGATGGGGCGGGCGGAGCGCCTGCAGTGATTGGAGAAACGAGAATCGCACGCCGGAGACTCCCGTCGGGCTCACGCCGACGGCCACTTCAAGCGTCACGCGATCGCGGGCGGGCGCGACAAACCGGAGGCCGGCGGAGGCCGCGGGGCGGAACGGGCGGGTGTTGTCGTCTGGCGGATTCTCCTCAAACGAGACAGAGGGCGAAAACTGAGCGTTGACGTCGTCGTACACGCTTGCAAGATGTACGCCCAAGTGCCCCTCGATCACCGCAAATCCCAGAATACGTTTCAAGGGGAACCGGTAGAGGGCACTGCCCAACAGCCGGTGCATCCCGATGAATTGCCCCCGAGCGAGGCCGGGGACCAGTGAACCGCCCAGGCGGGGACGCATGTAGATCGGTACGGGATCGGTGCCTCTTGACTGCGTGGTGATTCCGGAGGCCCGGACGGCCAATCGATGCAGGCCGCCGAACGGGACGTATCCATACGCGTCAAGCCCAAACTGATCGAACCGGACCGAGGCGGCGCTCAAAGACACGTACTGCGCCCAAGTGCCCTGTAGCAGAAGGCCGCTGGTGGTCTGGAGCGATTGGTCCCGGGTATCGAACTGGAGGTCGAGACCCGGGCGCACCCCGGTTTGTTGAGGATGGACAGTTGAACGGAGGTCGCCATGGCCGGCAGGATGAGCGCTTCTGCTGGACACGTTCTCGATGGCATGGTGCGACACCATTACGTGCGGCTGGATGACGAACCGATGGTTCAGAAATGCCTGTCCCACCCGTACGTGTCCGTGGAAGGATGATCTTTCGACCCCGGGCCGAATGCTCACCCAGTCCCGATTGGTGTGGAGCCCGCGCACGTTGGCCAAAACGTAGCGACGGGCGCGGGCGGGATTTGCGCTTGCAAACGACAGGGTGGCCACCTGTTCGTGGAGGGCCGGGGCGGCGGTCACGAGCCACTGGTCGTTCTGCCGCGCGAGGTTATGCACGACCATTCCTACGCCAATGCCCGGTCCCGCCCGAGGGCCAAATAGATCCGCAAGGTACACTCGAAAATTCACGCCTGTGGAGTCCGGGGCGCCGGGAAAATCGGCCTGTCCTACGGCGATCGACGGCTGCAGCAATAGGACGACCGTTAGCAGAAGAAAGGCAAGCCGAGTTGGCCGGGCAACGGACGGCGGCCAAAAGCGGATGGAACGCGACGTGTGCATCCGTGGGTGTGATCGCCTATCTTGGAAGCGAAATCCGCGGAGTCCTTTCACGCGGACGACTGCATTATAGTTGACACGTGCGCCACAATCATCCAAAATCTCCATGCGAATTCTCGTCATCGGAAGCGGTGGGCGCGAACACGCCCTCGTAGAGGCCCTCGCCACGAGTTCTCACACCGACGCGCTCTACGCCGCTCCCGGCAATCCGGGCACCGCCCAGCGGGCCACCAACGTCGGAATCGCCTCCGACGATTTCGATGGGCTCGTCGAGTTTGCTCAAACTGAAGACATTGACCTCACGATCGTAGGTCCGGAGCAGCCGCTCGTTGATGGCATCGTCGATCGATTCAAGGACGAAGGACTCCACATCGTTGGGCCCACGGCTGCCGCGGCCCGGCTTGAAGGCAGCAAGGCCTTTGCCGATCAATTCATGGAGCGTCACGAGATTCCGACGGCGAACTTCCGCGTCTTTGAGGCCGACGAGTACGAGGCTGCCGCCGACTATCTCGAGGAGGTGGGGGCACCCATCGTTGTGAAGGCCGACGGATTGGCGGCTGGGAAGGGGGCGTATGTCTGCAATACACTTGAGGAGGCCCATGACGCGCTCGACGAGATTGTGCAGGACCGGGCGTTCGGCGAGGCCGGCGATCAGGTCGTGATTGAGGAGAAGATGGAGGGAGAAGAGGTCAGCATCTTTGCCCTCACCGATGGGTCGCACTACGTGCTCCTCAGTCCGTCGCAGGACCACAAGCCGATTGGGGAGGGCGGCACTGGTCCGAACACGGGCGGCATGGGCGCCTTTTCGCCGGCCCCAATCGTGGATGGCCCCCTTCTCACGCGGATCTGCCGGGAAATTGTGGAGCCGACCCTTCAAGGCATGCAAGAGGAGGGCACGCCCTACACCGGGGTATTGTACTGCGGACTCATGATTACAGAGGAGGGGCCGAAGGTGGTGGAGTACAACTGCCGGTTGGGGGATCCGGAAGCGCAGGTGGTGCTCCCGCTGGTGGAGAGCGACCTCGTCGAGGTCTTCGAGAGTGTTGCGGAGGGGAGTCTGGAAACGGGCTCGCTCCGCGCCTCCTCCAGGGCGGCCGCCTGCGTGGTCCTCGCGTCCGACGGCTACCCGATCGAGTATGAGACCGGCGTTGAAATTACGGGCATTGACGAGGCCGAATCCGTACCGGAGGTCTCCGTGATTCATGCGGGGACCCGTTTGACTCCCGACGGGGCGCTGGTGACGGACGGTGGACGCGTCCTCGGCGTTACGGCATTGGGCAACGACCTCGTGCAGGCGCTCGACCGCGCGTACGAGGGCGTCGAGGCGGTTCACTTCGACGGGAAAACCTTCCGCACCGACATCGGCGAGAAGGGAGTGCGGCACCTGTCGGAGGCGTAAGGCCGTTCCGGGTCGGTTGGTGCTCTTTCGTTCACGACGGCTGACGGCGGACCGGCGACCGCCGCCCGTTACTTTTGCAAACACAGCGTTTTTCGCAGTTACGGTATGGCTGTGCACCGATGGGGCCTCCTTCTGCTTCTGCTCAGCGTGCCGTGGGGGGGGGTCTGTGCACAGGAGGAGGCGACGCCGACCGTGATTGCCCGCTTTCAGGAGGCGGCAGCGCTGGACGTGGACCCGATGGGGCGCCTCTACGTGGCCGATGCTGTTCGAGACGTGGTGCAGATTCTTGATCGAAACGGCACGCTTCAAACGACCCTCGGGCAATCGGGGACGCGAGCGGGCGAATTCGACGACCCAGTGGATTTGGATCCGACCAACGGGCAGACGCTCCTCGTGGCCGACGCCGGCAACGGGCGCGTTCAACGCTTCTCTGCCGAGTGGCAGTACCTGGAGGCCCTGCCGGTCGGATCGACGTTTGGCGGTAAAAGTGGGCAGCGCACGTTCGACGACGGGCGCGACGGGTCTGCCGTGCAGGGACAAGGGCGTCCGATTGCGTTGGTGAGCAGCGACGGGGACGAGACGTTTGTGATCGATGAGCGCGACGGCGTCGTCATCAAGTACGATGCGCAGCGCCGGGCCGATCGGATTATCGGGGGCGGGGTGGGGAGAAACGGGCTTCAATCGCCGGCGGCACTGGCTCTTGACGGCAATCGGCGCCTCTACGTGGCCGATGCCGAGGAAGCGGCCGTATTCGCCTATGACCCCTTCGGCACCTTCATTGAGCGACTCCGCATCCCCCGTCTGTCCGACATTCAAGCCCTGTCGGTGCATCGGGGGAAGCTCTTGATCGTCTGTGAGGATCGGATCGTCACCTGGAACCCGGAGACGGAATCAACCGTCGAGCATCCCGTTTCGCTGGAGGTCGCGCTCGTGGATGCGGCGCGGCAGGGCGGGGACCTGTTTGTGCTCACGGAGCGCCGACTTCTACGTCGTGCTTTTCCCTGAACGTGTCTGGGCTCTCTTGTGGAAAGCGGCCGGGAACGGTGGGCAATCCTTCATGCCCGCGAGCAAATGATAATTTTCTCTGCTCGATCCATGACAGAAACCTTTGAAGGTGATTCTTTTTAAACACACGTACCCTCAAACTTCCACGTACGTACGTCGATGGGCATATGAGCCGGAAAAAACTAACCCTCTCTGTTGAGGAGCGCCTCACGAAGAAAGCCAAGGCCATTGCCGAGAAGCGGGGAACGAGTGTTTCCCGGATGGTGGAATCATTCTTTGGAGTTTTAGAAGAGGCTGGTGAGGGGCAGCTAGAGTCCGGCCGTTTTTCTGCACCCCTAGGAGAGGATGCTGAAGAGGAAGAATCTTTTCTCGGGGGCTATACGCCATCGCCTTGGGCGCAGCGATGGCGGGGAGCGTTCCAGCAGGAGGGCACGACGTATCCCGACAGCTCGGAATGGGAAGAGAAGGTGATCGCTGAGGAGATTCGCAAGAAGCACTCGTAAGCGGCTCTGCCTCGAGTCGGATCATTTTTGCTCTCCATTTCGAGATGACAGTTCTCTTTGACACGAACGTTTTGCTTGACGTTCTTCTGGATCGGGCGCACGCCGAAGAGGCCGTTTTTGTCCTCGAACAGGCCCGGGAAGGAAGAATCGACGGTGTCGTTACCCCAACGGTTCTTACGAATACGTTTTACGTGGGGCGAAATACCGTGAACGAGGATGTGGCTCGTGACTTTATCCAGTCGGCTCTTTCGTTTCTGGATGCGGCGTCGGTATCTCACGCCGGAATGGTACGGGCTGCTCGTCGATATCCCGATTTTGAGGATGGAGTGATTGGAGAAACGGCGGCTGAATCTGGAGCGGATTATATTTGCACTCGGAATCCTGACGATTTCGATCCGGCACGCTCCCAGGTCCTCACGTCGATGGAGCTGGCTCGCCTTCTACACCCGTGAGACCGGGAGCGTCCGGAACGCCCGCTGGGGCGGTCGCTGTTGACGTGGAGTCATGGAGGCTCCGCTGGACCTTCGCCTCTGTCATTTCTCTTTTCCTCCCGTGCGTACCGGCTTTTTCCTCCGCATCGGTGTGCTGTGCGTGGTGGGAGGACTCGTGCTTGCCGGTCGAAGTGCAGCACAAGACTCGACGCTCGTGTTCGACGACGTGGGCGTGCATCGAGACACGATCGACACCTTTCAGCCCCAACCGTACACGCTCCGGCCCCTCATCGTCCCGGGTACGGAGACGATTTGGGTCGGTCCCACCCGGCTCGACACCACCGAGTACCGCCTCGATGCCGATCGGGGACGACTCTGGGTGCAGCGAGAGGACTTGATCGAGGCCCGCGATACGCTTTTTGCTGCCTACCGGACGCTTCCCTTCACGTTCGAGTCCGTCTACCGTCGTCGGGCGCCGGACTCGACCGCCGCCGACTCCGGTGCCGTGGCGGTGGTGGAGGAAGACTCCGTCCAGCAGCAGGGCTTTTCGCCGTTTGAGGGCGTAGACATCCAGCGCAGCGGGTCCATCTCGCGCGGCATCGTAGGGGGATCGAATCGGGACGCCAACGTCGAGTCGGGCATGCGGATGCAGCTGGAGGGGGAGGTGGCCGAAGACGTCCACGTCCGCGCCATGCTCACGGACGAAAATACGCCCATCCAGCCCGGCGGCAGCACGCAGCGCCTGCGCGACTTCGACCGCGTCTTTCTAGGCATCGAGACACCGCACGGCGACGCCCGCCTCGGCGACATCGATGTGGACCTCGGCGCTGGCACCTTCGGCCAATTCAATCAGAAGGTGCAGGGAATCACGCTGGAGAGCGACGGCCTCGGCCGTAACGTGGGGCTGGCAGAGGGCAATGCCCAAGTGATGGGTGCGGTGAGTCGGGGGCAGTATCGCACGCAGGACATTGAGCCCATCGACGGGGTGCAGGGGCCGTATCGCCTGCGGGGTCGCAACGGCGAAGATTACATCATCGTCATTGCCGGGTCGGAGCGCGTGTACCTCGACGGCGAACGCCTGGAGCGGGGCCGCTCGAACGACTACGTGATCGACTATACGCAGGGTGAGATCACGTTCACGTCCAACCGCATCATCACCGACGACCGGCGGATTACGGTCGAGTTTCAGTACTCGACGACCCAGTTCACGCGTACGCTTCTCGGGGGGCAGGCCCAGGCGGGGGCGTGGCGGAAGGAGAATGGCGAGTCCCGCCTGTCCGTGGGGGCCAGTGTTTTGCGGAAGGCAGACGGACAAGACTTTCAGACGGCCTTCGACCTCTCTCGGCAAGATTCCCTCCGCCTCGTTCAGTCGGGGGACGAGCAGGCCGTTCGGAGTGGGGCGGAGCGGGTCGAGTTTGATCCGGAGTCGCCCTTCGTCCAGTACCGGCGCGAGGTCGTGACCACGCCGGGCGGGGAGACGGATACGGCGTTCGTGGCAATTGACGAGACTCCGCCGGAGGGCACGCCGGTCTATCGAGTGCGCTTTACGCGGGTAGGACAGGGGCAGGGGCGGTACGAACGCAGCGGACGGGCGGTGAACGGCGTGGCCTACGAGTACCGGGGGCCGGGGCGTGGGGCGTACGAGCCCATCCAGCCGCTTCCGGCGCCCACCCGGCAGCGGCTCGTCGATCTCACCGGTTCTGTCGAGCCCGTTTCGGGGCTGGAGTTGTTTGGCGAGTGGGCGCAGTCACTCAACGACGAGAATCGTTTCTCCTCCCTCGACGCGGCGGACGACCAGGATCAATCTTACGTAGCGGGCGCTCGGCTCGACGAGATGGCACTGGACCTGGGGAGGCTTCCGGACGGACGGCTTTCCGGGCAGGTGCGGCGGGAAGTGCGGGGACGCCATTTCGAGACGTTCAACCAGACGCGCTCGGTGGAGTACGGGCGGCAGTGGAACCTGTCGCGACGCGGCTCGGGGCTGCCGTCAGCGCTGCGGGGTGTGGGGGACGAAACGCGAGATGAGGGCGCCGTGCGGTTCGAGATGGGCGAATCCTCGGTGGAGGCGAGCGGCGGGCGGCTCGCCATCGGGTCGGCGTTTGAGGCGTGGCGGCATCAAGAAGAGATCTCCGTGCAGGAACCCGGATGGCCTCGGGTGTCGCTCCGCTCGGAGTACGTTCAGAGTACGAATCGCCCGGAGCAAACGGACGGGAACTGGCTGCGGCAGCAGGCCACCGTGCGTCAGCCGGTTTTCGACGACCGCTTTGAGCCCCAAGTCACGGTTGAGCGCGATCGGCGCCGACAATACGCACTCGGCACCGACAGCCTCGTCCAGGACGCCTTTTCGATTGTGGAGGTGCGACCCGGGCTTACGTATCGAGGGGGGTCGCTCACGACGACCGGTAGTGTCGAGTATCAGACGGAGCGGCGGGCAGCCGACGGTGCATTTCGAGACGCGTCGCACGGCTGGACGGTGGAGTCGGAGGCCACGTACGATCCGGAATCGCCGTACCGGGGATCGGTGCGGGGGGGCTATCGGGTGCGTCGGGTGACGGACTTTTTTCGGCTGAATCGGCAGCGCGAGGACACCGAGTCGCTGCTTCTCCGGGTGGAGGGCCAGGCGCGTCCCCTCGATCGGGCCGTCCAGGTCAAGACCTTTTACGACGCCCTCACGAAGCGCACCCCAGTTCTGCAGGAGACGTACATCCGCACGGGCCCGAACCTGGGGCAGTACGTGTGGCGCGACGCCAACGAGGACGGCGTGCAACAGATCGACGAGTTTATTCCCGAAACGACGCCGAACGAGGGGACCTACGTCCAGCGCTTCGTGCCGTCCGACTCGCTCGAATCGGTGATCGACCTACAGGCCCGCACCCAGCTCTCGCTCCAGCCCGCCCGGCTGTGGGACGACCCGGGGGCATGGTGGAAGCGGGCCGTATCGCAGGTGTCGACGCGCACGACGGCGGAGGTGCAGGAGAAGAGTCGCGAGGACGACGTGGCGCAGATCTACGCGCTCAACCTGCGCCGCTTCCGGCAGCCAGACGCTACGCTCAGCGGCGAACTTCGGTTGGAGCAGGAGGTGGAGCTCTTTCGGCAGACGAACGCCTACGGTGTGGACGGCACGTGGCGGCAGGTGCGCGGCCTCAACGACCGAAGTGCGGGAACCGAGTTTTCATTTCTTAACCAGTGGGAGGCGGAAGGGCGTGTGCGGCCGGCGGACCGATGGGCCATGCGCGTACGTGGGAGGCACGAGGTGGATCGCACGCGGAGCGAGGCGTTTGCGGACTCTCGGAGCTTCGACATTCGCACCCTCGAAGCGCGGCCGAGTGTGATGTATCAGCCCGTCCGCTCGCTTACGGTTACGGTTGCGGGGTCGTACGCTCAAAAGCGCGATCGACTGCAGGGGCGACGGGCCCGTATTTTCAAGGTCCCGCTGGAGGTGGAGTGGAGCCGAGCGGGACGCTTGCGCCTCACGAGCAATTTCGAGGTTGCGAACGTGGATCTTACGGGAGCCGCTGTGGGACTCGCGCAGTTTCAGCTCACGGACGGGCGAGGGCCGGGCACGTCGATGCTCTGGGGGCTTCAGGGCCGGTACGTCATCACCAACAATCTGCGGGCATCGGTGAGCTACGACGGCCGGGCGCCCTCAAATGCCCCAGTCATTCATACCGTCCGGGCCAAGTTGAGCGCCACGTTTTGAGCGAGAGCAGGAAAAGAACCGGAAATGTTCGTCACGTGCTCAACCACCGGTCGCGTCGTCCGTTACAGGGCGCAGATGGACATTTTCCCGTCACGACCCCCGTTCTGTACCGACGAGTCTCATGCCCGATCAGGATCTATCGGAGATCAAAGACCGGATTGCTACGGAGAGTGCCTTCGTGGACGACTTGTTGAATGAAATTGGCCGGGTGGTCGTCGGCCAACAGTACATGATCGAGCGTCTCTTGATTGGGCTCTTGGCCGATGGGCACGTCCTCCTGGAGGGGGTGCCGGGGCTCGCAAAGACGCTTACTGTGAGTGCGCTGTCGAAGGCCATTGGGACGGATTTCCAGCGCATTCAATTTACGCCCGATCTTCTTCCCGCCGATCTCCTCGGAACGCTCGTCTACAATCAGAAAAAGGGGACTTTTTCGATCAAGAAAGGGCCGATTTTCACCAACATCATTCTGGCCGACGAGATCAACCGGTCCCCGGCAAAAGTCCAGAGTGCACTCCTCGAAAGCATGCAGGAACGACAGGTGACAATTGGGGAGCGAACCTTCACGCTCGACGATCCATTTCTCGTGCTCGCCACGCAGAATCCAATTGAGCAGGAGGGGACGTATCCGCTTCCGGAGGCGCAGGTGGACCGATTCATGCTCAAGATTGGGGTCGACTATCCGAGCCGGGACGAGGAGTTGGAAATTATGCGTCGCATGGCCCGCACGAGCGAGCGTCCCAGTGTCCGCTCCGTCGCTACTCCCGAGCAGGTTCTACAGGCACGGGACGTCCTCAACGACCTTTACGTCGATGAACGAGTAGAGCAATACATTGTAGACCTCGTCCTCACCTCCCGGAATCCGGAGACGGAGGGACTGGACGACCTGGTTCCACTTGTAGAGTACGGCGCGTCCCCGCGGGCAAGCATTAATCTGAATCTTGCCGCTCGGGCACACGCCTTCCTGCAGCACCGGGCCTACGTGACGCCCGAAGACGTGCGGGCCGTCGCGATGGACGTGCTACAGCACCGCATCGTCATCACCTACGAGGCGGAGGCCGAGCAGGTGACAGCCGTCGACATCGTCGAACGAATTCTCAATACGGTTGAGGTTCCGTAGTCGCTTTCGTTCTCGGCCAGCGGTCGTTTCGGTCGGAGAAGTGATCAGGTGCTACTTCTTGCATCGCTGCAATTTCCAGATCCATACAGAGTGTCCATGCGACGGCCTCAGAGCTTCCAGCAGGAGTCTATTTCCGTGGCGTTCATGATTCGCCAGATGCAGGAGACTGTAGGAGTGGAGATTGACCTCGTGAACGACGACGTGAATCCCGATCGACGCGAGATAACGGAAAGCAATCTTCATCGTCCCGGACTTGCCCTAGCCGGCTACGTTGACCTCTTCACGCACCAGCGGATTCAAATTCTGGGGAATACGGAGAACCAGTATCTGGATCATCTCGGGGAATCGGATCGGGAGGAGGCGTTCCGAAATCTCGTACAATTCCCCCTCCCGTGCGTAGTGGTGACGGACGAAAACGAGCTCGACGATGCCCTAGTTGCTATGGCAACCGCAGAAGGGATTCCCATCTATCGTTCGCCGGTCCCTACGGTGCGATTCATGTCCCTACTCCGTGGATTCCTGTCCGATCAGTTTGCCCCCCAGCGGGCCGTCCACGGATCGCTCGTAGACGTTTACGGGATCGGCCTGCTCCTCATCGGCGAGTCCGGAATTGGCAAGAGCGAAGTGGCACTCGATCTCGTGGAGCGGGGGCACCGGCTCGTGGCGGACGACGTGGTGATCGCCACGAAACGCGACGAGGCCATTCTCATGGGATCCGGGACCGAACTCGTGCAACACTTCATGGAGGTGCGGGGGCTGGGCCTCGTGGACGTGCGGTCGATGTTCGGCATCCGCGCCATCCGGTTCCAGAAGCGCATCGAGGTGGTCGTCAATATGCAGTTGTGGGACTCGGACGAGGAGTACACGCGAATCAATATGGTAGAGGATACCCACGACATTTTAGGGGTTGATCTTCCGATGGTGCAGGTGCCGATTACCCCTGGGAAGAACATCACCGTGATATGCGAGGTCATCGCCATGAACTATCTTCTACGTCACTACGGCTACGACCCCGCCGAGGTCTTCACCGAGCGGCTGCGACAGCGCATTCAGCAGGAGGGGGCTCCCACGCCTCGGCGAGGGATTGAGTATTTCGAACAGGATTACGAGTAATCGCTTCTGCCCAAAAGGGACTGCGCATCGTACATCGATCCACGAACATCTCTGAAAAGATTCGCTCCCCCAGAGGGGAAGGGGCGTGGCCGTCAAGCAGTTACCGGTCTTGGGGAACGCGGGATATTCTCTTTTGGAGTCGATTGGATGCGACCTGGTACGGCGATTGCAGGAAGGGAGGAGGCCAGTTGAGGCGGCGAATGTTCTTTGAGCGACAATATATGTTTTGAATGTGCCGCACGTGCCCTTAGGGTCACACTGAGGCGGTTGAAATGCCTGCTGCTTGGCTCTATATTGGAGATCTGTATGTGTGCGCGCACCAAAGAGAAAGCTTTTCGTACGCCGTGGTAGGGCAAGAAGAGCCTTGCTAACAATTCTGGAGTTTTCAAGAGATGAGGACACGCCCTTCGTGGACGATCCGGCGTGCTCCTTCTCCCTGTCCCACCAAATTATGAACCGTTCCTGACTGGAATGAACCAGGATCAGAAATACTATTACGATCCGGAGAGTTGCTCCTTTGTTGAGGTTGAGCAGACCTGGAAAGATTCCCTGGCCCACTACGGCCAGATCCTCGGTCTCGCCGTCATCCTTACAGGGTTTGCCATATGGGCTCTGGACGTGTACTGGGTGACGACGCCGCAGGAGCAGTCGCTGAAGATCGAAAATCAGGCGTTAGAGCGACAATTGGACCAGGTGAGCGGTCGAATGAGCACGCTCTCGGCACAGCTCGATACCCTGGCGGAGCGGGACGAGCGGCTGTACCGGCGGCTGTTTCAAATGGAGCCGATCTCCGAGGACATCCGGCAGGTGGGGGTCGGCGGTTCGGATCCGTACAAGGCATTTGACGAGATGGGAGAAGATGCGTCGTCTCTGCTGAAGAACACCGCTCAGAAGCTCGACAAGCTTGAGCGCCAGATGAGTCTCCAAGGGGCCAGCTACCAGGAACTCTCTGAAGTTGCGAAAAACCGTCGGGCTCGTCTCGTCCAACTGCCTGCGATTCGTCCCGCGAACGGACCCATCGTTTCGGGCTACGGCATGCGCCAGCATCCCGTGCTCAAGGTTCGTAAGATGCACGCCGGTGTGGACTTTCTCCTCCGGCGCGGCACGCCCGTAATGGCTACGGGGGACGGTCAGGTGCGGCGAGCCACACGCAGTCCCGCGTACGGGAATTATGTGGAGATCAGCCATCCGAAGGCAGGCTACTTCACTCGCTACGCACACCTTTCCGAGATTCCGGACAACATTCGTCGGGGGGTTGAGGTGGAACGGGGAGACACGATTGGATACAGTGGAAATACCGGTCGCTCTACCGGCCCTCACCTCCATTACGAAGTCCACAATCAATCCGGGCAAACCCTGGATCCCATGCGCTTCTTCGTTCCGGACATGACACCGGAGGAGTATCACGAGCTTGAGAAGCGTACGAAGCAGTACCAGTCCAGGGTGGCGTCAACCGGTCAGGAGCAGTCGTCGGGCACCGGCACGTCTCGCTGAGAGACTGTTTTGATTTCACACGCTGGCGTCAGGAGTCTCACGTGACGACTGCAATCTGGTCGATTCCAGCCGTTCTTCGCTCCAACATTCCTCGTGAGTCTCCTGGGGAAAACGGAACGGCATCGTTAATGAACATGACCCAAAAATCAAAACAGTCTCTACGTCCACGATTCGATTTTTCAGACGGGTTGTCCGTCGGTTGGGGCTGGTCGTATGTGACTGACGATCCGTCACAGTCTCTTGCAATTGGGCGGATTTAACCCGACCGACACCGACACAGGAGAGGCTGTCCTTTTAAAGGAAGGGGATCTTCGGAGTCGATGGGCTGTTAGCGCGAAAGAAGGGAGTCTCCCTGAATGTGAAACCGGACCCTCTCGATCTATACGACCGGTTTCCCCTAGTGGTCAGTCAAGTCGAAGCTGTCAGGTGCCGAATTCGGCACGTTGATCTGTGTGCTGATTCGATGGGCTGGGTCCTGTCCGTCGATCCACTCAACACAAAAAACTTGACGCACCCCTAGGTCCCGTGCGGTAATGATGTGGCTGGATGTGACTTGCGGTTTGTGTTGAAGTGTGTCATTCGTATTGGTTGGTCTCCAGTAGCGGGGATGTCCGTTCTGGTCCTCCTGGGCCTACTCGCAGGCATCCTCGTTCCGGACGCTCGCGCCGCCTCTTCCGTCCAACAGGTCGTATCCGAGACCTCGGTTGCACAGGATAGCATTCGTCCCGTCGTTCGGGACGTGAGGGTTCGGGGCAATACGCACTTCTCTGAACGAACCCTCGAAAACCACATCCGGACGCGTCGAAATCGCCGGATTCTCGGAATTCCGGGGTTTACCTGGTGGCGATGGATGTACCAGTTGGGAGACGCTGGCTGGATGTGGGGGCGTCTCGGCAACGCGATGAAATCAGGGGGCGAGCCGCCCGCCTATCTCGACTCAACGACGGTCGCGGGGGACATCGAGCGTTTGACGCTCTTCTACGAACAGCAAGGCTTCCGCGAGGCAGCCGTCTCCGCAGAGGTTCAGCCTCGGCGTTCGGCCGAGCGGGTATCCGTGGTCTTTCGCGTGGATCCAGGTCCTCCTACCTACCTCCGCCGGGTTCAGTACGAAGGCCTCTCGGGCCTGTCGGCCTCCCAGAAACGTACACTCGCTCGGGGGACCGTCCTCAACGCTGACCGTCACGATCCAGAGACGCCGCTCTCGTTTCGCGCCGACGACCAGCGATATCAAAAACCTCTGCTTCTTGAAGAGCGTCGCCGTCTGCTTTCCTTTTTGAAGGACGCGGGATACGCAGCCATAAGCCGGGATTCGATCCGGGCGATCGTGTATCCTGACCAGATGGCCTCGGACTCCCTCGACGTAACGCTTCAGGTAAAAACGGGACCGAAGTACCGATTCGGCGACGTGGAATTTCGAATCCAAGGGCCGGAACAGGCAGCTGCACGGCGAGACACGATCGACGTGCCGAGGGCATCCGGCAGTGGATACCAGCCGATCGTGACGAGCGTGATTGAGAACGAAACGCAACTCGGCACGGGACTTTTGCGTCGTTCCCTTCAATTCACGCCTGGGACCACGTACGAGCGGTCCCGCGTGGTCGACACCAAACAGCGGCTCGAGGGTACGGGGATCTTTACACTAACCAGCCTGTCTCCCCAGTTCGGAGAAGCGACGGTCGTTGACTCTACACGCTACCTCCCGCTTCGCGTTGAGGGGCAAACGCGTCAGCGACATCGCCTCCGGATGGAAACGTTTGGGCTACAGCGGGGATCGGAGGTGGGGCTCGGGACGAGTGAGTTTGGGGTTGGGGTGAGCGGAGTCTACGAGAACGTGAATGCGTTTGGGGGAGGGGAGACGGTCAGCATTCGAACCTCGGGATCGGTGGCTACGAGTCTGGATTCGACCCTCATCACTTCTCGGCAGCTTGAGGGCACAGTTTCGCTCACCCTCCCCTACCTCGTCCGGCCGTTTGGGGGCTTTGAGAACATCTTCGACCTCACGAATTCGCGCACGCGGCTGTCGGTGTCGGCCCTCACGGCGCGTCGCAATGACCTTCGGCTGCTCATTCGGAGTCGAACCAGCGCACGCTTCCGGCTGGAGATGGATCACACCCCGACCCAATCGTCCCTCGTGGACGTGGTTGACCTAAGCATTAGCAACCCCGACACGCTTTCAGGTTTCCGGACGCGCTTCCTCGACAGTTTGTTCGTTCGGGTCCAAGACCCGGTCCAGCAAGCGCAGATTCTACAGGATTATACGCAGCCGCAAATCAACACGGCGATCCGCTATACCTTCCGGTCCGCAACGGCCAATCCGCTCCGGCGACGGCGCGGTCACATTTATGAGGTGTCGGGGGAGGTGGGGAATACCGTTCCGTTTCTGCTCGATCAGTTTCTCTTTGCCCCCGACACTTTGGAGTATACCGTTCCGGGGATCACCGGGCGGTCGGGGGGCGGACTGAGTGGGCGGCTGCGGTATCGTCCCTACGTTCGGGGAACAGTTGATCTTCGTCGCTACGTAGCGCTCGGTCCCGGCTCAACGCTCGCAATGAAGGTGTTCGGAGGAATTGCACACCCGACGGGAGGACCGACCCTCGTGCCCTTCGACCGGCGATTCTTCAGTGGGGGTGCGAGTAGTGTTCGGGGATGGCGACTGCGCCAGTTGGGGCCGGGCGGGGCCGGACAGCGGAACGACTTTGTGGGGGGAGATCTGTTGGGGGGAGACCTGAAACTGGAGTCGAGTGTTGAGGTGCGGACTCGGTTGCTCCAGAACGTGCTGGCGGCCAACTGGGTGGGGGCCACGTTTCTTGACGTTGGAAACGTGTGGTTCGGGCCTCGGAATCAGGGGTTTCAAAACGCAGAGAGAAGGAATGCCGTGTCGCAGGATCCCCCTCCAACGCTTTCGAATCCTCTGGAGGGGAGTGGACGATTTGTCGGGCTAAAGGATCTGGCCGAAGTGGGCGTGGGATCGGGGCTTGGGATTCGAATTGAGTGGGAATATCTGATCGCTCGCTTTGATCTTGCCTATCGCCTGCACGATCCTTCTCCCCAAAACGACGACGTGTTCTCTGACAACTTTCAGGGACCCCTTCTGCACTTTGGCATCGGACAGGCGTTCTGAAGTCATTTCCTTCTCTCGTTTACCGAGACACGATCGGACGGATTGCCATGTCTACATTTCGTCACATCCTGCAGGCCGCTGGACGGTTATATCGTCGTGTGTTTAAGCGGCAGTTCGATCCTCACGTTCGAGAAATTGCGAACGTCCTACGGTCTGTGCCGGTCTTAAGTCATCTGTCGTCGGGGGCGCTCCACGCCATGGCGGAAGCCTCTCACCGGCGGACCTATCGGCGCGGCGAATCGCTCTACTACGAGGGCGATCCGGGGCTTGGGCTGTACGTCGTCGAATCGGGGCGAATTCGACTCATCAGCGACGCGGATCCCGACCGACCGCGTACGCTTCGGGAGCCGGAGGTTCACGAGATGTTCGGCGGACTTTCCCTCCTCGGGGATTTTCGACGGCTCGAAACGGCCGAGACGATTACGGAGGCCCGGGTGCTCGGCTTCTTTCGGCCAGACCTCAAAAACGTGATGCGTCGGAATCCCCAGGCCGGCACCGAAATCGTGATGGCCATCGCACGACGCGTGGCGACTCAGTACGTGGAGGCGGTCCGGGTGATCGAGGAACGTGAAGGCCGGGACGTGGCTCTCGACATCTACGCGGAGGCGTCTTCGCGTGCGGAAGCCGGGTCGGTTTCGATGTCGTAGAGGGGCAGGGGAGGAACGGCGTTGTCGATCCGTTGCATTGCCTGGGAATAGAGCTGGATCCACCCCGTTGCTGCATCCGTTCACTCTGGTCGGAACGAAATCGCGACGCATTGTCATCCCTCTTGCGCTCGACGGCCGACGTTCGGTTTTTCTCTTTCTGTCTGCTTTGTGCTCCGCATGAGTCCACTTGCACGCCTCAACCATTTTTTCTGGCGATACAAGTACCTGTTTATTCCGGGGCTGCTCTTCACGATGATCTCGGCGGCCTTTCAGATTACCGTGCCGATGGTGGTGCGGCAGGCCGTGGACAGCATCCCGCGCTTCGTGCGCCTCTTCTCTCTGTATGACGGCACCGCCGCGCAGGCCGAGCTCTACGGCTTTTTCTTCGTGGCACTACTGCTGTTTGCCGGAGGCATCATCGGCCTGTCGGCGACGAGCGGGCTCTTCATGTTTCTGATGCGGCAAACGGTGGTCGTTGCCTCGCGGCACATTGAGTACGATCTCCGCAACATCCTGTACGATCACCTGCAGCAGCTCTCGGCCACGTTCTACCACGAGTACTCGACGGGCGACGTCATTACCCGGGCGACCGACGACATTGAGAAGGTTCGGCGCTACATCGGTCCGGCCATCATGTACGTCACGCGCTCGCTGGTCATGGTGCTGGTGGCGATGGCGGCAATGTTCTACATCTCACCCACCCTTACCCTGTACGCCCTGTTGCCGATGCCGCTGCTGGCAATTTCGGTCTTTTTTATGGCCCAAATGGTGCACCACCGAAGCGAGAAACTGCAGGAGCAGTACTCGACCCTGACGAGCCGGGTGCAGGAGGCCCTCTCGGGCATTCGGGTCTTGAAGGCCTACACGCGGGAAGAGGCCGAGGCCGAAGCGTTTGAGGAGGAGAGTGAGCACTACAAGTGGCGGAATTTGGACCTGGCGCTCGTGGAGTCGGCGTGGCGCCCGTCGTTTCTGTTGCTGGTGGGGATTTCGACGATCATCGTCGTTTGGATGGGCGGGCGGCTCGTAGCGGAGGGCGTCATCACGATCGGTAACATCGCCGAATACATCATTTACATCAACATGATGACGTGGCCGGTCGCGTCGCTCGGCTTCGTCATCACGATGATTCAGCGCGCCTCCGCCTCCGTCATCCGGCTGCAAAAGATTATGGACACGGAGCCGGACATTGACGACGGGCCGGACACGCTGCCCGGCATCCAGTCGATCGAGGGGCACATCACGTTCGAGGATGTCTGGTACCAGTACGCCGGGGAGGACGAACCGGCGCTCCGGGGTGTGAGCTTCGATCTTCCGGCCGACCAGACCCTCGCCATCGTCGGGCGCACGGGGTCGGGGAAGAGCACGCTCGTTCGCATGATTCCGCGCCTCCTGGACCCAGACCAGGGCCGTGTCCTGATTGACGGGCACGACGCGACGACCGTCCCGCTGGAGACGCTGCGCCAGCACATCGGGTACGTACCGCAGGACGTGTTTCTGTTCAGCGATACGGTGGCGAATAACATCGCCTTTGGCGACCTGGAAGCGGAACGCGAGGCGGTTCGGGCGGCAGCGGACGAGGCCGACCTCCTGGAGAATGTGGAGGACTTCCCCGATGGATTTGACACGTACGTTGGGGAGCGCGGCATCACCCTCTCCGGCGGACAGAAGCAGCGCACCTCCATCGCTCGTGCCCTCATCCGCGACCCCGGCATCCTGATTTTCGACGACGCTCTCTCTGCGGTGGACACGGCCACGGAGCGCAACATCCTGCGGTCGCTGCGGGAACGGCAAGGGAGCCACACGCTCGTGATCGTAAGCCACCGTCTCAGTGCGGTCCAGGACGCTGACCTCATTCTCGTGATGGAGCACGGGGAGATTGTGCAGCGCGGCACGCACGGGGACCTTGTGGACGAAGACGGGCTCTACGCCGATCTCTACGAGAAGCAGCTTCTCCAGGAAGAGATCCAGGCACTGTAAGAGAAGCGGGAGTTGATCGTCCGCTTGGGGAGTCTACGCAGAGCCGCCCAGCGCCACCACCGTCACGCCCGGCGGACGGTCCGTGTCCATCTGCATTAGCGCTGCCCCGGCGTCGGAGAGCGGAATTGTTCGTCGGATGAGCGTGGACGGGTCGACTGTATTCGACGCGATCAGGTCGAAGATCGCGGAGTAGCGGTGCGCCTGGATCCCGTGGGTGCCCCGAATTTCCAGCTCGTCGGCCACCACGCGGTCCATCGGCAGGGGGGAGTTCGCCTCGTCGCCCAGGAGGAGCCCCACCTGCACGTGTCGGCCGCGCTTGCGCAAGCAGGAGACGGAGTTATGGGCCGTCTCGGGACTTCCCAGCGTATCGAGCGACACGTGAGCACCACCACGCGTATGGTCCCGGACGGCCGTTTCCACGTCAGGGGTGTTCTGTGCGTTGATTGTGTCGGCAGCCCCGACCTCCAGGGCGAGGGAGAGGGCGTCGTCGGAAATGTCGACAGCCACGACCTGCGCGCCCACGGCGCTTGCGATCATAACCGCCGAGAGTCCGACCCCCCCGCACCCGTGGACGGCCACCCAGTCGCCCGCGCGCACGTGCCCTTGATCCACGACGGCACGGAATGCGGTTGCGAACCGGCACCCGAGACTTGCGGCGGTCACCGCGTCGAGCTCCTCGGGCAGGCGCACCAGGTTGGCGTCGGCGTAGTCGATCATGACGTACTCTGCAAACGACCCCCAGGCTGAGAATCCCGGTTGGAACTGGTTGGGACACACCTGCGGATCACCGGCCCGGCACTGCGCACACGTTCCACAGCCACCCACGAACGGGACCGTGACCGGCTCCCCTTCCGACCATCGATTCACGTTGGACCCGACGTCGGCAATCGTCCCGGCCACCTCGTGTCCCGGCACGTGGGGCGGGTCAATCATCGGATCGTGCCCCTTCCACCCGTGCCAGTCGCTCCGGCATACGCCCGTGGCGTGGACCGCCAACACCACCCCATTCGGCGGCGGGGTGGGGGGCGGGACGCTGCGAAGTTCGGGCGGGGCCCCGAACGTGTCGTATACGATCGCCTGCATGAGAGGGAGG
>JAHENZ010000074.1 GCA_018609755.1 Salinivenus sp. | reverse complement strand
GGCCGGAAAAAGGGGATCCAGACGCAGAAGCGCTCGGGCGAAGCCGAGGCGGGTTCTCCACGAAAATCCACGTCGTCTGCGACGGGCTCGGCAATCCGCTAGAGATTGCCTTGACGCCGGGACAGGCCGGAGATTGCCCGCGAGCCAAGCCGCTGCTTGAGCGGGTCGTCGCAGGTCCTGAACCGGAGGTCTCAGACTTGGAAGCCACAGATGCGGGAACGCCAGCCGCGGAGACGCCGGATTCAGAACTGCCGCCTGCGCTCGGAGCTGTTCTGGCCGACAAGGGGTACGATTCGGACGATCTGTTGAAGTACGTGGCCTCATTGAAGGCAGAGGCAGTGATTCCAGCAAAGAAAAACCGCACGGCCGGGCGACCGCTCGACAAAGAGCTTTACAAGGACCGAAATAAGGTGGAGCGGTTCTTTGGTCGGGTCAAGCACTACCGGCGAATTGCCACCCGCTACGAGAAGACCGCACGTAACTACATGGCAATGCTACACTTAGTCTCGACGATGGTGTGGCTCCTGTAGCTGTCAAGCGAAATCTCCATTTGTCAGTACGACCTAGGAGATCAACAAAGGGACTGTGAAGATGAGCGATGAGGTGGAGCTTCCTGAGAAACCGAGATGCTCTGAAAGGCACTTCGTTGTAGTCGGCAAAGACGTGACAGGTAAGAACGAGGTTCTGGACGCACTTCAATTGTGCTCTCGGAGTGTATTTGTATTCGAGATATATAAATACTTATAATGAACGACCACATTGAGAACTTCAAAAATGAAATAACCCTATGAGTAGTATTTGTACTGGTGCACCTTACACTCCAGCCACCTTACTTTCCCTTCTACTTTGTGGGGCTCTAGTAGCTGGAACGCTAACGACCGCTTGTGATTCTGGGGGTAGTAACGGAGGCGGTCAGTCTGCATTGATCCCACTGGAGACGGGTAACAGTTGGACTTACGAGGGAGGGCTAGGCGGAACCGTCTCTATTTCGGGTACGCGGACCATCAATGGCACGGAATATTACGAATTTAGCGGTTCTGGAAGCTCCTACTTTGCGGACGCAAGAGGAGATGGGATATTTGTTCGCGATAATTTCGACCCAGAAGAGTTTCTCCTGAAGTACCCGGTCGAAGACGGAGAAATTTACGATTACACGGATGGCGAAGGTGTGACTTATCAGGTTACTGTGAGTAAGCAGTCAGTGGAGGTCGAGGCTGGAACGTTCGATGCAGTAAAATACGAAATTGACGGACCGGACCCCGCCGCAGATGTCGCTACATTCGCCCCCGGAGTGGGTCTTATTCAGATCGATGCTGGGTATAGTCGCGATGCAGAGTTAACTTCATACGACGTAGAGTGAAGGGATAGGAGAGGCGGGAGGCATATCGCATTGGAGAGCCGGTTCGTGAGGCATCGAGCAAGACCAAGAATTATTCCTATCGAGATGATAAACCGTATACCTCGACCCACTTGAAATCCGGGCCAGAGAGCTTGACCTCTCCGAGTGGCGTGCCTAAAACCAACTCCCACACTTCAAGGTAGTCTCTGCTAGTAGATTTTTGTCTGGTTCGGTTTTTGTTTGTTTATATGAATGCTTCGCTTTTGAGCAAATATTTCTACCACACATGACGTCTTTCTCTACACTTCGCACGACCCTTTCCGCCTTCGCGCTTTTGCTCTTAATTCCATACCTCTCAGGGTGTGCCACGATTGTTCGAGGGTCTAGCCAGGAGGTACAAATGACGTCCGACCCGCCGAATGCACGGGTGATCGTCAATGGGCAAGACCGAGGTGAAACACCAACTACGCTGAACCTGGATACAGGAAGGAACTATCAGGTCCGTTTCGAGAGAGATGGGTACTCCTCGGAGACTCTTAACCTCAATAAGGACTTTACGATCGGGTGGCCGATCTTCGGTAACATCTTCAGTTGGGGGCTCATTGGGATCGTCGTAGACGTGGCAAATGGGTCGGCGTATAAGCTCAAGCCCGAACAGTTGGAAGCCGCCCTGGAATCTACATCGGCGGACATAAGCGTTCCAGAAAACAGCGATATTCACCTCGTTCTGCTTTCAAAGAAGGAGGTTGGCAATATCGTCGAGCTCAGCGAAGCTACGAAGGTGGAGTTCTCAATCGACAGATAAAGTGTAAAACCCAATCTTAGAATCAGGGCTCGGGTGCCGCTTTCGCCGGTGGCACTCGGGCCTTGTCTATGAAACTATGCCTCTCTAGCGATCTGGTAGGGGCTCAGAATCCGGTCGGTTTTCTACAGAGCCTTGGGGTCAATCTTCGTCCTCAAGGTAAGCGTCCTCCTTATCCCACGTGTGGAAATCTTCTTGGCAGTCCGAGTGAGGGCAATCAGTCCTGTTATTCTGGAGAGTAGTGGATTCGAACGCACTTTTCGAAAGATCCATGCCGGTGTGAATTGGCTTCCCGGTGTCTGGGCAATCGATCATTAAGCTAGCCATCGTTCTGTGTGGTCTGGTTGCGATGATCGGTTTGAGCAAGGGAACTGAGACACGATGAAATAATCGATCGGTCTCCGGGCTAGAGCCAAAAGATGAGGATGCCGTTCTGGATTCGGAAAGGGTTACTCTCTTTGGTCTACCTCCGTGCTATCTCGGTCCTCTGCATCCGAGCTGTTCGGGGCATCCTCCATTCTTGCAATTACTTCGATCCTTTTGTCAATGTCCTCCTCTGATTTGCACTCCATTGCCTCCTGGATGGCCTGCTGTACGATTTCGGTCCGTTTCTGGGCTTCCTGGTACTCTAAGTAGCTCCACCCTTGCTCAGCTAAAAGACCGATAAGACTGATTAGGACCGTCATCATTGCATACCGGGCCTCTTCTGACTCTGGAAGCCAGTCGACCAGTTTGGAAAATTCGGGGTTGATTTTCGAGACTGCTCGTTGGATCTCCTCTTTATCAGAGCCGTCTCCCTGGGCCCGCCGGAGAACTTCGGCTAGACGTTGAAGCTGCTCAACGGTGCGTTCGGGTCCTGAGATCAGCTCGATAGTATTTTCGGTTACAGTAAATACCCCGTCCGGTATCTCTCCGATTTCTCCACAGACTGGACATGGACCGGACTCGTTGCCCGCAAGAGTTAGTTGCTCGACGTTTTCGAAGTGGAATCCGGACGGAAATACTGTACCGCAGTTTTGACAGAACGCAGGAATACTGGGCATGGTAGGTTCTGGCTGAGGGCAAAGCATTCGGGCACCGTTGCTACAAGGATATAGTCCAGCGACCCGGGAGCCAAAAGCGCAATCAAAGCCCGATTAGGTTGCAATCGGCCGGTCGGTCCAGTAGCTTCTCGGTAGCAAATTTGCGTATCATAAAGCCGACTCTGATACGCCCGGTCTGCGGTAGCTTGTCGCACTGCGCCGTTGATCGGGCCTCCATCTCATGGTACCTCGAGCACAGAGGAAACGTCGATTCGCTCACCGAAAATCGGGCAGGGAACTGGCTTCCAGTTGCTCCACTGCGTCTCTAGTCTCGTCGGTGAGAGCTTCGATTCCAAATTCCTTCCTGCAGGTCTCCCGAAAACTTTTGCACGCCGTTTGATAGTCGTCTCGTAACTCTTCGATGTCAGTACTTAGAATCTCTCTGACTATTTCCGGAGAAGACAGCTCTTCTTCCTGCAAAGCTTGCTTCACGGACGCTCTGTCCGCATTGAGGTATAACACTTTTTGACTTCGACGTAGGAGGGCTGATGGTGTAAATGCAAATCTAGTTGAAACGACCTGAGAAGGAGTTCCTCCTGCCGGCTTATTCCTCGTCGGGTATCGTCTCTTTCAGAGCGGATTGTAGCCTCGGAAGATCTTCGTAGCCATCGAGTCGTCGGAACCCTTCCT
>JAHENZ010000073.1 GCA_018609755.1 Salinivenus sp. | reverse complement strand
GTGACGCAGCAGAACAAGCTGTATAGTCCGGAGGTGCAGCTGAGCCAGCTTCCCCCCACGACGCCCTCGCCGTTCCCCGGCAGGCGATCGGTCCCGTGCTCGCACGCCTCGCGTCCGAGCAGTTCCGGCCGGACCGGCAGAAAACCGTCAGTGAGCCTATGCTGTGAGCGTCCTCCGGGCCAACCCGACGGCGTCTGGCAACGTAAAAGATAGTCCCCCTTTGACGCGTTTCTACAGACCGATCCTTCAATTCCATGGCTGACAACACACTCTTCGAGTTTGAGCAGACGTTCTCTCGTTCCAACGTGGCGGCCTACCTGCGCGAAATTGCCGACAAACTGGACGGCGAGGGTGCTCTAGAGTTTGCTGCGGGCGGCGAAACGACTGCTGTATCCGTCCCCGAGCGCCTGCAGTTTGAGGTGGAAGTGGAGCGGGAGCAGAATGACGACGGCTCGGCCGAGATGGAGATCGAGTTTGAGCTGGAGTGGCATGAGGATGAGAACGGGACCCGGCAGAGTACGCTGGAGATTGGGTGATATCCTTTCCTGACGAAACGCGCTCAGGCCGTCTGGCGTGTACATTTCCCGTCGTGGTTCCAAACCGAAACCGGAATGATACCATGCCGAACATCACCCTGAAGAATGTGCCCGACGAGGTGCATCAGCGCCTCAAGGAGCAGGCCGAGCGGCATCGACGCAGCATGAACAGCGAGGCGATCTGGATCCTGGAGCAGGCCCTCCTTCCCACGCGCCGCGACGCCGAGACCGTCATCGCCGAGGCGGAAGCCCTCAATCGGGACATCGACACGGAGTTTGATCCATCGCTCATCGAAAAGGAGAAACGACGAGAGGGGCTCGAATGATTGTTGCCGACGCCGACCTGATCAGCTACTTCTGGCTCGATGTTGGGCGGACCGAAGCGGCACGCGCCGTTCGTCGACAAGAGGCTACCTGGGCGGCGCCGTCGCTCTGGCGTTCCGAGTTTCGGAACGTGCTCGCACAGCATATTCGACACCGCGGACTGGATCGTACTGATGCAGTACGGATCGCCGTTCGGACGGAGACTGATCTGGAGGAGCACACCTATGACGTGCCTACGGATGCGGTCCTGCGGCTCGTGGACCGGACGGACCACTCCTCCCGACGGCTGTCGGGATGCGAGTACGTCGCGCTCGCTCAGCAGCTCGGTGTTGCTCTCGTCACGGGGGATCGAGCCGTCGTCGAGCAGTTTCCCGACACGGCGGTTCTACTCGAAGAGGCGGTTGGGGGAGGTGTGTAGGTACCAAAGTGTGAAGGTCTGTACGTATCACTTTCATACCGCCACACTTCCAAACGTACACACCCACAAGAGAGAAACCCGACGGACACAGGAAATTCTGCAAAAGGAGGTGGGATTATCCGTCCCGATCCCCGTGCCGCAAAACTAGATCGTCGCGGTGGACGACGTGATCGGCGGGGGCATCGCCGAGGATGTCGGCGATGGCGTGGCTTTGCTGCCCCTGGATGCGGCGGAGGGCCTCCGATCCGTATTGGGTGATGCCTTTGCCGATGGGGGGCGTGGTGCCGGAGGTCTCGTCCGCAATGGCGATCTCGACGGCGTCGCCCTGTCCGAAGGGGCCGTCGACCGCGACCACGCCGGAGGGAAGCAGTGACGCTCCCTGGTGCCGCAGGGCCTCGGCGGCGCCGGCATCCACCACGATGCGGCCCGTGGTGGGCAGGGCGTGGAGCATCCAGTGCTTGCGGGCGGACAGGGGGCGTTCGGCTCGGCGGAAGAGGGTGCCCGGCATCTCCCCACGCCCGAGGGCGTCGAGGTGGCGGCCCTTCGTCCCGTTCACGAGCACCGTGTCGATGCCGCGATCCGTCGCCTTCTCCGCGGCTTCCACCTTCGTCTGCATGCCGCCGCGGGCTACGGCCCGGTGCGAGCCGCCCACCATGTCGTAAATCTCGTCGGTAATCGCATCCACTTCGGAGAGGCGCTCGGCGGACGGGTCCTGATGCGGGTCGGCCGTGTAGAGGCCGTCCACGTCCGAACAGATGACGAGCAGGTCCGCCTCGGCGAGCACGCTCACGTAGGCGGCGAGGTTGTCGTTGTCGCCCACCTGCAGCTCCTCAGTGGCCACCGTGTCGTTTTCGTTGACGATGGGGAGCGTGTCGCGGTCCAGCAGCTCCTGGATCGTGTTTTTCGCATTCACGAAGCGGGACCGGCGCTGGAGGTCGTCGTACGTGAGCAGCACCTGTGCGCACGTCACGTCGAAGAGGCGGCGCCAATGCGCCATGAGCAGTGGCTGCCCGATCGCGGCGAGTGCCTGCCGCTCGGGAATCGAGAGTCCGCTGTTCGGGTCGTCGCGGCCCTGCTCGGCGAGCCCTGCGGCCACGGCGCCGGAGGAGACGAGGATCACCTCTTTGCCCTGGCGCCGGCTTTCGATGATGAACCGGGCGATGGGCAGCAGGTGGGTCGTGCTGCAGCCGCTGTTGTCGGGTGCGATGAGGGCGCTGCCGACCTTCACGACGGCGCGGTCCCAATCGGGGAGGGTGGGGGGCGAGGGCATAGTGGATGGAGAATCGAGGACGGAGGCCCGAAGTGGGCGGAGACGCCACCTATTTCCCTAAGGAAGGGAGACCCCGGCGCATCGGCAACCGGCCCGCGGGCCTTTTGCGTCGGTTTCACTGAAGGACCGATGGGTACCGACTCCTAAAGATGGTCCGTTTACCGTTCTAGTGGGCTTGCACAACTGAAACGCGAGAAATCGCAGATATCGTGACGCTGTTTTCGACTGTATCTCCTGCGCGGAACATGCTCAGTATCGACTGCTGCCAGCAAACGCTGACGATTGTGGCGTCAGGTGACCGACGCTCGAAACCGTCAGAGTAGTTGTACAAGGTCACTAGGTACGTCCAGCCCCGAGAGGAACGAGGGGGCGCCAGGGCTGAGATACAACCCCGAGTTGCATGCCTGGAGACCGGAGGTTGGCCGGTTTTTAAAACCTAATCTTATGGTTTATCTAATTTTCATTCATGCGTGGTGTGAAGAGTCTTGACATTGCCCCCCCCTTTCCTGAGAATAAAATCGTGATTGAGTCTCACGTTAACTTCCGCTGTCTCAGACTTTACGGCATGATCGGTGCAGACGGTAGCTCTCTTCGTGATCATTCGTCTTCGACCCGGCAGCTTCGGGGTCGGGGGAGGCTTCTCCATGTACCCGTTTGGATCGGACTCGTGCTCGGAATCTTCGGGCTTGCGGCCTGCGACGTTATGCCCGGCGTCAACGACGATGCCTCCGAGCCTGCATCCAGCAATCCGCAGATTTCGCTTCTGGAGCCGGGGCAAATGGTAACGGGGATGTCCGGTTCCGGGCCGCTCCGGATGCGGACGGTGGGTCCGGGGAAGAAGAATGGTGACGATGCCTCATTCGACGCAACACACGCCTGCACGATGACGCTCTACCGGCCCGACGGCCCGCGGGGGCCGGGCTACTATCACCGCTCGGCAAAGCTGTCGTACCCGGATTCGGTGCTGGCCCGGGCCGACGGGGAGACCATGCCCCTCAAGGCTCACATCCAGGTGCCGGCCGTGCCGCATCCGAGCAACATTAGCGTGCGGCTTCGGTGCCGTCTTCCCGACGTACAGGGCGCGGAAAAGCGGGTGCGCCGCTTCTTTCGGGTTTCTCCGGAACAGCTCCGGGAGGGAGGATTCAAGAGAGCCGACAGTCTGTCAGAAGAAGAATCGGGGGCGGGCGTAAAGGGCGGAGATGTCTCGGCGAAGGGGTGTGACTCCGGAGACGCTGTCGTTTGCGTTGGCACCTATTGCGGGCCGAAAGGGACCTGGATACGGTGCAGTTCGGGAGGAGGGGGCGGAGGCAACGGGAGTCTACCGGGCGACGGTGGAAGCAGTGGGGGCAACCCACCAAAATTCTTCCGCGAACCGGATGCGAACACCGGACCAACCGATGAACCAGATCCAGGTGGTAATCCTTGCGAGTCGGACAATCCGCCGGACTATTGCGACGAAGCGGGAAGTTGTTACGACCAGAGTATCGATAATTCCAAGCATCGGAAGATGCTCCGGGCGGCTGAACGGTCTGGAGCGCTCCTAAGCTTATGGGTGCAGAGTGACCCCAATAAGAATCCCAGTGATCGAAAGGAGCGCGTAGGTGTGATTCTCCAACGAAATGGCAAATTCGTTGCTTATGATCTTCCTTCTGAAGCTTACGAGAGTGTAGACCCATGCAGGGCCGCGATTAATAGCGCCTACATTCCCGAAGATGCAATAGCACTAATTCACACCCAGCCATACTTTGAGGGGGAGAACGTCCCGTGTAGTGATTTTGATTACGATAGAGATCTGTCGAACGACGATTACGAGGCTTTGGATATGGTTGGAGTTGATATAGGAGTTATGATAGATGGTGAAGGAACGAAGTTCTTTGGAAGCGGCGTCGAGACTCATCCTCGATGTGGCTACTAGATGGACCTCTTGTTGAACAACTATAATTGAACTAAGATTTTAGCCATGGATACTTATCGATCGGTAATCAGTGCCTTAGCCGTTTTCCTGGTCCTGTTTGTTGCT
>JAHENZ010000072.1 GCA_018609755.1 Salinivenus sp. | reverse complement strand
GGCCGCGCCACTCACGTCGTAGAAGTTGTTCTGCCCGTACCGGCCATCGACGCGGGCCGAGGTGCCATCCACCTGACCGCTGCGCAGGGCCGTCTTGGTGATGAGGTGTACGACGCCGCCGAGGGCGTCGGGGCCGTAGAGAGCGGTGGCCGGACCGTGCAGCACCTCCACACGCGCAATCTCCGAGAGCGGCACCGGCAGATCCATCAGAAAGTGGCCGGTATACGGATCGTTGATGCGAGCGCCGTCGAGCAGCAGGAGCACGCCGTTGAAGGTGGAGCCGCGCATCGTCAAGTCGCTCTGCACGCCGAACCCGCCCCGGCTCTGCACGTCGATTCCCCCGACCACGTCGAGCAGCTGGTCGACGCTATTCACGGAAAGGGACTCGATGTCGCGCTGAGTATAGATGCTCACCTTCCGCCCCGTGGTCCGGGCCTCCGCCGCGACGCGGGTGGCCGTTACGACCACGCTGTCGGGCAGATTCACTTCGAACGCAACGCCGGACGTGTCGGGGCCGGGCTGAGCCCGAACGGTCCCGGCGAGCAACGCAACGATGCTGAAGACGGTGAGGAGGCGAGCCAATCGCATGGACGGTCGGTGGAGCCAATTCGAAAAAGCACTCGACACGAGAAGCAGCCGGTCGGTCGAATGCCGAGCGGGGCCGCCATTCTCAGGTGCTGCCGAGTGCGAACGTACGACTCGATAGAATCGGCGTCGCCTACCGCCTTGTCAACGTCCCCACGATGCTTTCATCCTGTCGTGACAAAATCTGCGTGTCGTAACAAGACCTTTTTCTTCTAACTCCTTTCTGCAGAATCTACTCCGGCATCGACCCCGAGGCCTCCGTAGTATCGCTCGGGACATCTGTGCTGTCGGGAGTGGCCATGCTATCGGGAACGGCCGTGCTATCGGGGACAGCCGTGCTGTCGGGAGCTACACTGTCGGGGGCAGCTACGCTATCCGGAGCGGCGATGCTATCGGGAGCCGGCACGACGCGGTAGCCCGCCACCTTCCAGACCGAGTCGGGCCGCGTCGTGATGACTGCTTCCAGCATGGTACCGCCGTCGAATATAGAGTAATACTGAAGAAGCGTGACGGGGCCCCCAGGGAGTTGAGCTGTGGAGTCACGGTACTCGCTCGATCGGAGCCGGCGGGACTGGAGGCCTTGAAGTTGCTCTCGGGCCCGGGTCGCCCGCGTGATCCACTGCTCCCGCGTGAGTCCGTCCTGCAGGGACGGAGCGGCAGCGTCCCAACTGTTGCCAAACTCGCTGGAGTCGACCAATACGAGCCACGACTCGGCCGCCGCCCGGGCGCGCTCCTCCGGAGCCATCGACACAGTGTCCGCAACGACCCCCGCACTGTCGGCCGCGAGGGAATCCGTCTGTGTCGTATCCGTCGGAACCGACTCGGCCTGAGCAGTATCGGCAGTCGTCGTGTCCGTGACAGACGTGTCTGAGACAGACGGGTCTGTCACCGTCGTGTCGGCAGCAGGTGGATCCGCGTCGGACGTATCCGCCTCCTGAGCGTGGGCGGGCACGCTGCCGATCAGCAGAAGGAGGGCGGCAGCAAGCGGCAGGAATCGAAACATGCTGGGGTCAGGGCTTAAGCGAAACAGAAGCAAGAAACGAACGATCGGGCACGGGGATGTGCCTCAATTGGACGAAGCGGCCGTCTGAGCACTATCTGGAAGAAGGGGCGTCACCTGGTACCCGGTCACTTTCCACGTTGCATCCTCCCGCACCGTCACGAGGACCTCCTCCACGCGCCCGCCCTCAAACGACGAGCGATACGTTAGGATCACGAAGGGGCCGCCGGAAATGTCGCGGAGCGAGTCGCGGTACTGCACCATCGACCGGGTGCGGCGCGACCGGGCCCGGAGGGAGTCGCGCAGTCGTTCGCCCCGTTCTTCCCACTGCTCTTCTTCGATCCGTTCCCGGAACGGTGCGGCTGCCGCCTCCCAGCTGTCCTCAAAGTCCCCGTCCTCCACGAGCGTCAGCCATTCGGTCGCCGCAGCCTGGGCCTCTCGCTCGGCCCTTGCGTGCGCGTCCCGATCGGACTGCCCCTCCGCAGGCCTCACGAGTAGAAGCACACAGAACACCAACAATCCGGGGAGACGATGGACGCGGGGCATGGGGAATGGACGCGGGCAGAACGTGGAAAAAACCGGGAGTGCGTGGGGCATACGAGAGGGGGGCGCGTCAGTTCGTTTGGCGGATGAGAGTCCGTCAGAGGTCATTTGACGGAAAGTCCGTTCCCATCGGACGACCCCCGCGACCGAGAGAATCAGGTTCGGAGGCGCGGTTTCAACTCCGCCCCCAACGCTGTCGATTCGACGGACCACGAATGCCGTCCTGAGAAAACGTGTAAATACGGCATAACCTCTCCACTAAAGACGTGTGGAGAGAGGATCACCGTTCCGAAGGCCCCGTGCGACAGGCGAGAGATTCTCGAAGACGCGATTCTTCGCGACGTACGTCGAGTTCGCCCCTGCAACTCGTCCGACGAATCGCCCGACTCATCGAATCTCGGGCATCAACGGTCCACTCCAGGCGTTGGAGGGTAGGAACGACCTGTACCGCCGTAGCGCTTCACTTCCGCACACACTTTTGGTTCACGAATGGTTCGCTTCCATTTCTGCCTGATCGCCCTCCTCGCTGCGCTGCTTCTTCCCTCACCCGTCCTCGCTCAGGAGACCGCTTCGATTCGCGGGTACGTGCGCGACGCCTCGACGGGAGAAACGCTGCTTCAAGCCAACGTCCTGTTGCAGGGAGCGGGGAAGGGGACCGCAACCAACAATTCAGGCTACTACACGCTCCAAGGAATCGAACCCGGCACGCACGTTCTTCTCGTGTCCTACGTCGGCTTTCAGACGTACACCGAAAAAATCACCCTGGAGCCGGGCGAGGAGCGGCGCCTGGACGTAGAGCTCCCCCCTGCCGAGCTGGAGGCGGACGAGGTGGTGGTGACGGGAGAGGGCGAAAACGAGGAGATTGAACGCCAGATCGGGACCGATCGGCTCTCTACCGCCGCCATCACGGAGCTACCGTCCGTTCTGCAGCCGGACGTCTTTCGCTCTCTCAGCCTACTGCCCGGCGTCAGCACAGCCTCCGACTATTCCAGCAATCTCTACATCCGCGGTGGCAGCCCCGATCAGACCCTCGTTCTGCTCGACGGCACGACGGTCTACAACCCCACTCACTTCTTTGGCTTCTTCTCCACCTTCAACCCCGACGCCATCAAGGACGTGCAGCTGTACAAGGGCGCCTATCCCGCCAAGTACGGGGGGCGACTCGGAAGTGTGGTGTCCATTTACAACAAGGACGGCAACCGGCGCGAGACGACTGGGGGCCTCAGTCTGGGTCTGCTCGCTTCGCGAGCGTACGTGGAGGGGCCGTACGGGGGCTCGGACGAGGATCCTGCAGGTTCGTACATGGTGGCCGTGCGTCGTTCGACGCTCGAACCGGTCCTCGCTGCCCTTCGCAGTGCCGGCGGCGACGGCATCCCCGAAAGTTTCTCGTTCTACGACGTGAATGCCAAGGTCAACTACGAGGCCAGCCCCAACGACAAGCTCTCGCTCTCTTTCTACGGCGGGCAGGACTTCCTCGTCATTGGCCCGCAGGAGGATAGCCAGTTCGACGTCAACTACGGCAATCAAACCGTGAGTGCCGACTGGACGCACCTCTTCGGCGACCGGGTATTCTCAACCGTAACCCTCACGGGGTCCCGCTATCGTAGCTCTCCTACCGCGAATCTGGCCGGAACGCAGTTCGTCCAGGAAAATGGGGTCAACGACCTCTCCCTGAATGCGGATCTGGAGTACACCCCGAACGAGCAACACACGGTGGAAAGTGGGCTCCAGGCCAGCACGATGGCGTTTGAACTCACCAATACCTTTGACGACAACACAATCTTCGACCAGCGCATTTCCGGGCGGCGCGTGGCCCTGTACGTGCAAGACACCTACCAGCCGACCTCGGCGTGGACGCTGAAGGGAGGCGTGCGCGGCACGTACTTTAGCCGGGGAAACTTCTGGCGGCTCGCTCCGCGCCTCTCGGTTGACTACAATCTAACCTCCGACGTTCAGCTGCAGGCCGCCTACGGACGCTATCACCAGTTTCTCACCCTTGAGACGAGCCAGCTCTTCACGGCCTTCGACACGTGGCTCATGGCCAACGAGGGCGTTCCTCCATCGTCCAGCGATCAGGTGGCCCTCGGCGTGAAGGCGAGCCTCGGAGCCGACTGGCAGCTTGAGGTCGAAGGCTACGGACGCACCATGCGTGACCTCTTTGAACAGGACCCCTTTCTGCCCGACAATGCCGGCGTGCCGTACCCCGAACGCTTCCACTTCGGCGACGGGCGTGCCTACGGCGTCGAGGTCCTCCTCCGCCGGAAAGAAGGAACGCTCAACGGATTTCTCAGCTACACCCTGGGTCGCACCGAGCGTCGCTTCCCAAACATCAACACCAATGAAAGCGGCGAGCCCCAATATTACCCACCGAATTATGACCGGACGCACAGCCTAACCCTCGCGGCCAATTACGAGGTGACCGATCAATGGCGACTTACCAGCACCTTTAACTACAACACGGGCAAGGCCTACACGAAGCCGAAGGAACGCTATGAGCTCGTCGGCGACCCATTCCAGCCTCAGGTCGAGTCGCGGAACGTCCTCGTAAGTCCCTTCAACAACGCCCGACTTCCGGCCTACCACCGCCTCGACCTTGGCGTTGCGCGAACAGGTCGGCTCTTCGGGGTGGCCGACTACGAATTGCAGGTACAGGCCATCAACGCCTATTCCCGCCGCAATATCTGGTTTTACCAGTACACCAGCGAATCCGACGGGACGCTCGATCGCACCGAAACGCCCCAAATCCCCTACCCGATTCCCAATCTCTCTCTTTCTCTCACATTTTAGTCAGTCGCGGCCTGTCCCTCGGCCCTACATCGTCCCGATTCCCTCCCCAATGAACGAAGCCTCTCTCCCCGCCGTGTCCATTCGTTCCCTCATTCTTCTTACGACGTTCCTACTCGGAATTAACCTGCTCGGCTGCGACACCACCGCCACCGAGCCGTCCACAGAAATCGTCGTGGAGGCGTACTTACAGGCCGGAGCTACCCTGCCACCGGTTCGGCTCTCGCGAACAGTCAGTGTGAACGAGCCCTACGACCCGACCGCCAATGCCGTTCGCGACGCCGAGGTGCGCGTGCAGCAACTCACCTCGGACAGCACAGTGGCCGCAACAATTTCCTACAGCGAGCGCGACTCCGTTCCCGGCCTGTACACGCCGGACGTCGCCTCCCTCGTGCAGCCGCAAACCACCTACCGCCTCCAGGTCCAAACGAACGACGAGGCGTCCCTGACATCCACGACGACCGTGCCCGGTCCCATCGAGGTGGTAGAGACCCGGAACGACACTGCGGCCTACCAGGGCCCGAACCAGCCGGCCTTCACGGTCGATCTTCCGCGTCGGGGCGGCAACTCACAGAACGTGTTTACGTTCACTACCGTCTCGCTGCTCGACTTTCAGAACACGCCGGACTCGACCCTTCGCCAAGCCCTCACGCCCTTCTACGCCGACGGTTTCGACCCGGAGGAGGATAGCCTCGCCTCGCTCCGCACCACCTCGTCCGGACTTCTCAACGAAGGCAACTTCGAGCGCAACGCGGACGACACCATTACGATTGATCTGCCCTGGCTGGCCGTGGCGTTCTTTGGTCCCAACGAGATTGGGGTCAACGTCGTAGACGACAACTACTACGACTTTCTTCGCTCACAGCAGGTTCAGCAGGGCGGCTTTGCCCCCGGCGAAATTCCGAACGTCATCGAGCACGTGGACGGGGGCACCGGCATCTTCGGCAGCTACGCCCAGGCCGTCCGTCCGGTCCTCATCCAGTCCCCTAACCGTACCGGCAATGGAGCGACGGAGGCTTCCTCTTCACGTACGCCCCCACACGGAAGCCCGTAGCCCCACTACCGGCACTGTCCCCTGTCGCTTTGGGAGACGGTCTTGATCGGGACACTTAGGCCTGCGTTGGGTGGGGCCCTTCCACTTCCACCTGCATCCGCTCGCCCACGTAGCCGCCCACGAGGGAGGCAAGCAGGCCAACGAAGAGCACGAGGGACATCCGCAGGTAGGAGAGAATGCTCTGTCCGGCGAGGGTGAAGACGAAGACGTCGATCAGGAGAATCAGCGTGATCAGGCCCGATACCGCAGCCTCGTATGACGTGTCGCCCGGTGAACGGAAGGCGCAGACGTAGCCGGTGGCCTGCAAACCGAGAAAGACGACGAAGAGCATGACCCAGGCATTTTCAGGCTCCAGCGCTGTGATCGAACTCGTAAACAAGCCAAAGAGCCAGATGACCAGATTGGCGAGAAAAAGGCTCACGGCAAGCCCCAGAATGGCTCCGGCCACAATCCAGCCCCATTCCATGGCCGGCTGTCCCGATCCAGCGTAGGTCCGTTCGAGTTTCTCACCGGCCCAGGCCCCGGCAAAGGTCAAAATCAGTCCGTTCATGTAGGAGATGACCATCATGTAGGTATAGGTGCCCTCCTTCAGCAGGCCGTTGAAACAGCGGAGATCGAGCGCCGAAATGATGGCGTAGGACGCCACAGCGACCAGAATCGCGGCGAGCGCCGGCTCTAGCACGGTCTCCCCCTCACTGAGGTATCCGTACGAGACCCCTGCGAGAATAAAGCCCGAGGTCATAGCGAGAAGGGGGAAGGTCGGGGCAGCGAACGCATTGCCGTTCATCCAGGTCAGAAGAACGACGAAGATCACGCCGATGACGAACGATCCAATGATGGCTTTCGGATCAAATCGAAAAGCGGAACGGGTAGGCATTGGTAATCGGAAGCGGCTCGTGAGGGGTGAAGTGAACAGGACGCGACGGGGTTGCCGTCCCTCTGTAGGATTATGAGATTATCCGCTGGACGTGAGGGATGCTCCCTTCGTAGCGCCGTTGGACGCGCTACGAAAAGAATTCAGACCTTTTCAGAGAGCAAAACGCCCGATGCCACAGGTGCTCGGTCCTGCAATTAATCTCGAAAAGGTACACAGGGACGGAGACCGACCCGCCAGTGCTACACCCTAAATATAAAAATGTGGACCGCAGAAGAAACCCCACCGGGATGCCTTTCACGAAGTTGAGGCGGTTCGAGCCCGTTCCCTACCTCTCTCGTTGCTCGTCGTCGACCGGTTCTCTGGCCATCGGATGCGCAGCGATCCACGGAGCAGCCGCCAATGGAGCAGCCTCCCGGAAGCAACTCTGCTCGTTCTTCCCCGGTCTTCGCCCCCCCTGTTTGCCCAAAACAGGGTCGCCTTCCCCGGATTGCCTCCGCAAAACGGGTTAAAACCGCATGACCCCCGGGGGCGCGTTTGCGTCGGAGTGGCGAAGACACTACACTAGAATTCCCCGGACACTGCGGCGAGACTTCACGGAGCGAAGCGCAGATCGACCCGTAAGGGGTGCCATCCGGTAATTCGTTCCTGGGAAGACCGGATGACGATGACGTCCGGAACGCTGCGTTCGTCGGGCCGACGAGATGCCGCTGAACGCCGGGAGTACGCTGCCCCCTTCGACGGACGCGACCGCTCGCTTCTTCTCCTGCCCATATTTTCTGCGCACGGCGTTCTTCCTGCTTTCCTTTTCTCTCGCCCCTCGCACCGATTGTTGACTAGCTCCTGCTACTCATGGCTTCTTCCGATTCCGCCCATCGTGTTGTTGTTACGGGTCTGGGCGCCCTCACCCCTCTTGGCAATACCGTTGCCGACTTCTGGGAGGGCCTGATGGACGGAGAAAGTGGGGCAGGCCCCATCACTAAGTTCGACGCGTCAGACGTCCGCTCCAAGATTGCCTGCGAGGTCACGGACTTCGACGCCAGCCAGTACCTCGACGACAAGCAGATCCGGCGGCAGGACCTGTTCAGCCAGTACGCACTGGCGGTGACGCAGCAGGCCTTCGACGACGCCGGGCTCGATACCGAGGCGCTGTCCCCGGAGGAGCGCGACGACATCGGCGTGGTGATGGGAACGGGCGTGGGCGGCAGCAACATTTTTGTGGACGAGGTGCTGAACCTGGAGGAGAACGGCGCGCGGCGCATCTCCCCCTTCTTCGTCCCCATGATGATCAGCAACATGGCGGCGGGCCTCATCGCCATGGAGCACACGCTCCGCGGCCCCAACCACTGCGTCGTGAGCGCCTGTGCCACCGGCAATGACGCCATCACCGACGGGCTCCTGCTCATGCAGCAAGGCCACGCCGACGCGATGCTCGTGGGGGGAACGGAGGCGTCGGTCAACGAGCTCTGCGTGGGCGGTTTCTCCTCGATGCGGGCCATGTCCACCCGCAACGACGATCCGAAGTCTGCCAGCCGCCCGTTCGACAAGGACCGCGACGGCTTTGTGATTGCCGAAGGGGCCGGGGCGATTTTCCTCGAAACGCTGGAGCGGGCCCAGGAGCGCGGCGCGCCCATCTACGCCGAGGTAGCCGGCGTAGGCAAGTCGAACGACGCCCACCACTACGCCGCGCCGGACCCGGACGGGCACGGGGCAGCCCTCGCCATGGAGAAGGCGATGGACGACGCCGGCCTGTCCCCAACCGACGTGGACCACATCAACATGCACGCGACCTCCACCCCCGTCGGGGACGTCATCGAGTCCGACGCCGTGAAAACCGTCTTTGACGACCACGCCTACGACATCAACATCTCGGCGACGAAGAGCATGACGGGCCACATGCTGGGGGCGGCCGGGGCGGCCGAAGCCATCGCCACTATCCTCGCAATTCATGAGGGCCGGGTGCCGCCGACCATCAACGTGGAGGAGCTGGACGAGGACTGTGATCTGAACTATACGCTGCACGACCCGGTGGGCCGCGACGTCACCGCCGCCCTCACCAATGCGTTCGGCTTCGGCGGGCACAATACCACACTTGCGTTCACGGCGTTCGACGGCTGACGTACCGACACCCGGAGTGCCTTCTTCGTACAAGATCTGCTCTCCCGTGCAGGTAGGGACGACCCGCCGGTCGTCCCTACACCGACTCTCCCTGTAGACGAAATAAGGACTGAGCCGCCGTCCGCGGTCGGCCGTCCGCCGTCATTGCAACCCTATGTCCCCTGACTCATCCTCCAATTCAACCACTGCAGCCAAAGACCTGCCCGACGATCTCGGCGGCGTCGCCGGCCTCCTCGACATCGACCTCGTAGAGACCGGCCCCGAGCGCGTGACGGCCACTATGCCCGTGACGCCGAAGCACCATCAGCCCTTCGGTGTGCTCCACGGCGGCGTGAGCGTCGTTTTGGCCGAGACCGTGGCCAGCATCGGGGCGTACCTGGCGGCGCCGGAGGGCCACTCGGCCGTCGGCATGGAAGTGAACGCCAATCACGTCCGCTCCGTGCAGAAGGGCCGGCTTGCCGCCGTTGCCACGCCCCTCCACACCGGCCGCACGACCCACGTGTGGGACGTCAAGATCCATCACGAAGGCGAAAAACTCGTCTGCGTGAGCCGCTGCACGATGGCCATCGTCCAACAGGACGCGTCCTCGTAACCCACGTTCTGCCGCTTATGCCCGACCCCATTCCCGGCCTCCACCACGTCACGGCCCTCTCGGGCGCCGCACAGGACACCCTCAACTTCTACGCAGGCGTACTCGGCTTGCGTCGCGTCAAAACGACGGTCAACTTCGACGATCCGAAGACGCACCACCTCTACTTCGGCGACACCGTAGGCCGCCCCGGGACCATCATCACCTTTTTTCCGTGGCCGCGGGCCCGACAGGGGCACACCGGCGCCGGCATGGTGCAGTCCGTCGCCTTCGCGATTCCGCCAAACACGATTGCGGAGTGGGCGGCACATCTTGACGAAGCGGATGTCTCTTGCCGCCGCACCGAAATTTTCGGCGATCCCGCGCTTCGTTTTGACGATCCGTTCGGCCTCACGCTGGAGCTGGTGGCCACCGACGGGATGGTGAATCCTGGAGCGTGGGAGGACGGTCCCATCGCGACCGAACACGCCATCCGCGGCTTTCACGCGCCGGTTCTCCCGATCTTTGCGGACGACCGTACACCCGAACTCTTGACGGACCTCTTCGGCTGGACGCACATCGACGAGAACGAGAATCGCAGCCGCTTTCGGGGCCCCGCCGAGACGGATCTTGCGAATGTCGTCGACCTTCAGGTACAGGACCGGCACCCGTCCGGCCGGATGGGAAAGGGCACGGTCCATCACGTGGCCTTCCGTGCCCGCGACGAGGAGGAGCAGAAGCAATGGCAGACGACTCTCCGCGATCGCGGGATTCAGGTGACCGACGTGAAGGACCGACAGTATTTCCAGTCCATCTACTTTCGCGACCCGAACTGGACCTCCGGCATCCTCTTCGAGATTGCGACGGACGGCCCCGGCTTTCTGGAAGACGAAACGGAGGGAGAGCTGGGCGAGACGCTCCGGCTCCCGTCCTGGCTGGAATCGCAGCGCTCCGAGATTGAAGACGCCCTGCCGGCCCTCACGTCCCCGACTGCATAGCGCGCAGCGAACGTCTCGGAACCGACGAGCATTACGCCGAGGCCGCCGCACCGGCCTCCTCGTCGATTTCCCGATCCAGCTTCTCGGTGCTGATGCCCAACTTGTACTCCATCTCTTCGAGGGTCAGGTTTTTCGTCTCGGGCATCAGGAACCAGGCAAAGAAGAACTGCAGCAGCATCATGGCGGCGAAGAAGGCAAAGGCGTGTCCCCCCGAGGCCTCAGCAATGATGGGAAACACCCAGGTCACGAGGGCGGCCATCACCCAGTGCGTTGCGCTGCCCAGAGATTGCCCTTTCGACCGCACGCGGTTGGGAAAGATTTCGGAAATGAACACCCAGATGACTGCGCCCTGCGAAAAGGCAAAGAACGCGATAAAGCCGAGCAGCCCGACGAGGACGAGAACGCCGGGCGTCGGGGCATAGAACTCGTACGCCACGAGCCCCAGACACGCGGCCGTCCCCAGCGACCCGATGAGCAGAAGAATGCGGCGGCCGAACTTGTCTATGATCGCCATGCCGACGAGCGTAAACACGAGATTCGTTCCGCCGATGGCCACCGACTGCAGGAGCGCGGCGTCGGTGGCCGCCCCCGCCATCTCGAAGATGCGGGGCGCGTAGTACATGAGGGCGTTGATGCCGGACAACTGGTTGAACATGGCAACGGCCCAGGCCAGAAAGATGACGAATCCGTATTCAGGCTGAAAGAGCGGCTCGTCGGGTTTCCGTTTCTCCCTCACCAGCGACGCCTTGATTTGCTGGAGCGACTCCTCGACCGACTCGATGCCGAGCCACGTGAGCACGTCCTCCGCGTCCTCGGCCCGGTCGTTCTTCACGAGCCACCGCGGGCTGTCCGGCACCCAAAAGAGAAGCCCGAAGAAGAGGGTCGCCGGAAGGGCCTCCACCCCCAGCATCCACCGCCACGACGACGTGGGAATGTACTGGGCCACGAGGTAGTTGGAAATGTACGCCAGCAGGATGCCCACGACGATGTTGAGCTGATGGGCCGCCACGAGCCGTCCCCGAACGTCTGCGGGAGAGATTTCGGCAATATACATGGGCCCCACGACGGAGACGCCTCCAACGGCAATTCCCCCGAGGAACCGGTAGAGAAGAAAGGCGACCCAGCTGGACGTGAGAGCACTTCCGAGAGCCGAGACGGTAAAGAACACGGCCAGCACAATCATGACGGTGCGGCGCCCGTACGCATCGGCGGGCCGCCCGGCGGTGAGGGCGCCGACGATCGTGCCTCCCAGGGCCGCGGCCACCGTAAAGCCGAGCCAGAATTCTTCGAGTGAGAAGACCGTCTGGATCGCGCCTTCAGCCCCGGAGATGACCGCCGTATCGAAGCCGAAGAGAAAGCCTCCAAGCGCCGCAACGAGGGTGCTCAGGTATACGGACAGGTGAGAGGATTTCATATCGTCAGAACCGACAGTCAATGGAGAAAGACATTCGTAAAAGGATTACGCATCCAGCCGAACGTCGGCAAGGGTCGCAACGCCCGCCAGGGTGCCCACGTCGTAGGAGGGAAGCGCCCCGGATTGGGAAGCCACGTACGCCCCCAGCTGATTGGCTCGATCGAGCACGGTCGCTCCGTCCAGATCGTTGAGGAAACCCGAAAGGAAGGCGGCGAGAAACGCATCGCCCGCTCCTACGGTGTCCGCCACGTCCGTCGCGTAGCCGGGGTGCGACCAGAACTGGCCCTCCATCCAGAGGCGCGCCCCCTCGCCGCCCCACGTCACGCACACCGCCGAACAGCTAAAGGTGGTCGCCAACTCGTCCATCGCCGCCTCGGCCCCGCTCGGCAGATCGAACCAGGTCCGCAGTTGACGGAGCTCACCGTCGTTGAGCTTTACGACGTCTGCCTCCAACAGCGAGTACTCGACAATTTTGCGCTCCACGTAGGGCGGCCGCAGGTTGATGTCGAACACGCACCGGGCGTCGGTCTCGCACAGCGCCCGGATGGTCTGGCGGGACGTGTCGGCCCGCTGGGCGAGGCTGCCGAAAACGACGGCCGTAGCCTGCTCGGCCCGCTGCTGGAGCGCGTCGGAGAGAGTAATGGCATCCCAGGCCGCCGGCTCTACGATGTCGTAGTCGGGCTCGCCGGTGGGGGCCAGGTCCACCCGCACGAGGCCGGTCGGCAGAGACGCGTCGACCTGCACGAGGTCGGGATCGAGGCCGTAGGTGGGCAATCGGCGCAGTGCCTCGTCGCCGAGCACGTCGTCGCCGACGCGGCTCACGAAGGCCCCCTCTTCTCCGAGGGCGCGGAGGTGGCACGCCACGTTGAATGGCGCCCCTCCCAAAAACAGGCCGTCGGGCAGCGCATCCCAAAGAATTTCTCCGACGCAGAGAATGTCGTCACTCATAATGACGTGTGCGGCAGTAAAGTACAGCGTACGAGCGTACTCAGTGGGGGCAATCGCTCCGGGTCCTCTGTCCGTGACGCGTGATGAGTAAAAACGTGACAACCTACCCGACCTTCAATTACGCATCACGTTTCACGTCTCTGATCAATGAGCTCTCCACCTCAAGAATCGCAGCCGACGCAACAAGAGAATATCGGAAACAGCTATCGGTTCGCCCAGATCGAGCGGAGCGACCAGGCGTCGAGCCGAACGAGCTGTGCCGATCCGCCCTCTGCAAAAAGAGACACCCCGTCGCTTTGCGGGCGTGGGAAGATGCGATGCGTGAGCACCCGCGCGCCGTCATTCGCAAAGACCTCGACCGACGAGCGATCCACGAACACGTGCAGCCTGACGCGTCCGTCTCGCGTCGAGATGGGGGCGGCATCACGGGACGCAAAGGACTCGTGGAAATCCACCGTGCCGGAATTTCTCCGATCAACAAACACAGAATCCGTTTCGGCATCGTAGCCGACGATCGTGCGCTCGGTTTCGCCTTCCCGAACGGCCAGCCCCACCGTCTCAGCGTCCCGGGGCTCGAACTCCGCCACAATCTCCAGCGCCCGTCCTGAAATGCCGTCGTCGGCGAGCGAGGTAGAGCCGGGGCCGATGGTGCGCTCCTGCAGTTGTACGGGAGTCTCCCGCAGTTGCTGGAGCTCCTCCACGGGCCGTTGCACCAGCCGCGGCGTCCCGTCAATCGTGCGGACGTGGACGGAGCGCGGTATCGTCTGCGCACTGCGCCACGGCGACGTCGGAATGGACTCGCCGTATTCCCAGTTGTTCATCCAAGCCAGCCACAGCGCCCGCCCGTCAGACTCGGGCACGTTGTTCCAGGGAATCACGGCGTAGAAGTCCGGTCCGTAATCGACCCAGCGGGGGGCCCTCTCCAGCTCGCCCTCTCGGGGGGTGAACGTGGTGCCGTCGAAGCTCCCCAAAAAGTACTGCCCACCGGAGCCCCCGGCAATCGAGCCGGGATTGAGATCAACCTGCAGCACCCACTGTCTCCGATCGGTGCCCTCCACCGGCACCTGAAAGAGCGCTGGGCACTCCCAAATGCCACCCGTGCCGCCCGCCGGCCCAAACTCACTCATGAGCGACCAGTCTTTGAGGTTCGTAGACTCGTAAAGCTGGACCTTGTGCTGGGTGGGAAGGGCGATGGTCATTATCCACTTCTCGCCGGGCGCGTACCAGAAGACGTTGGGGTCTCGAAAGTCGGGGTCCGGGTGGTCGAGCACCGGATTCCCCTCGTACTTCGTCCAGGTCTCGCCGCCGTCGGTGCTGTAGGCCAACGACTGCGCCTGGTTGATCGAGTCATCCGAGATCGTGTAGTGGCTCGTGTAGATCGCCACCATCGGCGCCGGGCCGTTTCCCGTGCCGAAGCCTGCCGTGTTGTTCTCGTCCACCACCGCGCTCCCCGAAAAGATCATCTCGTTCCCCTCCTCAGGGATCGCCACGCCCTGATGCTGCCAGTGCACGAGATCGTCGGCGGTGGCGTGATTCCAGCTCATGTGGCCCCAGGTGTTGCCTTCGGGGTTGTACTGGTGAAAGAGGTGGTACGTCCCGTCGTGGTAGACGAGCCCGTTGGGGTCGTTCATCCAGTGTTGCCGGGGCGTGTAGTGAAACTGGGGCCGGAACGGTTCATCGAAGGTCACCTGCTCGGTGTCCTGTTCGTCCGGAGACGGCGAGGAGGAGTCGGTCCCGCAGCCGGCAACGGCGAGCAGGCCCAGCCCGCTGACGAGTAGGAAACCTGCAGCACGCACGAGAAGAGACATGGGATTGGCCGATCGGTGGAACGAAATGGAGCGAGCGCACCAGGTCCCGGGGTCCAGAGGGGAAACGCCGTTGACCCACCGCCGGCCCAGCAGCATCACTGCCCCCCTGTAACCGCTTCCAGGTACTCATTTCATGGAGTTAATTCCAGAAAAACGAGCGTCCGACGGACGAAAACAGCGCGGTACAAACGTTTTGATTTATTATACGTCAACAAGCCCCATAATGAAAGTCGATCTGCCTCTGACAGCAATCGCATGTCGTAGCTCAGAATTGTATAGCAGCGGCTCTTTTGCCTGTAGGCGAATGGACGCGTGGGAGCGTAGGAAAGGGCAAGGGATATCGGTATGGACAATTCCCGTTCTCCCCTAATTTGAACTCCCCTCTCCCTGTGTCGGTTAGGGATCCTCCGTGCGCTCCCGCGCTCCTCGCTCTCGTCTCCGCGCAACTCGATGATCCCCGACGAGCTCTTCGACAAGATTCGCCGCCTGGAGGTGCGCACCCGAGGCGTGGTCGAAAACGTCTTCGGCGGCGAGTACCACTCCGCGTTCAAGGGGCGGGGCATCGAATTCGCCGAGGTGCGCCCCTACCAGGTGGGCGACGACATCCGCAACATCGACTGGAACGTGTCTGCGCGGATGGACGAGACCTACGTGAAGGTCTTCGAAGAGGAGCGGGAGCAGACCGTCATGCTCTGCGTGGACGTATCGGGCTCGGAGGATTTTGGATCACAGGGAAAGCGGAAGCGAGAGGTGGCCGCCGAGATTTGCGCCGTCATGGCCTTCAGTGCGATTCAGAACAACGACCAGGTAGGCCTGCTCCTTTTTTCGGACAAAGTGGAGACGTTCGTGCGTCCGCGGAAGGGCCGGCGGCACGTCTTGCGCTGCATACGAGAGCTGTACACCGCGGAGCCACGGTCCCGAGGGACAGACATTCAAGGAGCCTTACAGCACGTCCTCCGCATCCTGCGGCGACGATCCATCCTCATGCTCGTCAGCGACTTCTTCGACGACGGGTACGACTCAATGCTGCGGGCGGCGGCCCAGCGGCACGACACCGTGGGGGTGGAACTGCAGGATCCCCGTGAAGAGGAACTGCCCCCTGTGGGGCTGGTTGACCTCACCGACGCCGAAACGGGCGAAACCGTTACCCTCGACACCCGCAACCCGGCCGCCCGCCAGGCCTTTGCGGAGCGGGCGCGAGCTCGTCGTGAACGGACGGCTTCGCTTCTGCAACGTACCGGCGTGGGCCACGTGCCCGTCCGTACGGACGAGGATGCCCTGGAGCCGCTGATTGCCTTCTTCCGCGAGCGCTCGCGACGGGGACGATCGCGGTGAGATCGGCCCTCATCGGACGTTGGTGACTTTGGAGACCCACTCGAAGGCCGTTAAGAGACGAGGAGCGCGTGGGCGAGGGGCGTACTGACAGCGAGGAGCTTTGATTTGGAATCGGGTGCTTGCGTCTCGTTTCCCATGTCGGACCGAGCGCTGTCCTCCCAACTGTATCTCGCAGCCGAAAGGAAGTTGCGGACACGGAGCACAATTCGACACTTGGCATCCTCAGCTTGAACTGAGCACTAGTGGCATGTGGTGGTGCAGGTCCGGTTTTGTAGAGGGGACGACAGGAGGGCTCGTCCTTCTCGGACAGCTGGGCCTCGGTCTAGCACTTCTGCTCGGGAGCGGACTACAATTGTCAATCGGGCAGCCCTCTGTTCAGCTAGAGACGCGCGTATCGACGGACAGTGTGGCCATCGGCGAGCGGTTTACGGTGTCTATGGTCGCCATCCACGACGGAGAGACAGACGTGGCCTTTCCGGCGGCGGACGCCGGACCGGTCGTGTTTGGGGACATCGACGTGCTCGACCGGAGTGGCGTGCGCACTCGCCGCTTGGAAGGAGGCACCGTCGCCGACAGCGTGGTCTACACGGCCGCGACCTTTGCGCTCGACTCGGTCCGGGTGCCCGCCGTGCCCATCCAGGTCGTGGCCGGACGCGACACGAGTATAACGAGTGCCCCGGCCCGCATCGTGTCGGTCGTCTCGGTCGTGGGGCCAGACGCGAAGGGCATTCACGGGGTCGCCCCCCCCGCTCCGTTCCCCCGCCCGCTGTGGACGTGGCTGCTCCTCGGACTGGTCGTTTTCGGCCTGCTCGCCGGACTGGCGTACCTCTGGTGGCGCCGGCCGTCGTCCGATTCCGCCCCGGCGCAACGGCCCCTCCAGCAAGACAAGACGCCCTACGAGGCCGCGACGACCTGGATTCGCCAGCTCGAATCCTACGACCTCTCGGACCCGGATGCCGTCAAGCCGTTTTACGTCGAACTCTCCAACGCCCTGCGCGTCTACCTGGCCCGGGAGCTGGAGGTGTCGGCCCTGGAGCACACCACGCGGGAGGTGGTGGAGGTGCTAGAGGCGCGCCCCGACATTCCCACGGACGGCGCGGCGCGCGTCCGTGCCGTCCTGGAACTGGCCGACCTCGTGAAATTTGCCGATGCAAAACCCACCTCCTCTGATCACGAGAAGGCACTTCAGGAGGCCCGCACGGCGCTCGACACGATCGAGGCCACCCGCTCAAAGAACTCTTCTCCCGACGACACCGACCGTTCACCCTCCGGCCCCACCCGCTCGGAAGCAGTTGATGAGGTCGCGTCCGCCGCATAGCCCGCTACTCGGTAGAGTCGGCGAATCCGTTGGAAACACAACGCCCATACCCCCACACGCCCCATACGCAACATCCGAAAAACGACGGCACGGTGGGTGTTTACGGCATGGCGTTTCGAATTGATTGCCCCTTTTGTTCGTATGACTGACTTCAGCGACACGCTCCTCCACCGGCTGACCGAGGCCGAACACGTGGCCGTCCTCACCGGGGCCGGCATTAGCGCCGAGAGTGGCATCCCCACGTTTCGCGACCCGGACGGCCTCTGGGAAAAATTCGACCCCCAGGAGCTGGCCAACGTGGAGGCCTTTCTCGACAACCCCGAGCTCGTCCAGGGCTGGTACCAGCACCGGCGCCAACTAGTGGAGGAGGCCGAACCGAACGTCGGCCACCGTGCACTCGCCGACCTGGAAGGACACGTCCCGGCGGTGAGCGTCATCACGCAGAACGTGGACGACCTGCACAACCGGGCGGGTAGCAGTACCGTGATCGAGCTCCACGGCAACATTACGCACAACTACTGCATGGACTGCGAGCAACCCGCGGAGGCCGAGACGGTCGACGCCGCCATCCAAAACGGCACACCCGCCCGCTGCCCGGAGTGCGACGGCCTCATCCGCCCCGACGTGGTGTGGTTTGGCGAAATGCTGCCTCCGGACGCCGTCGAGCGGGCCGACGACGCCACGCGCCAGGCCGACGTCTTTCTGAGCGTGGGAACGAGCGCGGTCGTCTATCCGGCGGCGCAGTTTCCGATGGAGGCACGGGCAAACGGCGCGTACGTGGCCGAGATCAACCCGGACACGACCGGCATTACCGACGAGGTGGACGAGTCCCTTCGCGGCCCGGCCGGCGAAATTCTGCCTGCGCTCTGCGACGCCGTTGCCGAACGCAAGGGCCAGTAGCGAAGTTTGAAAATCAGCCCTCAGGCCAGATGGCGTTCTCGTGAGATTGAGTACGTGAAGGCGTGACGCGTGAAGGCGGAATGTTGAACAACTCCCAACCCCCCACACTCACATACTCACACACGTCCCCGCCGCTAGAAGCACATCGCCGCGGGTTTGCCCCCTACGATCGCCCCTGCTCTCCTCGTGACGTTCGCCACCCCATACTTCTTATGGCTGCTCCTCCTCGTGCCCCTGGTGGGCCTGTGGACGTGGTGGCGTCGGCGACAGGAAGGGGGACTCCAGTACAGCGACGTGGATCCGGCCCGTCACGTCCCAACCTCGTGGCGCGTCCGGCTGCAGGGGCTGCCGGCCGTGCTCCGCATGGGCGCACTCGCCCTCGGCGTCGTCGCACTGGCGCGGCCCCAGGTGCACGACGTGATCCGCACCACGTCGGCAGAGGGCATCGACATCATGCTGGTCCTGGACACGTCCTCGTCGATGCGAGCGGAAGACTTCCAGCCGAACCGCTTCGAGGCCGCCCGCGACGTGGCGGGGTCGTTCGTCGAGGGACGAGTATCCGACCGCGTCGGCCTCATCGTCTTCGCGGCAGAGGCCTACACGCAGGTCCCGCTTACGCTCGACTACAACTTTCTGCAGCGGATGCTGGAACGAGTGACCATTGGCGTGGTGGAGGACGGAACGGCCGTGGGCACCGCGCTCGCGACGGCCGTGAACCGCCTCAAGGAAACCGACGCTCAAAGCAAGGTGGTGGTGCTCCTAACCGACGGCCGCAACAACCGGGGCGAGATCGACCCGGCGACGGCGGCCGAAATTGCGAGCAGTATCGGCGTGCGGGTGTACGCCATCGGGGTTGGGGCGTCGGATGCGTCGCAGTCGATGCCGTCCACCCACTTGGAGCAGCAGACGGGAGAGGGGGGCGTGGACGAGGAGATGTTGCGCAGCGTCGCCTCCACGACCGGCGGACGCTACTTCTCCGCCTCGAGCAAGGAGGCCCTGCAGCGAATCTACGCCGAGATTGACGAGATGGAAACCACCGACGTCGACGAGCGCGTCTACACCGATAAACAAGAGTGGTATCCCTGGGCCCTCGGCCCCGCTCTCGCCCTCGTCTTTCTGGAAATCGGGCTCTCCACGACTGTCTTCCGCCGGTTTCCCTAGACAATGGCGAGTTGCGATTTTCGAAGTGCGAATTGAGTAGGCTCTTACCTCTATCAATTCGTAATTCGACATTCGAAACTCGAAAATCCAAAATGGAATTTTTGTATCCACACTTTGCGTGGGCGCTGTTGGCCGTACCGGGGGGCGTGTATCTGTTCTGGCGTGCGGCCCGGCGCTACCACCAGGTGCTGGACCAGTTCGGCGATGCGGCGCTTCTCCAACAGTTGGCCCTCACGGCCTCTCGGTGGCGCCATGGGCTAAAGGCCACGCTCGTGGTGCTGTCGATCGCCGGCCTTGCCCTCAGCCTCATGGGACCGCGCTTCGGGACACAGCTGCGAACGGTGGAGCGGCGCGGGGTCGACCTCGTGGTGGCCCTGGACGTCTCGGCCTCGATGCAGGCGCAGGACGTGGCCCCGAGCCGCCTCAGGCGAGCCAAAGAAGAAATCCGCGGTCTCGTGGGCCAACTCCGAGGGGACCGCGTAGGGCTCGTGCTGTTTGCCGGAACCGGCTTCGTACAGTGCCCCCTCACGACCGATTACGGCGCCCTCCGCCTTTTCCTCGACGTGGCGGGCCCCGACCAAATTCCCGTGCCCGGCACCAACTTTGAGGCCGCGTTCGACGCTGCCACCGACGCGTTCGATGCGGCCCGCCCCTCGTCGGATTCCACGAGCCGACCGACCGACCAGCGTGCGCGGGTCCTCCTCGTGCTCTCCGACGGCGAGAACCACATTGGCGATCTCGACGCCCTCAAGCAGCGCGCCCGTTCGAACGACATCACCCTCTTCGCCGCCGGGCTCGGCACGGAGGAGGGCGCCCGCATCCCGGTCTACGAAAACGGTCGGCAAACGGGCGTGAAGCGGGACGAGCAGGGAAATGTCGTTCGGACGCGGCTCGACGAAGCAGCCCTTACGGGCCTTTCCGAGAACGGCGCGTACTTCCGGGTGGGCAGCACGTCGAGCGCGCTCTCGGACCTGCCCACGGCCCTGCGCCAGCTAAAAACGTCGACCCTGGCGGAGGAGCGCTTTGCAGACTATGCCGAGATGTACCAGTGGCCGCTCGCCGCCGCGCTCCTGCTCCTTCTGGTGGAGGCGTTCATTCCGGTGCGGACGCGAAGGAAATGAGGATCGAGAATAACCGATCGGAGATCCACGGCCTCATTCAGTGGAATCGAACGCTAGGGATAGACGTTAAAGCACCTGAAGAGGAGAAGTAAACTGTACTTTTTTGCATCGGGAACCGGTTCGAGTGAGGCCCAATCGGCCGTCAGGATTCGGCTGTCCGCCGTCGCACTCGAACCGACCGTAGAGCCTCGCATCACTCCGCTGAGTCGTCTTCCCTATGTTCGCCCGTTGCGCCCTCATTCTGCTTCTGTTCGGCCTGTTTGGGGACACCGGGGCCGACCATGGCCGTACGGGCAATGCCCTGTACGAGCAGGGGCAATACGCCGAGGCCGCAGCTGCGTACCGGGACGGCCTCGCCGCCATCGACGACACGACAGGGACCGTCTACGCCGCCCTGCAGAACAACCTCGGCGCGGCCCTCCATCGGCAGAAGCAATACGCCGCCGCCCGGTCGGCCTTTCAGCGAGCCGTGCGGGCCGCCTCCTCCGACGAGGCCCGCGTCCGCGCCTTCTTCAACGCCGGCACGGCCGCGGCGGGAACGGGCCAACTCCAGTCCGCGCTCGACGACTACCGGCAGGCCCTCCTGCTCGACCCGACCCACCAGCAGGCGCGGTACAACTACGAGTACATCAAACGACAGATGGCCCAGCGCCAATCCGGCACCCAACCCCCGCCCGACGTGGAGCCGTCCGACTACGCCCGCCGGCTGAAGAAGAAAGCCGAGGCCATGATTGCTCGTGAACAGTACGCAGCCGCCGCCGACCTCATGACCGAGGGATTGAAGGAAGATTCTACCGTCGCGGCCTACCGCGACTTTATCGGTCGTCTCGACGACATCGCACAGATCGCACAGTCTCCATGATCCGTGGGATGTGGATCGGACTCATTTTGGGGATACTGCTTGCGGGCAGCCCCTCCTCGGCCGTGGCCCAATCGTCGGCCGACGCCTACTTCCACGAGGCCGCCCAGGAGTACGTGGCCGGCAACACGGCGGCGGCGCGGCGGGCGGTGGAGCAGGGCCTGGCGGTGGCCCCCTCGGACCCACGCCTGCAGGCGCTCCTTGAGAAGTTGCAACAGAGCGGGCGCTCGCCGGGGCGCCAGGACAGCTCCTCGACCAACGACTCCAACCGCTCGCAGCAGAACGAGAATTCGTCCTCCGACGAATCCAGTGAGAGCGAAGAGAATTCCTCCCCGTCCGAGCAGAGCGACGCGCAGCAGCCCGGCCCCCAGTCGGATGCCCAATCAGGGTCGGGGCGCCGCGGCTCCCCGTCGTCCTCCCAGGATCCTTCGGACGACCAGCAGGGGACCGACCGGCAGCGCCGACCCGGCGACGGACGGCGGGTCGACACCCTCAGCCGCGCCCAGGCGGAACGGCTCTTGCAGGCGCTGGAAGGACAGGAGCGCCAGTTGCTACGGCGCATCCAGGTCCGCAGTGCCACCCCGCGACGGGTGGAAAAGGACTGGTAGCTTCGTGAGCCTCCCCCCGATTCCGAACGCCTTCCCTCGACGCACGCGGTCATGACCCTCCCTCGCTTTCTTGCTGCCATGATTGGGCTCGGGCTCCTCTTTGTGGGCCCCGTGCACGCCCAATCGGGAAACGACGTGGAGATTTCAGCGTCGGCTCAGCCCTCGGAGGTGGGCACCGCCGACATCGTGACCTTCGAGATTCAGGTGAAGGGGGCCCCGCTCTCCGCCATCGAGACCCCGTCCCCTCCCCCGACGACGAATCTCGTACTTCAAGACCCAACGCCCCAAACCGATCCAGAGCTTTCCTTCGACAGCGGGCGTCTCACGCGTCACGTCTCGATCAAATGGACCTATAAGCCGCTGCAGGTGGGCACCGGACGCATTCGCCCCACGACCCTCCGCGTCCGCGGAGAGAAATACACGACCGACGAGATTCGCATCCGGATTGTACCGCAATCGCAGCGGCCTCAGCGCGCGTCTCCTCCGTCCGCCAATTCGCCCCCCCCACCTCGCTCGGAGGAGGCACGCCCGTCGACCCTCGATCCGCGTGCGTTGTTCATCCAAGCCACGGCGTCGACCGACACGGCCTTTCAGAACGAGCAGGTCGTGGCCGAGTACCGCCTCTTCTTCCGCCCCGGCGTACGCCTGCGCCAGAGCCGAATGGCCGATGCGTGGGATGCGCCCGGATTCTGGCGAGAGGAGCTGGACGTGGCCTCCCGCCCCACCCCGCGAACGACGGACCTGTACGACCAAACGTACAAGGCCATCACGCTGAAGCGCGTCGCCCTCTTTCCCACCCGAAGCGGCTCGTTGTCCATCGATCCGCTCCGGATTGAAACCGAGGCGCGTCCCCGTCCCCAGCCGGACCAGCGCAACTCGGTGCCGCAAAGCCGCTACGAGCCCGTCACGCTTTCCTCCGAAGAGCTCTCCGTCCGCTCGCGGCCCTTGCCGCCGGATCCGCCGTCCTCGTTCGACGGAGCCGTCGGAACGTTTTCTCTCGACACGCAGATCAGCGACGATAGCGTACAGGTCGGCGAGGCCGTAGACCTGACCGTCCGCATTCAGGGAACCGGCAATCTCGCCACTATCTCGCCGCCGCTCGTGGAGCCACCCGCAGACTTCGAAACGTACGAGCCCTCCGTACAGATGGAGATTGACCGGAGCGGGGCGGCGGTACAGGGCACGAAGACGTTCGGCTACACGCTGGTGCCCCGCTCGAACGGTGGGTATACGCTTCCTCCCGTCACATTTGCGTACTTCGACCCGGAGACCGAGCGATACGAGACGCTCCAGTCTCCCCCCATCAGCCTTCGGGCCACGGGGGACGTTCCGCCACAGGCTGTGGGGCAGACAGGACAGGGACTTCCCATCGGCGACATCGCCGGCCCGATGGAAAATGCGCAATGGGTTCGCGCCGACCGAGCCCCCCTCTACGCACAGCTGTGGACGTACGCAGTGATCCTCGCGCCGATATTGCTTGCGGCCGGGGGAGTGGCGTACCGGCGGTATGCCGAGCACTTCGCCTCCGCGGCGGCTTCGCACTCCGACGCCCTAACGACCGCCCAGCAGCACCTTCAGGAGGCCCATCACTGCCTCCGCGAAGACGACAGCCGCGCGTTCCACAATACCGTGGAGCGTGCGCTCCTCTCGTTTCTCGGGACGCGGCTCGACCTCCCCCAACATCCGTCCGGCGTGGGTCGGGAGACGCTCGATCGGCACCTTGCGGGGCACGACGTGCCCGCCCCCGTCCGTACAGCCGTGCACGACGTGCTCGACGCCTGCGACGAGGCCCGCTTTTCTCCCACCGAGCCCTCGTACGCGACCATGGAGGCGACCCTCGAGCACGCCCAGTCGCTTCTTCTCCGCCTCGACGACACCCTCCCAACTGTGAAGAGCCGTTGAGACTCGCCCAATCCCCCGGGGAGAAGAGATCCGTCCAGCCACACGGTTGCATTCACCTTGGCTGGTTGCCATATTGCATCAGCGTAACGTTTTCACCGGACTGAAAGGTTGAGGACCCGAGGACGCTGCTGCATCGGCGCCCGTTGATCGGGGTGCAGGCATCGAGCATTCACGCACATCCCTCGTTGAGTTGGCGCCGGTACGGTCGCTGCCGACGGGGGCTGAAGGGGGATTCTCTTCACGAGTCGTCGTTCAATAATCGTTGCTGGCCCTCGTTTTGTCTTGAGAGCCGCACCCACCTGTCCGACCATCGTTCGATCCCTAGTGGCGTCCGTGTGCCTCCCGATTCGTTTTGGTCCCGCCTACGTTTGTAGCCGGGATCGCTCCCCACCACTCGCATCGACACCGTTTGACCCTCCAACACCATGAGCGATAAGCCGAAGAACGTTTTTCGCATCGACATCGAGCCGACCGAGGAGAACCCCGATCGGCACCCCACGCACGGCTGGCAGGTGCGCGTGAAGCGTCAGAAGGAGCAACACACGAAGTACTTTTCCGACAAGCGCTTTGGCGGTCGCGAAGGGGCGCTGGAAAAGGCGATCGAGTACCGCGACGAGCTGCTGGAAGAACTTCCGGATCCGATGGACCCGGTGAAGCGCTCGGCGGAAGCGCGGTCGAAGACCGGCGTGATCGGTCTGAACTTCTGCTGGAAGGATGATGGCAGCGGGACGCCGAAGCCGTACGTGCAGCTTAGCTGGCTCGAAGACGACGACACCCGCCGCAGCGCCGCCTTTTCGGTGCGGAAGTGGAACCTCCGCCGCGCCGTCTGGAAGGCCTGCGTCCGCCTGCACAAGGCCCGCGCCGAGCAGGACGGCGAAGCCGAAGAGGTGAACGACATGTTCCAGACCGCCTTTCCCAACATCCGGGAGCAGTACGAGAAGGGACCGGACGGCAACGGTCTCCCCGAGGGAGAGCCGAAGGTGAAAGAGCAGAAGGAAGTGGCGGCGGAGGCGTAATTCCGACGGGTGATGGGGCGTGTGGGTGAGAGGGCGCAAAGAGCCCCGCTACCACTTGCCGACTTGCCATCGACTTTACCGAGTGCTCCCGTTGAGAATACGAGCAAGGAACGCCACGTCACTCCACGTCCGGTCAGCACGTCCGAGGCGGACAACGACCATCTGCAGCGAGGGAATGACGTAGAGTCGTTGATTGTATCGTCCGGCGGCCATGTACATCTGCGGAGAAGCGCCGTCGTAAATCAGCCGCTCCTCGTCGTGGGTTAGCAGGATGCGCTCCGGCACCTGCGACCAAAACTGCTCCAACCGGTCCGGTGAAATCGAGTCGAGAAGCACGTTCAGCCAGACGCCCGCCCCGTATCCGGGGCTCGCTTGTGTCGGCTCGGTGAGTGGATCCAGGTTCTCGATGATGGTCTCGCCCTTCCACTGCCCGTCCTGCAAGAGCATCCGCCCGATCCGCCCCAATGCCTTCGGCCTGAGTTGCGCACCGTCGTGGAGGCGCATATTGAGTCCCTCCGCTTGGGGAGATTGGGGAGAGGCCACCGACCTTTCGCTTTCGGACCTTTCGCTCACCGATTGCCACCAGCCGCCAGAAATTTCTAGGGGTAAGAATAGACGCTCTTTCATCATTTCCTCTCCTATATTCGTCTGCTCGAGAACCGTACCGAGGGCCTGCACGTCCGTGGAGCCGAAGCGGAATTTCTCTCCGGGTTCCCCGACCATCGGGGCCGTGAGGGCCTCTTCGTAGGACGGGACATCCCCTTCTACTCCATACTGCTTCAGCCCGCTCGTGCGGTGAAGGAGGTGGGAGAGGGTGATTCTGGATTTTCGGGGAGACGAACGCCACTCCTGGACCACCCGGGCGACCGGTTCATCAAGGGCCGGGAGAGAGTCGTCCACGACCGTCAGGGCCGCCAGGGCCGGAAAAAGCGCGCTTACCTCCGTGAGGATGTGGGGCTGTTCCGGATCATAGCCGTTCTGGTAGGCTTCGAGGACGAGGGTACCGTCAACCCACACCAGCAGTGCGTCTCCGGCCTTTTCCGAAGAATACTCTCCGGCCAGATCTAGACGCCTCTGCTGATCGGTCACGTGAGATCCGCCCCCACACCCTCCCGCCAGAATCACGAGAAGGAGGAAAAAACCAAAGAAACACGAACGGAGTGGAAGCACGCCCATTGGAGATACATCCCAACTTGAAACTATTTATGTAGTACTATAGGAGTCGTACCTACCACGATCAAGTTTTTCTGTCTCAGAATCGTCGGACGACCCCCTAGCTTGAATAGAGGCGGCAAATCGTGCCAAAGGGCACGATGCGTCTTGAACTGAGCACGTCCACTCCCTTCCCGCCCCCCAGGCTCATCCCTCCCCCGCGTGAGGGACCTCCATGACGATGCGCGTGCCCTCGCCGGGCGTGGAGTGAATCCTGACCGTGCCTCCCATAAGCTCAATGCGCTCGCGGATGTTTGCGAGTCCGAATCCGCCCTGTACTTCTTCGGCGGGATCAAATCCCTTTCCTTCGTCCTCTACAACCACACGCAGAGCGTCCGCCCCTTCCACCAGAAGGACCCGTGCTTCGTCGGTACCGGCGTGCTTCACGATGTTGAACAGAAGCTCCCGCACCAGCCGGAAGAGAAGGGTCCTCAAAACCTCCTCGGAGATATTCACCGGCCCGCGGGCCTGAACCGATACCGAGAGGTCATGGATCTCTTCCATTTTCATGGCCAGCCAATCGATCGCGTCCCGGAGGGAACTGTCCCCAAACGGGGGCGCAAACTGGGTCGATAGCGTACGGGCGATCTCTGTAGCCTCGTGGAGCTGCTCTTCAATCTGCACTGCGCAAGCGGACTCCTCGTCGCTGAACGAAAGGTTTTCCCGGAGGCCCTCCACCCTCATTCGGGCAGAATGCAGAACCTGCTGCAGATCGTCGTGAAGCAATTGGCTGAGACGACGGCGCTCACTTTCCTCCGCCTTCGTTAATGCCTCCGACAAGGACTCCGCTTGCCGCGTGCGTTCTTCGAGTTTCTGGCAGGTCGCCCGGAATTCAAGCTCGTCCGCCACAATGTCGGCCGAGTCGCGGAGCACGTCCAGATCTTCGGGAGCACTCGTGCGAGGCTCCGTATCGAGCACACAGACGGCCCCCAGGCAGTGACCGTCCGGCGTAGCCAGGGGGGCCCCGGCGTAGAACCGGACACCCGGAGACTCGGCCACGAGGGGATTGTCCACAAACCGAGGATCCTGAGTCGTATCTTCCACGACCATGGTCGACTGTTTCTGGACGACGTGCTCGCAGAAGGCAACCTCGCGGGGAAGCTCGTCTTCCCCCAGACCGATCTGGGACTTGAACCACTCCCGGTGTGCATCGAGAAAACTGATGAGTGCGATGGGCACTTCAAACCAGCGCTTCACCAGGCGGGCGACCCGATCGAATCGCTCTTCGGACGGGGTGTCCAGAATGTCGTATCTGCGCAACGCGGAGAGTCGTGCCTCTTCATCAACAGAGGAGAGGGCATACATGACGTGCACGGGACCTAGACAAAAGAAGTGACGTGCACCGGGCCCGAGGGAAAAGAAAGGATGTCCCTCAGCGCACGGGATCTTCAAATAAAAGACGAAGCAACCAGAAATTAAAGCCCTTCAGATGAATTTTCGCACGTCCTCCCACTTGGAAGATCTGCGAAAGGAGGAAGAGATAGACCAATCGGGAATCCGGCTCACCAAAGCAGTCGTATGTTTAGACTTTGCCTGAGCGGGGAGTCTCGTCTGCCGTGCCTCCTTCGCTTGTGCCGGAATGTGTGAACGTCTGGGCGTGTGGACGTTCACCAGCGTGGAATAACGACAGATCCCGGTTCCGGACGCAAGATACGATTGGCCGGTTCGCTGCCGTCAAGAGCCCAGCAAAGACGTGCGTCAGAAGCTCCGGCGACGGGTGTCCTCCGAATTCCCAGGAGTAAAGGAAAGATTTGGCCAGCTGTGACGGGACGTTAAGAAAAAGGGGGCCCTCCTACCCGGCGGCTTTCTGCTTTTGCGCCTTTACCCGCTTCTCGGGATCGCGGTGGCGCTTGCGGAGGCGGTAGGCCTCCGGCGTGATTTCAACGAGCTCGTCCTCGCGGATGAACTCCAGAGACTCTTCCAGCGACATGTCGCGCGGGGGGGGCACGTGCTCCAGTTCGTCCCCGGCGGCGGCG
>JAHENZ010000071.1 GCA_018609755.1 Salinivenus sp. | reverse complement strand
TCGCTGCTGAACCCCTCCCACGCGCTACACCGCGCCAAGCAGGGACTGAGTCTCGGCGCCGCTCTGTCGAAGTTTGCCTTCCTTCCCCCCGACTCGGACACCGTGTTCAAGGGCGAGTTGCAGGTGGCGCAGAAGGTCACGTGGTCCGGCCCGCTCGATCTGACGACCGTGAAGCGCATCGGCCACGCGATCGACGCAAAGGTGAACGACGTGCTGCTCGGCGCTGTGGCGGGGGCGCTGCGCCACTACTTGAAGGCCCACGACGAGCCAACGGACGAGGTGATGATGCGAGCGCTGGTGCCGGTCAACCTGCGCCCGATAGAGCAGGCGTTTGAGTTGGGAAACCACTTCGGCCTCGTGTTTCTCGACCTGCCGGTGGGCGTAAACGACCGGCTGGAGCGCGTGATGGGCGTGAAGGAGCAGATGGACGAGATCAAGGGCTCGGCGGAAGCGGGCGCGGCCTTCGGTATTCTAGAGGTGCTGGGCCACTTTCCAGTGGAGGTGGAAGAGCAGGCCGTCCGCTTCTTCGGGCGCAAGGCAAGCGCGGTGATGACCAACGTGCCCGGCCCGCAAGAACAACTTCACATCGACGGACGGCGCGTGCAAAACGTCATGCCGTGGGTGCCCCGTGCCGGCCACATCGGGCTGGGGGTAAGCATCTTCAGCTACAACGGCGAGGTGCGGCTCGGCATTGCGTGCGACGGGCACCTCGTCCCCGACCCCGACACGATCATAGAGGGATTCGAGAGGGAGTTCGATCAGCTTGCCCGCGACCTCTCCCCAGAGGAATGAAACTCCTTTCCAGACGTAGCACGCTCACCGAATGGATCTCAGTATCTTCCGTGTTGCACGTTCGAACGTTTCACGTTTGACCGCCTTCCACGAGAACTGGTGGCCGTCCATCCTGAAAAGTGGATTTACGGGTTATTCGGGCCGCTGTCGATCGCGTCCGCCAGTTGATCCATTCGGTCGGCCAGCGAGTCAATCTGATCGCGCAATTCGTCGATGTCGTCGCGGTGCGGAACACCGATGCGGTGCAGGGCCTCATTGACCTCCGTGCGCACCCGCTCCTCCACGGCCTCCACCGCCTGGGTGCCCTCTTTCGTCAATTCCTCCACGCGTTCGGCCGTTTCTTTCCGGCGCTCGCGCTGGGCCTGCTCCCAGGACTTCCCCTCTTCCACCAGAGCGTTGAACACCTTCGCGCTCGCGTCCTCGGCCACCGAGATCACCCCGAGGCCCGCCCACCAGAGCTCTTGCGCCCGCTGCATCATGCCGGACACGACCGACAACGGATTGGGCAGCAGGGATCCGGACGACTGGTTTTCGGACGACGTCCGCCTCCGGGATCGCTTTCCGCGGGTGACGTTGATGCGGGGCTGGCCGTTGTCACTCATGGCAATTTTGAGTTGCGAATGGCGAAGGGCGAATGCTCGAAAGGCGAGGGGCGAGAGATGTCCTCCGAAATCGAATCGCCTCTTTTAGCGTCCGTACGCACTACGAAATACGGAATGAGGAAGTTACTCATCACGCATCATACATCACGGCTCACGCATCACAATTCAGTACGACTTCTCGACGTTTGCCGACACCTTGTTCATGCCGCGGAAGACGCCCATGTTGGACATGATCCGCATCATGGCACCTTCAATCTGGTAGTCGGGCGACGCGAGGGCCTCGGTAGAACCCATCTCGCCCTTGTCCATCTTCACCCACACGTCGTACGGGGCCGTGGCTCGAACCATCACTTCACTTTTATCGACCTCCTCCTCGCGCATTTGATCGGAGGGGGCATCGTCGATCCAGAGGTCCACGTCCACAATCTGGCCGTCCTCGAACGTATAGGTAGCGGAGACATCTTCCCCCTCGGGCGTGTCGAGGCAGCGGAGCTCTACGGTTTCGGAGAAGGAGCCCGCCGTGTCCTGAAATTCCTCGTCGTTGTTGATGGACTCGACGAAGCGTTCCACGAATTCGGGCGTCCAGTAGCGGGGCGTGTCGTCGCTCATATGAAGAGGAGAATGGTTCAGCAAAAGGATGCGTTGTAGTGTACCCGAGCGGTGGGGACAGTGGCAAGCGAGAATTAGCGCGTGGGGGCACGGGAGCGCGGGCGGCGTATGGGGCCTCCATGCTTCCGCGCATTTATGCAGGCAGCTCCGCCTTCTTCGTCCCCACCTCCCCATCCGCCCCATCCCCGCCCGGTGACGGCAGATCGTCCGGCACGTCGGGCTTCTTCGTCTCCACCGCGTCCGGGTCGGCGGTCTGTTCGGGAAGTTTCGCGGAGGGCACCTGGATGTCCGGCGCGTCGGGCTTGAAATTGAGCATGACCTCCATAACGCCCTCCTTCGTGTCCGGCTGCATGAGCTTGTGCCGCAGCGTGGAGGCGTTGCGGAAACCCTTGAAGTAGCTGCTGTAGTTCTTCCGCATCTCCATCACGCCGGTGCGCTCACCCAACCACTCGCACTTGAGCGACAGGTGCTCGGCCACCACTTGCACGCGCTCCTCCCACGAGGGCGGGGGCGGCAACTCGCCTGTCTCCATAAACTTCTTGGTACGGTCAAAAATCCACGGGTTGCCCAGCGCGCCGCGCCCCATCATCACGCCGTCCACGCCCGTTTCTTCGAACATGGCCTCGATGGCCTCGGGATCCAGCGCGTCACCGTTACCAATGAAGGGCATGTCGCGCACGCCCTCCTCCTTGATTGTGCGCAGCCACTCCCAGCGCGCCTCCCCTTCGTACTTCTGCTCGCGGGTGCGGGCGTGCACCGTGAGGGCCGCCACCCCCATCTCCTCCAGCATGCGCGCCACGTCCACGATGTGGATCGAGTCGTCGTCCCACCCCAGGCGCGTCTTGACGGTCACCGGACGAGTGGCCTCCTCCATCACCGCCGCCGTGATGTTGCGCATCTTGTCGATATTGCGCAACACCCCGGCCCCCCCATCCTTCTGCACGATCTTGCGCACCGGACAGCCGAAGTTGATGTCGATCACGTCCGGCCCGGCGGCGTCTACCATCGGCGTGGCGTTCCGAACCTCCTCGATCTCGCCGCCCCACACCTGGATGCCAATGGGACGCTCCTCGTCGAAGATCTCCAACTTCTGGTGCTCGTGCTCCTGGTCACGGAGCAGGCCCGCCGAAGAGACGAACTCGGTATACATCATGTCCGCCCCGTAGCGCTTGCAGAGGATGCGGAACGGCGGATCACTCACGTCCTCCATCGGCGCCAGAAAAAGAGGCCGGTCGTCGAAATCGAGGTGCCCAATGCGCATCGTCGGTGTGTAGGGCAGTGATGATGTAATCAATCGGAATCGTTAGAAACGGCACGGGCGCGGGCAGTGGTTCCGCATTGTCGTTTCGGGGAAACATTGAGTGGTAGACGGTGGGCCCTGTTGGTGCTTCAGAAGCTGTCTAGTGGATCGATGTGAGAGCCGAGACCCACGAAGTCTAGTGCCGTGTCAATGCTCATTCTTATGCCCCCCGCGATCTCAAAATCCAAAATCCGGGCACGTCATTTCGAGCATGGCAATCTGAGATTGCCTACGTCGAGAAATCTTCCAGTCGGAGCCGCCCTCGTCAAGGAGGCTCCTCGATGCCAATCTCAGATTGGCTCGCTCGGAGCGACCTGCCTTAGATTTTGAGATCGCGCACACTCGCACAATCACGGTTGACGCAGCACTAGGCCACAGCACGTCCACCAAATCGCTTCTCAGTTTTCTAGCAAAGCCCCCTTCGCGCCTCCATTGGCCTCCATTGTATGACTCGTACACTCTCCAATCACATCTCCCCACTTCACCACTCACCACTCGCCAACGCACCACGCTGTACCAATTCTACACGCCAGGACGTATTATTTACTGTCGAGCCCTTTTCTATCGATCGCCAACCCTCTATGTCAACCGAACGTCCGTCGTCTCTCTCCTCCAGTATTCTTCTTCTCCTCGCCCCTCTCACGATCCTTCTCACCGGGTGCGGAGGTCCGGACCTCATCGACCGCCTGACGAGCCCGTACTGGGGCTGCGGAGGCACCATCGTCGTCGTGCTCGATCTCGTGGCCCTCGTAGACCTGCTGGGGGACGACGGCCGCAGTACCGTGAATAAGCTGATCTGGGCGCTTCTCATCATCTTCTTCCCCATTGGCGGCGTCATTCTGTATTTCCTATTCGGCTGACACGAATGGGAGGAGCGGCTCCGATGAGCGAGGCTCATCATCCGCGAGGCTGAGGAGCGTCACATGATTGTCGATATTCTTTTTGAAACAAACGTTCCAAAAAGAGTTATCATGCATCGCCCTCGTGACGGAGATCCGACTCCGTCCGACACTCGCTCTTCTCACGGATGACTCATTTCAAAAATGGAAGCCCCTACGGCTCTTGACGATCGAAAGACCGCTACTCCCGACCACGAAATTCTCGACATCTTTACAACCCGCTGGAGTCCACGTGCCTTCGCGGATCGGCGGGTGGAGCCCGAGAAACTCCGACGCATGCTGGAGGCGGCCCGATGGACGATGTCGTCCTACAACGAGCAGCCCTGGCGCTACGTGGTGGGCTCGCGACACGACGATCCAGAGACGTACGAGGCCGTGCTGAATGCCCTCGCGGACGCCAACCAATCGTGGGCGAAGAATGCACCGGTCCTGATGATGGCGTTCTACAAGAAGACATTTTCCAACAACGACCGGTCGAATCGGGCCGCCCCACACGATCTCGGAGCCGCCTCCGCCGCGCTCACGTTCCAGGCCACGGCGATGGACCTTTACGTGCACCAGATGGCCGGCATCGAGAAGGAGGTCGCACGCGAGACGTTTGACGTTCCAGAAGACTTTGAGCCGATGACGGGACTGGCCGTAGGCTACCTGGGCAATCCCGAGCAACTTAGCGAGCAAATGCAGGAGGCCGAACGCTCGCCACGTTCGCGCAAGTCACTGTCAGACTTCGTGTTCGGGGCCAACTGGGACACATCCACCAGTATTGTGGGCGACGACTGAACACAATTCTGTTCACCTTGAGGCGCAGCATGCCAGCTTCCGGAGT
>JAHENZ010000070.1 GCA_018609755.1 Salinivenus sp. | reverse complement strand
TACACGGCCCTCGGCGTCTTCTGGGCCGTCCTCATCGGGCTGGCCGCCGGCCTCCTCATCGGCATCGTGACGGAGTACTACACGGGCACCGACTACAGCCCGGTCGAAAACATTGCCGAGCAGAGCGTCGCCGGGACCGCCACGAACATCATCAGCGGCCTCGCCGTCGGCATGCAGTCGGCCGGACTCCCCGCCCTCATCATCGCCGTCGGCATCGTGGGCGCCAACTACTTCGCCGGCCTCTACGGCATCGCCATCGCCGCCGTGGGCATGCTCTCGATCACCGGCATGCAGCTGGCCATCGACGCCTACGGCCCGATTTCCGACAACGCGGGGGGGCTCGCCGAGATGAGCGGCCTCCCCTCCGAGGTGCGCGACCGCACCGACAAGCTGGACGCCGTGGGCAACACTACCGCCGCCATCGGGAAGGGCTTCGCCATCGGCTCCGCCGCCCTCACGGCCCTCGCCCTCTTTGCCGCCTACATGCGGCAGGCGGACGTGCAGAGCATCGACGTGGCCGACCCGAAGATTCTGGCCGGCCTGCTCGTCGGCGCCGTACTGCCGTACGTCTTCAGCTCCCTGTCGATTGAGGCCGTGAGCCGCGCCGCCGGCGACATGATTAAGGAGGTCGGCCGCCAGCTCGACGAAATTCCGGGCATCATGGAGGGCGAAGGACAGCCGGACTACGTGCGCTGCGTCGACATTTCGACGAAGGCCGCGCTCCGGGAAATGATTGCCCCGGGCCTGCTCGCTATCCTCGTGCCCGTATTCGTCGGCTTCTTCATCGACAAGGGCATGCTCGGCGGCCTGCTGGCCGGCGTGACGGTCTCCGGCGTGCTGTTCGCGATTTTCCAGAGCAACGCGGGCGGCGCCTGGGACAACGCCAAGAAGCGCATTGAGGCCAACTACGTTGACGACGACGGCGAAACGCACGGCAAGGGAAGTGAGGCGCACACGGCCTCCGTCGTGGGCGACACGGTGGGCGACCCGCTCAAGGACACGAGCGGCCCCAGCCTCAACATCCTCATCAAGCTCATCGCCGTCGTCTCGCTCGTGATTGCCCCGCTGCTCTAGCGAGCCCCGACATGTCGACGATGGAAAGTGACCTTGCACAACGCTCTGTCGAAATCGCCGGTATTCGTCGAGTCAGTTGTGCAAGCCCTCTAGCGGGATGGAAGGACGGGGCTCCCCCCGCACCTTCCGTCCCGCTTTTTATTGTGGGGGCCGGTTTCGTACATTGAGCCCCCGGTGGCGGGAGCGCTTTTCCCACTGCCGCCCCGACAATAACGTACTCTTCTCGACGCTGAACGAGCGGACTGACTTATGGCGCAGGTTGACGTAGAAATGCCCAAGATGGGCGAGAGCATCACCGAAGGGATGGTCATCGAGTGGCACAAGCAGCCCGGCGACCGGGTGGAGCAGGACGAGATTCTGCTCGAAATTGGGACCGACAAGGTCGACACTGAGGTGCCCTCGCCGACGGCCGGTGTTCTCACCGAACACCTCGTCGCGGAAGGGGACACGGTGGAAGTGGGCACCGTGATCGCCCGCGTCGAGACGGAGGCCGAGGCAGCGGACGTTCAGGAGCCGGCCGAAACGCCCCCCGCCGAGGCGGAGGACAGCACAGAACCAGAGGAGCCGGAGACCGAACCGGCAGAGCCTGCGTCCGATGCTCCCGACTCCGGGGACGCCTCCGAGGAGGAGGACGTTGAGGTGGTGATGCCAAAGATGGGAGAAAGCATCACGGAGGGTACTGTGATTGCCTGGTACAAGGACATCGGCGATGAGATCGAGGTCGACGAAACGCTACTCGAAATCGGCACCGATAAGGTGGATACGGAGGTGCCCTCTCCCGCTTCGGGCGTGTTGAAAGAAAAGGTCGTAGAGGAGGGCGAAACCGTCGAGGTGGGCACCGTGATCGCCATTCTGGCGTCGGAGACTGCCGCTGATACCGTTGAGGCCACGGTGCCTGAAGCCGGCGATGAAGAGTCGGAGGACCTTCCGTCGCCCGCCGGCGACGGTGCCGTCTCGGAACAGCCCTCCGGCCCCCCCAGCGGAGAGGAGATCAAACGCCACGGGTCCGACGGCCGGTTCTACTCCCCGCTCGTCCGCTCCATTGCAAAAGAGGAAGGCCTTCGAATGAGTGAATTGGAGTCCATTGAGGGCTCCGGACGAGAGGGCCGCGTGACGAAGGAAGACGTGATGGCCTATCTCGACGAACGAGAGGCCCAGCCGGGCACACCCGGCACGGGCACGCCCGGCACAGCCGAGTCCGTCGCGCCCGGCACGGCGCCCGACCGTTCGCCGCAGCCGAGCCAGCCCGCCCCTCCGTCCCGCGGAAGCTACACGGTGGAGGAAGGCCCCAGCGAGGACGAGCTGAAGCAGCAGTACGGCGACCGCATCGAGGTTCAGCCCATGGACCGGATGCGCAAGATTACCGCCGAGCACATGGTGCGCTCGAAGGCCACCTCGGCGCACGTCACCTCGTTTGCCGAGGCAGACGTGACCGGCCTGGTCCGCTTCCGCGAGAACAACAAGGAGGAATTCATGGAGCGGGAGGGCGTGAAGCTCACGTACACCCCCTTCTTCGTGAAGGCCGCCGTAGAGGCCCTCCGCGAGCACCCCATGCTCAACGCCAGCGTGGAGGGCGACAAGATCGTCATCAAGAAAGACTTCCACGTCGGCGTGGCTGTGGCCATCGGCAACAAGGGCCTGCTCGCCCCCGTCGTCCGGAATGCGGGCGACTACAGCGTGACCGGTCTCGCCCGGAAGGCCGCCGACATGGCCGATCGTGCTCGCAACAAGGAGTTGCAGCCCGACGAGCTGCAGGGCGGAACGTTTACCGTCACCAACATCGGCTCGCTCGGCTCCCTCATGGGTACACCCATCATCAACCAGCCGCAGGTGGGCATCCTGGCCACGGGCGCCATCCAGAAACGGCCCGTCGTCGTGGAGGACGACACCCTCGGCGATTCAATCGCCATCCGGCACATGATGTACCTGTCCCTCAGCTACGATCACAGGATCATCGATGGGGCCATGGGCGCGAACTTCCTCCAGCGCGTGGTCACTGAACTCGAATCCTTCTCCGGCGAGGACGCGCTCTTCTAACCTCGCTCGTCTATGCGGAAGAGATCGTGTGCCCCACTGCTTGCTAGGCGGTGGGGCCTCGGAGCGTCCTATGCTGTCTCTCTGTGGCAACTCAGAGGGACAGGAATACTGGTCTACGGGTCTCCGGAGTGCCCAGGTCCTTCGTATGGGGTTTTCGCTCATTCCAATCCGGCGGTAAAGGGCGTTTATGTCTTGATGTAGCCGTCGCTCTTCAGTTGTTTGATAAGCTGCTGCCGGAGACGCTTTCCCCACTTCCGCCCCAGCGACATCGACTCTTGCATGACACTGGGCATCTTCTCGATCACTTTCTGCCCGACCGACGTTCGGTAAAACTCCAGCAACTGGTTGATCTCTTCGTGGGTGAAGTGCTTCGCGTAAATCGGAACGAACTGGTCGATTAGGCCCTCGAAGTCCGCTTCCTCTCGGGCGTTCTCCCACCATTCGTCGGGCACGTTCGGGTGCCGTTGCCGTTGCATTTTGAGAATGCGGTTGAAGATCTGCTTGGCAATCTGGCTCGACCGGGTCATGCGAATAAGCGCGCGGATGCTGTCGGCCTTGGCCGCGTCGATCGTTGTGCTCTGAGCCGTAGTATCGGGGGCGGAGGAGGTCTGGGCGAACGTGGCCGGTACGAGCAAGCACGCGAGTCCGAAAAGAAGGAGAATGTGTCTCATCGGAATCTGAAATGAATGCCTCAAAACGCTGCCGAGAAAACGTAAGGACACATAGGGCCATCTGCAACGACCTCATCGCTGCTTCCGATAGAGCGAACGACTCGAACCAAGCACTGCGAGCGGCCAATCTCCGGCCGGTAGGGTTTCTTTTGCCCCCAGTACCAGAAGCCCCCCCGGTCGGAGCCGGCCCAACAGACGCCGGAGAGTCCACCGCTGGAGCGAGGCATCAAAATAGGTGAAGGCGAGATTGCGACAGCAAATCAGTGCAAACGGGCCGTCGGGCATCGCGGCACGAAAATCGTCTGGACGCCACGTCACGCGGCGGCGGTAGACCGGATGCAGGACGTAGGGCTCGGCGTGCCGTCCTTCGTCGTGGGCGGCATGATACCGAAAGGCTCGGTCGATCCACCCATCCGGTAGATGTCGAAGAGAGCCATGGGAGTAGCAGGCCCGCCGGGCGCGCTGCCGCATGTGCGGCTGCACCTCCGTCGCGATCACGTGCAGGGACAGGCCGCCGAATTGGTCCCGCAGGGCATGGCGCCACAGAATGCGGAGGGTGTAAGGCTCCTCTCCGGAGGCCGCCCCGATGCTCCAGGCGCGGAGCCGGGGATGCCCGTGCGCCTGATGTTCATGAGCGAGCGCAGGCAGCAAATCGTCCCGCAAGGCATCAAAGACCGCAGGATCGCGGTAAAAGCGGGACACGGTGATCCGGCTCATGGCATCGACCCGGGCCCACTCCTCCGGATGGGCGTTCAGATAGTCACGGTAGGCCGAAAAACTTCGCAGTCCGAGCACCTGCAGCCGATCAAGCAGACGCGATTCGACCTGTCCCTGCACTTGCTGAAAGCCGGCCCAGTCCTTCCCAAGTCGCGGCAGTGCCCACTTCAGAAATGTCGTTACCGGATTGTCGGCCATTGTATCGGTTCGGTTCGAATGGACCAATGATCCCCCTGCCCTCTTGCTTCCATTCTCCGAAACTCCCTTCCTCTCTCGACAGACCCGATGGCGTCTCAGCAACGTGGTTCCTTTATTGGATCCGCACACGCTCCCCGGGTTTTCTCGTCCTCTACTCATGCACGCTCTACTCCCGAGATTCCACACGTTTGGGCGCGTCGCCGCCCTTCTTTCCCTCCTTCTCGTGGTTGGTCCCGTAGCAAGTACCGCACAACCGGCAGACGGCTCTTCCTCCATCCGACCCGCCCTGCTAGAAAAGCCTTGGGACGCCCAGTGGATCGGACCGCCGGACACCGACCGGCAGGCCTTCGGCGTCTACCACTTCCGTCGCACACTGACACTCGACGCCCCGGTCGATTCCTTCCTCGTCCACACCTCGGCGGACAACCGGTACCAGCTCTTCGTGAACGGCACCCGCGTACGGATTGGGCCGGCACGGGGCGAGATTGACCACTGGCGGTTCGAGACCACAGACCTCGCCCCGCACCTTCAGGAGGGCCGAAATGTGATCGCGGCGGTCGTCTGGAACTTTGGAGAGTACCGGCCCCACGCCCAGATGAGTGTCGAAACCGGATTTCTCCTGCAGGGCAACAGCCCCCGCTCCGGTCAGATCAACACGAACTCAGAATGGCGGGTGACGACGAACGAGGCCTATCAGCCCATTCCCCGGAGCGAGTGGGCCATTGACGGCTACCTTGTGGTGGGGCCGGGGGAACAGATCGACGCAGAGAGATATCCGTGGGGCTGGGCCGAGCGGGACTTCGACGACAGCGGGTGGGCGGCGGCTGAGGAGCTGCGCCCCGGCATGCCGAAAAAGGGGCCGCGCCAGTACGGCATCTACGAAGCCTGGAAGCTGGTGCCCCGTTCGATCCCCCAGATGGAGATGACGGAGCAGCGCTTCGCGGAAATCGAACGCACGCAGGGCACCTCCCCGGTCGACGGCTTGCTCCAGGGCACCTCCGATCTCGTGGTTCCTGCCGACACGACGGCGACGATCCTTCTGGACCACGGTCACCTTACGACCGCCTATCCAGAGTACGAAATGAGCGGCGGCGCCGGAAGCCAGGTGCAGATCACGTACGGTGAGTCGCTCTACACGAAAAACGGGCGGAAGGGCGATCGCGACGCCGTGAGGGGCAAATCGATCCGCGGCTACTACGACGTGTACCTTCCCGATGGAGGCCAAAATCGCACGTTCCGCCCCCTCTGGTGGCGCACGTTCCGGTACGTTCAGCTCAAAATCGAGACCGCCGATGCCCCGCTCCGCCTCCACGACGTGCGCAGTACGTACACGGCGTATCCGTTCGAGGAGAACGCCTCCTTCACTAGCGACGACCCAACGCTCGACTCCCTCTGGACGGTCGGGTGGCGCACGGCTCGCGTCTGCGCGAACGAGACCTACTTCGACACGCCGTATTGGGAGCAGCTCCAGTACGTGGGCGACACGCGCCTGCAGGCCCTCATTTCCCTGTACGTTGACGGCGACGACCGGCTCATGCGCAAGGCAATCCGCGCCTACGACCACTCGCGCGTCTCCGAGGGCCTCACGGCGAGCCGCTATCCTTCCTACGACCAGCAGTTCATCCCGCCGTACTCGCTGCTGTGGATTTCGATGATCCACGACTACTGGATGCACCGCGAGGATCCGGCCTTCGTGCGCTCGTTCCTCACCTCGATCCGGGACGTAGTGGAGTGGTACGAGCCCTATCTGACCGAAAGCGGCCTCCTGCAGTCGGGACCGTGGTGGAATTTCGTGGACTGGTCGTTCGACGACGGCATCCCGCCGGGCGGACAGAACGAGCGCTCCACAATCCTCTCCCTCCAGTATGCCTATGCCCTCGACCACGCCGCCGATCTCGCGTCGGCCTTCGACCGCACCGATGATGCTGCGCATTACCGGCAGCTTTCGGACTCGGTCAAAACCGGCGTGATGCAATCGACCTGGACCGCGGAGCAGGGCCTCCTGTCCGACACCCCGGCGCAGCAGTCGTTCAGCCAGCACGCCAACATCTTCGGGGTGCTAACAGACCTGTTTTCGGAGAAACGGGAAACGGCCGTCATGAAGCGGGTCCTGGCCGACACGTCGCTCACGTCCGCCACGTACTACTTCCAGTTTTACCTGCATCGTGCGATGGCGGAAGCCGGACTCGGAGGCCGGTACATCGAGGCGCTCGATCCGTGGCGCACGATGCTGGACCGGGGCCTCACAACGTTCGCGGAAGAGCCCGATCCCACGCGCTCGGACAGCCACGCCTGGAGCGCGCATCCCAACTACAATCTACTGGCGATCACAGCGGGCATCCGCCCGTCGTCGCCCGGCTTCGAGACCGTGCACATTGCCCCGGTCCTCGGCCCGCTCGACCAGATCGAGGCCTCCATGCCCCACCCTGAGGGCATGATTGCTTTGGACCTGGAGCGGAAAGACGGAAGCCTTCAGGGCACCGTCACGCTGCCGAAGGGCGTCTCCGGTACATTCATGAACAAAAACACGACGGTCGAGCTCGACGGCGGCACACGGACAATCAGCCCGTAACCGCCGCCGGCCCGACCGGCGCACTGTACTCGGTTTGTTCCAGTCAGCCCCCTGACCCGTCCTCAGGTTAGTGAGCGATCATCAGGCGCTGGGTCTGCGTCTTGTCGCCCGCCTCCAGACGTACGAAATACGCCCCGGCAGAAAACCGCTTCGTGGGAAGAGTCACCTCTTGGCGACCACTCGTCTGCGATTCCTGATCGGCCGTCCAGACCTGCCGTCCGAGCACGTCGTACACCTGAATCGACACGTCCATCTCCGACGGCAGCTCGTACCGGAGGGTGGCCGCATCGGCCGCCGGATTGGGATAGGGCGCGTGTAGCGTCAGCGCGTCGGGCCGCCCGAGGGCGATGGTCTTCTCGTCGCTGTACGTCACGCTCCCATCGGCATCCACCTGACGGAGGCGGTACGTCAGCGTCTCCGATTCGAAGGGAAGGTCCTCGTCCACGAAGCGGTAGTCCTGCGTCTGGGTGGTGGTACCAGTGCCCTCCACGAACCCAACGGTCTTCCAGGCCGCCTTCACGCTACTACCGTCCTCGCTACTCGCCTCGGTGGCGACGCGACGCTCGACGTGAAACCCAGTATTGTCCGTCTCGCTTGCGGTCGTCCACCGCAGCTGTACGGCTCCGTCATCGGCTTGGCCGGTGAACGAAGCAAACTCAACCGGAAGTCGCGTCCCGAGGCCGCTCACTCGCGTCACCTCAGTGCGGACGGCGAGATCGAGCCCGGCCCCGGACCATGAGGTTCCATCGAACGTCTGCGTGCGCCCGGTGGGTGAGTTCGTATCCCCCGCCATCGTAAGTACCTCCGTCGAGTTGGACGGATAGAGAACGAGGTGATAATCGGTGCCGGGCAAAACGCTGACGCCTGTGCTCTCCAGATCAAAGGAGTTCGGGGTGAAAAGATTGAGCTGCTCGACTGGGACCTGTACCGTCGACCCCAGCCTCGAGCCCGGATCTCCGGAGCCGTCGTCCGACCAGATCTCGACGTTCAACGGCCCCGTCAATCCCTGCACGGAGCCGTCCGAGGAGTTGCTGTCAAACCACAGGCTCAACGTAGCGGCCGTCACGAACCCATCGACGCTCGGAGTAAACCGCACAGCCACAGCGTCGGGATTCGAGCCGCCGATCGGCTGATTGCCAAGACTTGAAAAGCCAACCTTTTCGAAGTCGGCCACCCGCTCGCGCTGGTCGCTCCCGCCGAGGTACGAAACAACGGTACTCAGGATGTCGAGCTTGCCGTGCCCGAAGGTTGAGTTCGGAACGGCGCCCGTGTAGCTGTCGGTGTCAGCGCTGTTCGTGAGGTGGGTTTTCACGTCGCTGGCAGTGAGGTCCTCGCCGCGCTGCTGAGCCGCCTGCAGCAACAGGGCCACTGAACCCGTTACCACCGGCGCCGCCATGCTCGTGCCCTGCGTTAGACGATGCATCTCGTCCTGATCGAAGATCCTCGTGGATGGCGGGGCGTCCGAAGAAGGACCGGGCATGTCCTGCGAATATGCGGAGATCATGCCCTGGCCCGGCGCGGTGAGGTCCGGCTTTTGCACACCGTCCCGCCGCGGACCGCGACTGCTGAAGGAAGAGATGTCATTCCGGCCGTTAAAACTCCCACTGTATGCATAGCCGCCTCCGTCAGTCCCCCAGAGCCACCGATGCGCGTGCGAGCCTACCGTGAGGGCCCCGGTGGCTGTGCCGGGCGCGCCCACAGTGTAGTCGTCATTCCCATTGTCGTAGCTGCCGGGAATAGTCGCGGAATATGCCCAGCTGTGGTAGGTCGTTGAGCTGGAACCGTCGTTCTGGACTTCAACGGTCCAGGTCCCAGTGTCCGGATTCCGCATCGTAGACGGGGACACGGACGTATCTTCCCAGTCAAAAATCTGAACGTCGATCACGCGATCGCCATTCGCGGCTGCAATCCCACTCGCAATCTGCACTCCCCCTGAATTCGTGCTGTCAACAAGAACAGTGTCTTGAGGAACCGCCGCCACCAGAGTGGTCACGTCATTTCCATCCGGGTCGGTGACTGTGATGGTCACGTCGTTGGCCGAATCCAGCCACGCCTGCGTGAGGAAGTAATCATTTACGTCACCGGACTCCGGCGTATAGTCCAGGCTCCCGTCCGGTTGCTGTTCTCCGATCGTGATGGGCTCAGACACGGAAGCCCCCGGCCCAATCGTCCCCGACACGTGCTGCTTCGTGCTGCCGCTATTTCCCGCCGAGACCACAGCGACGCGATTATCGGCCGTGCCGGGATCGAGGGTTCCGTTGTTCGGCGTGCCGTCGGTAAAGAAGTCGACGCTCTGGGCGAGGAAACTCGTGCCGTCGTGCGGGCCGGAATTAGAACCGAGGCTCAGGTTGGCCACGACCGGCTTGCCCTGATTGGACGCAACCTGACCGCAGTACGTCAGGCCGTCGGCAACGTTTGTCGTTGAAAACGAGCCGCTGCCCGCCTTGACGATAATAATATCGGACTCCGGTGCAATGCCCCTGTGCTCGGGCGTCGACTGGCTGCCACTGAGCACGAGTGCGTTTCCGCTGCTCGCCACCGTGCCGGCCACGTGCGTGCCATGCCCGTACTGATCCGTTTGGTTGACGTTGTCGTTATCGATGTCGGACGAGTTATACTCGATTCCGTAGTTTAAACCGTTAAAAACCGTTCCATTTCGATCCTCTGGCGTCGACCCCGACGTTCCATTTGGATTTACGGTCTGATCCCAGATGTACTCGACGCGGGTGTTGCCGTTGGCGTCCATGAAGTCGCCGTGGTCGTAATCGAGTCCGGAATCGATGATGCACGTCAGAACCCCCTGCCCCTTATACTGGGTGTTGTTCACAGCCCCGCTGTTGAGGATGCGGGCCCCCACCTCGCGGGCCGCCTCGTCATTGTGCGAGGTGGCGTATCCAGAAGCTCCCACCTGGCGCACGGCGTCCAACGACGCAACGGTGCGAATATCGCCAACCGTCAATCGGGCGGTGACGAAATTTGGGAGCGTCGAGTTGACGGAGATGCCGGCTGCTTCGAGGGCAGCCGGGTCGTCAGTCCGGATAATCGACGGAAAGCGAGTGACGCCGCGCTCATCGGTCACAGCAATCTCCTTGAGCACCGGCGTGAGACCGGACGCGCCACCGTGCTTCGCAGCTTGGTCAGCATC
>JAHENZ010000069.1 GCA_018609755.1 Salinivenus sp. | reverse complement strand
GGATCGCGGTGGCGCTTGCGGAGGCGGTAGGCCTCCGGCGTGATTTCAACGAGCTCGTCCTCGCGGATGAACTCCAGAGACTCTTCCAGCGACATGTCGCGCGGGGGGGGCACGTGCTCCAGTTCGTCCCCGGCGGCGGCGCGCATGTTGGTGAGGTGCTTCTCCTTCGTCACGTTTAGGTCCAGGTCCTGGGGCTTGTTGTTCTCGCCCACGATCATGCCCTTATACACCTCGTCGCCGGGCGCCACGAAGAAGTCGCCGCGGTCCTGAAGGTTGAGCAGAGCGTAGGCCGTCGTCTCACCCTGACGGTCGGCCACGAGGGCGCCGCTGGTGCGGTGCGGGATTTCCCCAGCCCACGGCCCGAACTCCTCAAAGCTGTGCGTGAGCAGGCCCGTACCCTTCGTGTCCGTCAAAAACTTGGCCCGGTAGCCGATAAGACCCCGACTGGGTACCCGGAACTGGAGGCGTGTGCGCCCACTGTCATTCTTGACCATGTCTTTCATCTGCCCCTTCCGCTCGCCGAGGCGCTCCATCACCACACCCATGTACTCCTCCGGAATGTCGATCTCGGCAACTTCGTAGGGCTCGTGCGTCTCGCCGTCCACCTCCTTGGTGATGACCTGCGGCATGCCGACGCAGAACTCGTAGCCCTCGCGCCGCATCTGCTCGATGAGAATGGCCATCTGGAGCTCGCCGCGGCCGTAGACGTTCAGCGCGTTGGCCGTGTCGGTCTCTTCCACTCGAATCGCCAGGTTGTTGCGCGCCTCGTCGAACAGGCGGTCGCGCAGCTGGCGAGAGGTGACGAACTCGCCCTCTTGTCCGCTGAACGGCCCGTCGTTGATGCGGAACTCCATCGACATGGTGGGCTCGTCGATGTCGATCGGCTCCAGGGGCTCCGGGTTCTCGGGATGAGAAATGCTTTCGCCGAGCCCGATGCCTTCGACGCCCGCAATGGCGACAATCTCGCCGGGCCCAGCCTCCTCCGTCTCCACGCGCTGCAGGTCCTGGTACGTAAACAGCTTGCTGATCTTGGCCTGCTCGGTGGAGCCGTCGCGATGGCAGAGCGTCACCTTCTGGCGATTCTTGAGCGTGCCCTGCTCTACGCGACCCACGGCGATGGGTCCGAGGTAATCGTCGCGCTGGACGCTGGTGACCAGCGTCTGGAGGGTGCCGTTGGGGTCGCCGGACGGGGCCGGAATCTCGTCGAGAATCGTGTCGAGCAACGGGCGCAGGTTCGACCACTCCTCCTCGGCGAGGTCGCGCTTGCACTGTCCCTCCGTGGCCACGGTGTAGAGAACCGGGAAGTCGATCTCGTCCATCTCCGCGCCCAGATCGATAAAGAGGTCGTAGATCTCGTCCAGCGCCTCCTCGGGGCGGGCGTCGCTGCGGTCAATCTTGTTGAGTACCACGATGGCCGGAAGGCCCAGGTTTAGGGCCTTCTGCACCACGAAGCGGGTTTGCGGCAGCGGTCCCTCCGCAGCGTCCACCAACAGCATGATGCCGTCCACCATCCGGAGCGTGCGCTCCACCTCGCCCCCAAAGTCGGCGTGGCCCGGCGTGTCGACAATGTTGATCTTTTTGCCCTCGTAGCGGATGGCCGTGTTGTTGGCCATGATGGTGATGCCCTTCTCCCGCTCCAGGTCCATCGTGTCCATCATCCGCTCCTGGACCTTTTGATTGTCGCGGAAGATGCCGCTCTGCCACAGCATCGCGTCCACGAGCGTGGTTTTGCCGTGGTCCACGTGGGCCACAATGGCGATGTCGCGAAGATCGGACTGCTTCATGCCTCGGAAAAGCGTTGGTCGTGTACAGAGGGACTGAGCGTCGGTCCCGAGTGAACTGTGCCAACGAACGGGACTCCGGAAGTTTCCGGCTGGCGACGGGGGACTGGGGGAAGAATGGGAGAAAGGAAGCAACAGACGAGGAGAAACTCCAATTGAGGAGAAGAAGCTCCTTACTACTTGAGCTGGATGTGCCGGAATTGTATGGGAGTGGGGGCGTGTGTGAGAGGGAGAGGTGAGAGCATGGGAGAGCGGGAGATGAAAGAGGAACACAATCTTGCCCTCACACCCTCTCCCCCCGTGCTCTTCACACCCACGCCCTCCCCGCCCACGGTCCCACGCTCCGGAAGAACCAAGCGCTGTACAGTTGGGGAACGAGAAGGGATTAGGTCGGGACCTGCCCGGCGTACCAGCCGAGGCGGTAGCCCCAGAAGCCAATGTCGAAGGTGAGCGAGAGGCCCCAGTAGTAGACGAAGAAGGTGCCCCCCACCAGCAGGGCGAGCCCGCTCACCAGGCGGGACTGGTACGGCTTCTCCTGTGCCCATCGTCCCAACCGGCGCCCGGCCAGCCAGACGAGCAGTCCGAAGAGCAGGATCATCAGGAAAATCTGACCGGCGCCCTGCACCATCATCACCCCTGCCCCGTAGAGCGGACTTCCCGCTTCGGCCGCATAGCTCAGAAATTGCCGAAAGACCGGGTAGGGGCGTCCCACCGCGAACAGCCCAACCATGATGCCCAAAAGTCCCGCCTTCGTCGTGGGGCGAGTGAAAAACGCGCGGGTCTTTTCCGAAAGATGCCGTGTGGCGCCTCGCGCGAGCCCCAGTTCCACGAGCCCCCAGCCCAGCATGAGCATACCGAGCGAGGTAAAGACCGTCTGGGCCTGGGTAAGACGAATCGTTTCGCTGTTGAGCATCTCCACGCCGCTGGGCCCGAGGACGCCAACGATCAATCCGTAGAGGCCGCAAATCGCGAGAACGCCTGCGACGAACCATCCGGCGACCGAGAGGGGAGAGGCCGAGGCCCGTTTATCCTCGACCGAGCAGGCCAGGCCCGGCAGCAGGGCAAAGACGACACAGTTGCAGGCGGTGAACGTGGCGGCGGCCCCGGCCACGGCGGCAAACAGGAACCCAAAGGCCGCGCCGTGGCTGGAATAGCTTCCGGCCAGCTCCGCCGTGTTGCCAATCGTGGCGCCGGCAATCACATCCTTCCCAAAGCCGTCGACCAGGTGATAATTCCAGAAGCCCGCGATGAGAACGCCGAGCACCACGGCGCCAGCGACGTACAGAAACAGCCGCGTGGCGTCGTACGCCTGACGCGGGTTCGACGAGAGGACAGAGGAGTTCGACGTGCTCATTGCATCACCGTTCTTGACTCGGGTACTTTGTTCGGGTGACTTAAAGTTACGCAACAGGCACGAAAAAACAACGTGGGCGAGAGGGTGCGTGCCCGACGTCTCCGACCAGCGCCTGAGGATGAATAATCCCGCTTCGCAGTACACCTGCCGAACACCTCAGCTGCGGCCCCAGTCGCACTCGTTTCACTGACGGAATTGGCACGCGTCGGTGCCCACTTCACATGTGTTGAACCAACAATTTCCACTTGTATTTCTATCGGCATCACACTTACAATCTATTGGAATGTACATTCTATTTCCACTCGTTTCTTCATTTCGAGGGGTCATCATGTCTTCCTTCCTCCGCTACCTTGTGTCTACCGTTCTGGGAACGATCCTAATCGGACTCTTCGGCTTTGGCGTGTCCCGCGCCCTCGCAGGGCAATGGGGGCCTGCGCTCCCTATCTTCGGACTGTCGATCCTCGCAGGCGCAATCGTCCTCTACGTCGTTTACGCAATGCGGCAAGACGCGGCCGCGTCCTCGGCCGAAAAAGCGGGACGAGCAGATAAGCCCTGGACGGTCCGGCCCGAGTGGCGCTCGGACACTCTCACGCACGAGGAAGAGGTCGAATGGGGAGGACTCGTGATTTCTGTGCTTTCAGGTGTGGGCGTCGGTATTGTGGGAGGATTCGTCATTTATGGCTGGAGCACCCGCCCCAGCGCTCCCCTGTGGTTGCCCTTCATTGGGCTTCTCTTTCTGAGCCTTGCCACCTACGTGGCCTACGCAGGCGTTCAAAAATTTCGTCGTCAATACCGATTCAGCGAGTCGCGGCTCGAACTGGACACCATGCCCGGATGTCTTGGCACCCCCCTCCGCGGCCGAGTGTACGCCCCCATCGAACGCGAGACAATGTCGGAGCACGAGGTTACCGTTAAGTTGACCTGCAAACGCAGGTATCAAACCATGATTGCGGGTGACCCCGCCCGCCGACGACGACGAAGTCGAACCGTCACAAAATGGGCCGACGAAGCGCGGGTCGCAGGGACTCCTCGACTACGGAAGAACATGGTCCTCGAAGTCCCCATCGAATTTGACCTGCCCGAGGATCCGCCTCCCTCCACCCCGGAAAAGAAACAGGACCGAATTCTGTGGGAGCTGCGCGTGGCGGCGGACCTGCCGAGCGTCGATTACGAGGCCACCTTCGAAATTCCTGTGTTCGAGCCCGACGCGGTTCCGTCTGCCCGGCAGCCGGACGAGGCCGATCGTTCGGTGAGCGACGCCGCGTACCACCGACAGCGCGAATCGGCCGTCGAGAAGGCACGGTCCGAAGCATCTTCTTCTACGTCCTCCCGTTCGTCAACGTCCGACACCGGTGCAATCGACGTAGAAGGGAGGCCGTCGGAGGGGCTTCACGTCCGCATCGGCGCGGGAGGCGACTTTTCGATTGTGGGATTTCCCCTCTTCATCGGATTCGTGTTCGGGGGAATGGGGGCAGCGATGCTGGCAGGAGGAACGGCCAAGTTTCAATTGATGAGCATTGTCGCCCTGCTCCTGGGTGTCCCTCTGCTGTACGTTGGACTGCGTCGACTCACCTACAGCGGGGAAGTGATCGTCGAGAATGGACAGGTCACGGTGCACTCCGGCCCGTTCGGCTTCTGGCAAACGCAAACGTTCCCGTGTGCGCAGCTTGAGGAGGCCACGGTCAAGAGCATGGGGCACACGGGAGACGCTAGCAACTATGTGTTCGTGCTGGAAACCGAAGCGCCGTCGGATTCGGATGCTTCTCCGACCGGCCATGAAGCAGCCGAGAAGGTGTTCGAGAGCGCCGACGCCAAAGGCGCTCAGGAAATGCTGAAGAAGACGGCGAACTGGGACCGGCAGATTAAAGTGGGAGAAGCGCTCCGGGACAAGCCGGCGGCCGACCGGGTCGCTAACGCCATCGTCGAAGCCGCCGAGCAACAAGCGTCCGCCTAAACAGGGACCCCGGAAGGGGCAGAGCGACAGATCTTTACAATCAGGAACCCGAGGCTGAGGAGAGGGTGTCGCCCGAGCGCGAGATCACGTAGCCGTTGGCCGTGGCCCGGTACGAGAGGTTGCGGGCCATGCACACGTCGTGGAGAATCTGTTCGAGATCGGCTTCCTGGGCATAGTAGAGCGTGAGCGGCGCCGACTGCATCGGGTCCGGAATGGAGGCATCCAGCTGAATCTGCTGCCCGAAGCGGCGTTCGAGCGCTTCCGCAAGCTCCGGCAGGGGCACCCCTGTCACGGCAAAGCCGCCGCGCCGCCACACCGTCACCCGGTCGATGCTGGTGTCACGCACCGCCGTGAGCGGACCCGTTCGGCCGATGGTGACGGCCTGTCCGGGCCTCAGGGTGGCCTGTTTCGCTTCAGAACTACGTCCCACCACACGCAGCCGTCCCTCCGCAAGAGCGACGAGCGTGCTCCCATCGCCGTCGGAGCGGCTGTTCACCGAGAACGACGTGCCCACTACCTCGATCGTAGCCGTAGCGGTCTGCACCACAAACGGACGGGCACCGTCCTCGACCTCGAAGAAGGCCTCGCCGCGGAGCCGAACGAGTCGTCGGTCGTTCTCCAGCAGGGAGACGGTCGAAAACGTCCGGTCGTAGGCAAGACGCGAATCGGCATTGAGCTCAACGGTGGTACCATCCGGAAGCGTGTGGGTGACTGTAGCACCGGGGGCCGTCTGCACCGCGATGGGCCGCATCCACCACCACACCGCGACCGCACACACCAGCACCATGGCCATAGCAGAGCCCCACTGCCATCGGCGTCGCTGCCCCCACGAAGATGCCGACCTTTGGTCGGCTGATCCTCGGTCCTCCGCCCGACGCTCATTCTGTCCGCCGTCTTCCTCAATATGCTCACGCACGCCCGCCCACGTGTCCTCCGCTTCCGGCAGTGCCTCGTCCGAAGGCCCGGTTTCCCCCAGAAGCGCCCACACCTTCTCCAGATCCGATGCCGGCAGTCCGTCGGAACGGTGTTCCTCCAGGGCGTCCCGAAGCTCGGGCGGAATGTTCAATTCGTCGCGGCTCATTGCGATAGGTGGTCTGCGTGATGGGAGCGACCCCAACGACGGAGCTTTTTGAGGGCCTCCACAATGTGATTGTTCACGGTTCGCGGCGAGATGTCCATGACCTCGGCGATGGCGTCGTGGCTCAGGCTCTCGAACCGGCTGAGGGTGAGCACCTCCCGCTGCCGGTCCGGCAGATCATCGATCCAAGCCCGTAGATCGGCCGCCAGGCGATCGGCGTCCATCTGTGCTCCTGCCTCGGGCTGGACCGGCTCCGTGTCGCGTTGAATCTCGTCGTGCTTTTCGGCCCGCGTTCGACGGTCACGCTCCGCATTGTAGGCCGGGTCCGCACGAGGCGAAACAGCAGCGCCTCCAACGACTCGTCCGGATTCAGATCCTCCCGCATATCCCAGAGTGTCGTGAAGGCGTACTGCACAATGTCCTGCGCGGCGGCCGTGCGCCCCATAATCTGGAGGGCGTAGCGGGACAGCGGGTCGTGAGGGCGTCGAACGCGGCCCGAAAGGCCTCAGATGCGGCGGCACCACGTCGCAAACTGCTCGTCGGTCGGCATGAGGAAAACGCAACAGCCGTATCGAACGAGAACGGCTCCGTACCGGCAGCCGCCCTCGGCCCCAACGTCGCTCCATCACTGGGATTCATCCAGCACGCGGGGCGGGCGGAATGACTATTCGGTGTCACGAAGACTCTGTGAACACATGAAAAGGGGAGGGCCGGAAAATGGTCCTGCTTCTTTCAATCCAGTGCCCGCGTCCCCAGTCCCAATTCCTCCCTTGAGATGGTCGGACCCGGTTCCCTATCTTAGCAGGCGCACTCACCGTTTTCCCCACAACCCCACTTTCCACTCGTGGCAGATTCCTCAACCCGCAATCTCGGCCTTCGCATCCTCGGCGTGTGGCTGCTCCTCTGGGCTCTCTTCCGTTTCGTCAACCTCTCGTTCGCGTACGACCACCTCGTGCTTCCGATTCTCGCTCTCGTCGCGGGGGTGCTTCTTATCATCGGCAGCTAGAGCGCACCGCTTCCCTTGAGTACACGAACCCGCCCCACACCCGTCCACGGCCATGCACACCGCGGCGGTGTGGGGCGTTTTGTATTTGAGTCCCGGCCCCTCCTTCAATCGAGTAGGGAGTGGGGCCGGGCGAGCCAGCCCCACGTCCCTCTCACACCACCGGGCATGCGTGCTACGCACCTGGCGGTTTCATTGAGTGGTCAACCGTAGTGGT
>JAHENZ010000068.1 GCA_018609755.1 Salinivenus sp. | reverse complement strand
TTGAGAACCTGTCGGTTCTTGCCCGACATACTTCCTTTTGGCGACATATTGTCGCCTGATATTCGCGGCACCCACAACGTCACGATGCCCATGAAAGCTACACTCAGAACAGACATACTCGCGGCCACTCGGCTTCTGCCTGTGGTCGCACTGTGGGCATTCTTGAGACGTGTAGGCCTCATTAACTCTCTCAACAGTGATTCCAGCAAGCTTGGCTTTGTACTCGATCATCTGAGCAAACTCGCCATAGGCCCACTGGTGCAGCCGTTGGTTCATGTGGCTGCCGTAGCCGATTCGATCACGGATGCCGCGAACATCGCCGATAGCGATCGCAGAGACACGTCGCTCAAGGAGCATCTCCACGACCTTCCGGCTCAGTTTGTGAAGGAGGTCCGTGATCTTGTTGTCGATGTGCTGAAGCTGCTCGTTCTTCGATTCGACCAGCTTTTTCCAGCGGTTCGAGCCACGCTCTTTGCGGTCTATCTTCGCATTGAGCTTTGCTTTCAGCCTATTCTGGTAGTGACGCAGAGCGCGAAGCTCACCGCCGTTGACCGTGAAGGCGTCGTCGCCAGTAAACACTGCGGCAAGATGTTTCTCGCCGAGATCGATTCCGGCAACCTTGTCTCCAGTGGTTCGGTCGACGGGTTCTGTGTCGTACTGAGCCCGGGCGACGAATCCCGACTGCTGTCGGGACTTCCCAATCTCGACGGTTCTTGGCTCTTCATTGACGGGCCAGTCGATCAGTATGGAGTCTTCACCACGCTTCGTAGACAGACGAAGAACACCATCATCTCGAAGCGTGACGCCTTGGTATGTCCAACGCAGAACGTTGTACTCCTTATCGCAGCGACAGGGAGGATTGCCTTCCCGGTCGTTGTCGTGCCAGGACCCGACCGCTTCGTAGAACTGCTCTGCGACTTCCTGGGCCGTTTGGGACGGAAGCTCCCTATGGCCTTTGCAGTGCCACTGGCGCATCGCCGTTTTGCTGAGCCAGTGGTCCTGTCGGTCTACGGTGCGCCAGTACCACTTGCAGATACTGTTCCACAGATCCGCAGAGGAACGGGACAGCCGCCGGAGCTGCTCTGTGCCGTCGATATGAAATTTGCGAGTCAGGTACATTCGCTACGACTGATCTTCAATGTATTGCTCTACGACCGACTCGCTCACCTTCCCCGTCGTAGAGACGAAATAGCTCCGCGTCCAGAGAGATGGCAGACGATGCAGGTGATCGAACTCGTCTCTCAATATGTGAGCGCTCGTTCCCTTGAACCTGTGAATCACTTGATACGGGGCGTGGCGAGTATCTGCCTGAACGAAGAGACAGGCGTGGTCGGGACGAATCGCCAGGGAGTTTATCTGCCAGCCGTGCTCTTCAGCCACTTCTTGAAGTACCTCTTGCAGACGGTTTGCGACCATTCCTTTGAGCACACTCGCCCGGCGTTTTGGGCACCACACGAAATGATACTTTACCGCGTGGACGGCGTGACGACCTCTTCGATATGGTTCTTTGTTGATTGGCATCACTCAATCAACAGAGCCTTACCAGTGGTGTTCTGGAGAGAATACTCGTTTTGAACTCGCATCCTCACTGCGAAGGAGTCCGTGTATCCCCCGGATAAATCCGGAGGGTTTACTGCTCCTTCGCGCATCCTCAATACTCTAAGAGAATGATCACCTCCTCATTGCCAAACCTCACTCCTTCCTAAGGACACTGGAAAGTGCCCCGCATAGAGTCCCCCGAGTGATCGCGGAGATCCTGCGCTGCTCGCAAACTCATTCAGATTCGCGGACCCGATCAAAATGAGCTCTTTCCAGCTTATGCAACGCCGTAGTTCTCTTCTCGACGGTTCTTTTCACGCATCCGAATGGGGAGCAGCCGTTCTCCTGCCCCTCTTCCTTCTTCTCCTCGGGGGCTGTGATACCCAGGGGGCCATGCAAGCCCAACGAGGAGACGCGCCCACGAGTGGGAAGGCCTCGACCTCAACAGTGAGCTCCTCGGAGTGGGAGGCTGTCGAGACGCCGACCGAAAAGACACTTCATGACGTCGTGCAGGCCGGGTCTGAGACCTATGCTGTGGGCGGAGGTGGGCTTCTTCTAAAGCGGACCTCCGAGGGTTGGACGAAAGTCTTCGACGGAGGACCCACCGGCAACGGCAATGACCTTTACGGCGCAGACGTGACCGACGACGGGACGCGCATCTGGCTCGTCGGCGCGTCCGGAGCCATCGGAGAATACAACGTCGAGACCGGGACCCTCAACGACCGGTCGGCCCCGATGGACGTGACGAACAACTTCAACGACGTGTCGGCGACTGGGGACGGGGGAGAGGCCAACGTCTACATTGCCGGCGACTCCGGGAAGATGTACTACAGCTTCGAGAATGGGACGGAAGGCACCTGGGAGTACGTGACGCCGGGAAGCGGCTCAAACGTCAACGCCGTGGACTTCTTCGACGGGCGCGACGGGCACATCGTCGACGGCAACAAAACCACGTTTGAGACCGACGACGGAGAGACGTGGTCAAAGATTGGCATCGCCGATGCCAACGTGAACTTCTACGGCGTCGACGCCGACGGACCCGCGGACGTGTGGGTTTCTGGAGGCGGCGGGACGGTTTTCCACTGGAACGGCTCGGAGTGGATTTCTGAGGACACAGGCGACGCGAGCCTCCGCGACATTGACGTAGCCACCGACGACAGCGCGGGGCTCACGGTGGGCAGCGGGGGCAAGGTATATGCCCTTTCCGGCGGCACGTGGACGCGGCAGGCTACGCCGACCGGCGAGAACCTCAGGGCTGTCGTGCGCGGCGCGACAGATGTCGCCGTCGGGGCCAGTGGTACTGTTCTCGAGCGATAAGCAGCCCGCCGATTCCGCCGTCTTCTGAAGGCGGCTCATCCATGACGTTCCGCACAGCGCTTCCCATCGGATTTCGCACCAAACTCCGATCCTCTTATGTCTGATGCTCCTGATGTCTTTAAGAAAACATCCAGCACCGCAAAGCCCGTAGCCCACGCTCTCGCCTTCCGCTGGGGCGAACTGCTGGAGGCGCCTCCGGACTTCATCGACGACCTCATGGTGGACCTTACCGAGGCGTTGGCCGAGGCAGAGGCGGCCGGAAATGACGTCCGGGCCGAATGCCTCGATGAAGTTCTCGACGCCCTGGCCCAAGGAATCGTCAAGTACCATCGCCACAGCGCCGGGCATTTCGATGAGGAGACCCTCGGCCGCGCGATCGGGGAGATTCGGGCCTACTACTACCGAGAGAGTGATCTACCGTCAGAAACGTGACGTGGAACTCAGAGATTTGGACCTCTTCTCACCAGCAGGAACCGCTGGGAGGAGGTTCCTGGATCGAGATTTTTTCCTTCGGTCGGCCCGACCTAGACATCAGTTGAAGGCCTCTCAGTTGGGGGCTTTCTAAGGACAATTTTCGGAGGCGAGCCTTTCGCCTCGAATCCTCATTTTTTCAGAAAGTGGGAGGCGTTTCATTTCTCTCTGGCGCTGCACTTCTGCCACGCCCGGTCCCTTTGGTGGGGGATCGGGCGTTTTCCTTATTGTGCAGATGTCTCCAAGTGCGGGAGCAGAACTTTCCGGTCGTTTCCCTCCGCCCATTTTATGCACCGCCAGCCCGATGGGAACGCGGGCTCGCCTCTCGGCCTGCCCGATTGGACCTTACACAGCGAGGCCGTCCCCTCCTGCAGTATCAGATTATCAGACCCTTCACATCTTT
>JAHENZ010000067.1 GCA_018609755.1 Salinivenus sp. | reverse complement strand
GCGGTGGGTGGGCCTCCCCATCCGGGTGGGCATCGGCCCCACGAAGACGCTGGCTAAGGTGTCGGACGAGAACGCCAAGGCGCGGAAGAAGGCCGACATGGGACAGGGCGTGTACGTGTGTCCGGAGGAGCCGACGCGGGAGGAGTTTCTCCAGTGTGTACCGGTGGAGGACGTGTGGGGGATTGGGAGCGCGTACAGCGACACGCTGAACGAACACGGCGTTTCTACGGCCGCCGGGTTTCGCTCACTCCCCGACCCGTGGATTCGGCGGAAGATGTCTGTGGTAGGCCTCCGGATTGCCTGGGAGCTACGGGGACGATCCTGTCTGGAGCTCGAACTCGTCCGGCCCGACCGCAAGACCCTCGTGCGGTCCCGCTCCTTCGGTCAACGGGTCGACAGCAAGAGCGGCCTCCGGGAAGCCCTCGCCAAGCACGCGGAGCGGGCCGCCGAAAAGCTGCGCGAGGAGACGCTCGTGGCGCGGGGCATCGAGGTGTTTATCACGACCAAGCGCTTCGGCCCGCCGCCGCACTACGCGAACCAGGTGGCCGCCCGACTCGGCGCCCACACCGCCCGGGGGGCGTCGTTCGTGCGAGCGACCCGGCGCCTCCTGGAGCCGATCTATCGGTCGGGGTACGGGTACAAGAAGGCAGGCGTACAGCTTTACGACATTCACCCCTCTCGTCCCCACCAGACGAGTCTGTTCGGACGCTCGCGGGAGGAGGACGAGGACCTGATGGACGCGGTGGACCGCCTCAATGCCGAGTACGGCAGGAACGCCGTTCACTTGGCCGCGACGGGTGTGGCCGAACCCCAGAAATGGGAAATGAAGCGACAGAAGCGATCGCCCCGCTACACGACGCGCTGGGAGGAGCTTCCCACGGCCGAGGTCTGAGGGTCCCTACGAAACCACCGTCATCACGATCTTCCCGGCGTTCTCGTTGTTTTCCATGCGCCGGTGTGCATCGGCCACCGCCGTCCAGTCGTAGACCGAGTCGATGACCGGCTGGAGGTCCCCGTCGATGAAGTGCGGGAGGACGTCGCTCGCAAACTCCTGCGTGAGCTGCACCTTGTAGGCGAGGCTGCGGGACCGGAGCGTGGTGGCCAGGAGCTGCGCCCGTTTGGCCATGAGGTCGCGGAGGCTCACTTGCTCGACCGTGCTCCCGCCCAGCGTGGCGAGCTGAACGATGCGCCCATCCAGCGCGAGGGACGAGACATTCTGGTGAAAGTACGGCGCCCCGATGAAATCGAGGATGATGTCCACTCCATCCTCGGTGATCTCGGCAATCCGGTCCGCAAAGTCTTCTGATTTGTAGTCGATCGTCGCCTCCGCCCCCAGATCGCGGCACACGTCGTGCTTCGGTGCCGAGGCCGTGACGTACGGATGCGCGTCAGCCCGTCGGGCGAGCTGGATCGCCGCGGTGCCCACCCCGCTGGCCCCGGCGTGGATGAGCACGTTGTGGTCGGGCTGGAGCCCACCGAGCCAGTGCAGCGCCTGGTACGCCGTAAGAAAGACCTCCGGAATCGCAGCGGCCTCCTGCATCGACAAGCCCGGCGGCATGGCCATGAGACGGTCCTTGTGGACGACAGTGTACTCGGCGTAACCGCCCCCGTCCAGCAACGCAAAGACACGGTCGTTCTCGTGCCAGTCCACCACCCGGTCCCCCGTCTCCGCCACCGTGCCGGCCATTTCGAGGCCCAGAATCTCGGACGCCCCGTCCGGCGGCGGATAGTGGCCCCGGCGCTGAAACGTGTCGGCGCGGTTGAGAGCCGTAGCGTGTACCTTCACGAGTACCTCCTCGGGTCCCGGCTCGGGCGTGGGGACCTCGCCGATGGTCATGTGCTCGGGATCGCCGTCCTCGGTTACGACAACAGCACGCATAGCGTGGGTGTGTTTGCGATGACGAAGATTCGCGTACAGTAGCCCAAAACGTCAGCGCGGCATCCAGTCCTCGTCTTCCTCCTCACTCTTTCGTCCAATCTCTCGCCGCGCCAGGTCGAGGGCCGCCGTGGCAAAGAGTTGCTTGTTGAGGGTCCGATCCTCCACGAAGTGCCGCTTGACGGCCCGCGTCCGGTGCGCGTCGGCGTAGCCGAGCCAGACCGTGCCCACCGGATTTTCCTCCGTACCGCCCGTGGGTCCGGCAATGCCGGTGGTCGCCACGCCCACGTCCACGCCGAGCACCTGCCGCACGCCCTCGGCCATCTGGACGGCCACCGGCTCGCTCACCGCCCCGAACTCGTCGAGCGTCTCCGTCCCTACTCCCAGCACGTCCTGCTTCACCCGATTGGCATAGGCCACGACACTGCCCGCGTAGTAGTCCGACGACCCGCTGATCCCCGTGAGCCGATGCCCGATGAGGCCGCCCGTCGCACTCTCCGCGGAGCCGATGGTCGTCTCGGCCGCCCGGAGCTGATTTCCAAGCACCTCCTCCAGCGTCACGTCGCCGGTGCCGATGACGTGCTCGCCCGCCCGCTCGCGGATTTTTGTTTCGAGCCGGTCGAGCTGGTCGCGGGCCGCCGCGGAGTCGCCGTCCAGGGCCGTGAGACGGAGGCGCACCCCATTCGTGGACGGAAGGTAGGCCAGTCGGACCTTCTCCCCGAGCTCTTCGGCGACCGGGCGCAGGCGCTCCTGCAGCGACGACTCGCCGATGCCGGACGTTATGAGCGTACGATGCTGCATCCCCCGAACGTCGTCGCGGGCCTCCAGGCGCGGCCGTACGGACGATTCAAAAATGCCCTCCATCTCTTCCGGAATGCCGGGCAGAATGGCGACGAGACGCGTCCTCTCCCCCACTGTGGACTCGTGCCAGAGCCCCACGGCGGCCCCCACCGGATTCTCCAACGTCTCGAATCCCTGCGGCACCTGCGCGAGCTTGGGGCCGGAGGGGGGCATCTGTCGCCCGCGCCGCTCGTAGTAGTGCCGGATGCGGTCGAGAATTGCATCGTCGGTCTGGAGGGGGGCGTCGAAGTAGTCGGCCACCACCTCGCGGGTCACGTCGTCGTGGGTGGGTCCGAGACCGCCCGTGAGGACCACCAGCTCCGCCCGCTGCGGCGAACGGTCCAACTCGTCGCGCATCCGATCTGGGTCGTCCCCCACCGTGACGGTTCGCTCCACTTCTAGGCCGAGCCGACTGAGGCGTTCTCCCAGCCACGCGGCGTTGGTGTTCGTCGTCTGCCCGATGAGTAACTCATCGCCGATGGTGAGGAGGTGCGCTTTCATGCTAGGAACAGCAAACTTGGGACTGCAAAAGAAGAACACTCTTGTCGAAAATGCCAACAGCTTTCATTGGCACGACGGCGGACAGACGCTCACTTTCTCTCGATGTACCCACTGGTTCGTCAAACCTTATTCTTTGAGTTATTTCTTCCAACGTTATCGTAGGACGACCGGCGGGTCGTCCCTACACCGTCGTTGGGGGTTGATTCTACCGCTATCATTCTTCTTGAATCGGATTCGGCGCCATTCAAGCATGCACAAATAATCACGATTGAAACGGCGCTACCTGTCTCCCCAAAGTCGAATCGGTGGGCAACACACGCAGTTCAGTCCGGCTGCGCGCCGCCGTGCTCGTCCGACCAGGCAGCGGGATCGGTACGCCACGCCTTCAGGGTCCGGAGATCGTCGTCGGACAGCCG
>JAHENZ010000066.1 GCA_018609755.1 Salinivenus sp. | reverse complement strand
GGTAGCTGACCCACGAGACTTCGTCCCGCTTCTGAAGCCACTTCGCCAGTTCGAGGGCATTGTCGCAGCTCCGCTGCACGCGCAGGGAAAGCGTTTCGAGGCCCTGCAGCAGCAGGAACGAGCCGAACGGGTTCTGGGCCGGGCCGAAGTCGCGGAGGCCTTCCACCCGGGCGCGCATGGCGAACGCGACGTTGGTGTCGAGCACCCCGTATGGGCCGAACGTCTCCCAGAATTTGAGGCCGTGGTAGTTCGGGTTCGGCTCCGTGAACTCGGGGAAACGGCCGTTGTCCCAGGGGAACGTCCCGGCGTCGACGATGACCCCGCCGATGGTGGTGCCGTGCCCGCCGATCCACTTCGTCGCGCTGGCCGTCACGATGTCGGCGCCGTACTCAATGGGCTTGCAGAGAAAGCCGGCCGCGCCGAAGGTGTTGTCCACCACGAGGGGCACGCCATTGTCGTGCGCAATGTCGGCGATCCGCTCGAAGTCGGGAATATTGAAGCGCGGGTTGCCGATCGTCTCCAGGTACACCGCCTTCGTGTTTTCGTCGATTAGGCTCTCGATCGAGTCGGGGTCGTCGCCGTCGGCAATGTGGACGTCGAGCCCGCGGCGGGGGAAGGAGTTCTTAAACTGGTTGTAGGTCCCGCCGTAGAGGTAGCTCGTGGAGACGATGTTGTCGCCGTGCTCACAGAGCGTGTTGAGGGCGAGGAACTGGGCCGACTGTCCGCTGGCCGTGGCCACCGCTGCCACGCCGCCTTCGAGCGCGGCCACCCGCTTCTCAAACACGTCGTTCGTCGGGTTCATGATGCGGGTGTAGATGTTGCCGAACTCTTTGAGCGCAAAGAGGTCGGCCCCGTGCTCCGCATCGTCGAAGGTGTAGGAGGTAGTGGCGTAGATGGGCACGGCCCGGGCGTTGGTGGCCGGGTCCGGCTCCTGGCCCGCGTGGAGCTGAAGGGTTTCGTAGCGGGGAGACTGCGAATTCTCGTTCGGTTGTCCGTTTTCGCTGCTCATGTTACGCTCGGGATGGTGAGGGGGAAAGAAGGGCCATCCAGAAGGGTCGAGCGCAATACCTGCGGCCGGGGCAATAAAAAACCCCAGCCGCGAGGGGAAGCGGATGGGGAGCGACAACCGAAAGACGGTCGTGGATCCCACTCATCTTCCCTCGCATCGTGCGAGGCAGGACGGGGCACCTTTTCCCCGACTGCCGAACTCGTTCGGCACTGTCGGGGCGGTTGCCAGGGCTTCGTAGGGCCTGCTCCCTCCACCCTTCTGGATGAATGTAGGTCTAACAGCTACAGTATGTCATAACCGTGTCACGTACGGTACGTGACGCTCCGGCCAAAGTCAATACGCGAGGCCAGAGCGCTCCTTGAAAAAAGGATAAGAGACTCCGGTTCCCGAGCGGGGCAAAACAGGACGGATCTGTTTCAAAGATGAACGGAACGACAATACCGTGTACGGATGCTTTGTCCGTTCAGGAACGGCGCACGGTTCGAATGTGGCTTTATACCAAATACCAACTCCGCAAGCTCCGCTGGTGTGTGAAGGTGTGTACGTTTGTAGGTAAGCACGTGGTGTGCACGTATATACTTTCACACCTACATACCTGAATCCTTCATCCGGATTCGGTATTAGGACCCCTCTAGCCCGTCGTACACGACCCGCGAGAGGCGGGCAAGGGCGTCGACACCGGCGGGCACATCCGACAGATCGCGCGACAGCAGCACAAGGACGTACGTAGGACCGTCGGGCACGAAGATGATTCCGGCGTCGTGGCGGACGCCCGTAATCCAGCCCGTCTTATGCGCAACCTCCACGGCGTCCGGGAGCCGAGCGGGAATCATATCGGTGTGCTTCTGGGCGTTCAGAATCTCGATCATTTCGGCACAGGCGTCTTCGCTCACGGCAGTGCCGCGGGCAATGTGCTCAAACAGGACGAGCAGACCGTGGGCGGTCACGGTGTTGTTGAGGTCCTGCTGGAAGGCCTTCAAATCCTCAACGCCCCGACGTACCTGGATGCCGTCGGCCCCCAGTTTCTGCATGGTCCGGGTCACGTTCTCCGGTCCGACCGTCTCAACGAGAAGATTCGTGGCGAGGTTGCTGCTGTCCGTGATCATCACCCGCATCAACTCCCGGATGGGGCGTGGCGCTTCGAGGTGGTGGTACAGCGCCTCGTGACTGTCGTCGGCAGGGTCGAGCGCGTATCGACTGCCGTCTACAATGCTCTGAAATGAGTTGTCGACGCGGAGAGAGTCATTCAGATCGAGCCGGCCCTCGTGTGCCTGCCGGTAGCACTCCATCATGACCGGCACCTTCATCGTGCTGGCCGCATGGAATGGGGTGTGCTCGTTAATGAGCACGGTCCGTTCGGGAGGGCTCAGCGAGCGGGCGGCCACTGCACACTCGCCGTCGACCGAGTTGAGAATGGAGTCGATAGTTTGGGGCACGGGGGAGGGCGAACTGCGCAGGAGTACGGGCATGATCGGACGAACACGGCTCGCGATCTGATCCTACGTGCGGGCAAATGAGTTTTCTCGGTGCACTCTGTCATTTCGAGTGGAGCGAAGGGACGTCGAGAGGGTGAGCCGGCCCGCATCCTCACGATTCGATGGGGTTGGGGCGGAGGCGGGCCAAAGGGGGGCAGAACATCCGCACTCCAAAATCCCAACTCGCCTTGCAGTCACTACCCGCTCTGCGAAAAGAAGGGGGCGAACGGTCGCATTCTCAACGTCCTGTCGTGTCGTTGTAACGCTTTGGGGATTCGGTCGTCTTCTCAAGACTGAGAACCTGCCTAATGATTCACAACCCCTCAGACAGGTTTTGAGGCGTCCGACGTAGTCGATCGTTCACAGGCCGACAGGTTTTCCCACCGATGAAAGAAACTGGAGATCGCTACCGCTACTGTGCGTGTCAACATCGCCTTACGATCCACCGGTGGTTTTTTGATGGGACGACGGGGTCGAGTGAGGAGGGAGGATCTGCCGCCGTTTTAATCTGCGAAGCATGTGGGAACGAGGTCGAGGCGCGTGCCCCCTCGCTCCGTCGGTCGAAGAATGCACAATACCAGTTGTGAGTCCGCGCCAGACCCTCGGCGCCTTCGTAACGACATCTACAAGAGAGCGATAGCCGGAATGGGAGGCAGTTGTCGTACTCCATTTTGCACGGGCGACGTGTTTTCGGGAAATGACTGAGAAGACTACATGAACGACGGTAACGTTCACCGTGAACCGTCGTCCTCTTTGGAGAATCGAAGCGTTTCCCCTCACAATCTACCGACGACCATGCATTCCAATCGAGAGTCTATCTTCCCGAATCCCCTCGTCTCCTTCGTTGCCGTTCTCGTCGCGTCGGTCCTCGTTCTCGGGGCCTGCGATTCGGCAGGGCCTTCTACGGAGGGGAGCACGGTAGAGGTTGGGTTTGGGACAAGCTACTCGACGTCGGGGACGGCTGCGGCGGGGGCAGCACCCAAATCGAGCCACGACGGTCTGGACATTACGGGGGCGAATGGGACTCTTTCGGTCATAGACATTCACCTCATCGTCTCTGAGGTAGAGCTCGAAGGCGACAGCGACAGCGCGGAATTCGAGGCGGGACCGTCCCTGCTACCCCTTCCGCTCGACACGAACGACGTGGCGCCGCTGGCTGCCAATCAGATTCCACCAGGCCGCTACAACGAGTTTGGGTTTGAAGTTGAAGATGTCGATGTAGAAGAAGATGACGATGACGAGCAGTCCCTTCAAGAGCTTCGCGAATCGATACGGGAGGAGTTTCCCAACTGGCCGGAAGGGGCGAGCATGGTGGCCGTCGGCACATTCACGAACAGTGACGGCACGACGTCCGACTTCACGACCTTCTTCGAAGCAGAAATCAAGGTCGACCGTGAGATGAGCACGCCGCTTGAGGTCACGGGCGACGGCCTCTCCCGCAGCCTCACCGTCCGGCTGGACCCGACCCGATGGTTTCGCAACGCGGATGGGACGGTCCGCGACCTATCGCAATCTGATTATGCGTCGACCGAAGAACTGGTAGAGTTCGAAGCCGAATTCGAGGACGGTGTGACCGAAATTGAGGTCGAAGGCGATGAAGACGATGATGACGACGATGATGGAGATGACGACGACGGGGACGACGGATAGAGGCCGTTCCGAAGACTTCGTTCCTGCACCCTACCGTTCGTGGGAGGCCGTGGCCCCTCCCACGGATCGGTAGGGTTTTTTTGATTATACCGAGTCCGCCTGCAAAGTTCAGGATTGTAGATGTGACGGTACAGATACAAGCGTATGGGGCACACGTACATACCCACACACTCCCATACTCACATACCCAACGGAGCTTGCGGAGTTGGTATTATATCCCCCATCCGACCGGTGCCATTGAAGTGGTGAAGGGCCGGTTTCCCAGGCCGAGCGACACACTCAATCATTGAGACCCCGACGATCAGCGGGCCGGTAGCAGCACCTCCTCGGCGGGGCGGCGCAGGTTGTAGTGATTGGACATGCTGGCCCCATAGGCCCCCGTCGTGGCCACGAGCAGAACGTCGCCGGGGTCGGTGTCGGGGAGCTGGCGGTTGTGGCCCAGCACGTCGCCGGTCTCACAGATGGGGCCCACCACGTCGGCAGTAACGGCAAACGGGTCGCCCAGGCGCGAGAGGTTGGCAATTTCGTGGTACGCGCCGTAGAGGGCCGGACGGATCAGGCTGTTCATGCCGGTGTCGAGGCCGATATAGTGCACCGGGCCTTTCGCCTTGGTTTGCGTGACCTGCGCGAGCAGGACGCCCGCTTCGGCCACGAGGTAGCGTCCCGGCTCCATCCAGAGGTCGTACTGCGGATGGCGCCCGGCGGCCTCGCGGAGCACGTCATTTAGAGAGCCGAGGTCGACCGGTGTGGCACCGGGTCGGTCCGGCACGCCGAGCCCCCCGCCCACGTTGAGCGTGTGTACCTCCGGAAAGTCGGTGCCCAGCGACGCCAGGAAGTCCACCAGCTCGGCCCACGTGTTCTCGTTCGTAATGCCGCTGCCAACGTGCACGTGCAGGCCCGTTATGGTTGTGCCGGCCCGGTCGGCGGCGGCGCGGAGACGCTCCAGCTCGTCGGGCACCACGCCGAACTTGGATTGCGCGCCCGCCGTGCGGACGTGGCGATGGTGGCCGTGCCCCTCGCCCGGATCCACGCGCACGAAAATCTCTTCGTCGGCAAAGATGGCCGGGCGCTTCACGAGGGGCTGCACGTTGTCGAGCGTCACGTGCACGCCGCGCTCGAAGGCGTCGGCGTACTCCTCGGGCGCCGCAAAGTTGGGCTGGAAGAGGACGCGCTCGGGGGCAATGTCGGGCACGGCCTCAAAGACGCGGTCCAGTTCGCCGGGCGAGACGCACTCAAAGCCCACGCCGTGCTCGGCCAAAAGCCGGAGCACGTCGGGGTGCGGGTTCGCCTTGATAGCGTAAAACGCCTGATCGATCGCGTCCAGCGACTGTACGTCATCGCTCTTGGTCCGAATCGTCGCCTCGTCGTAGACGTAGCGGGGCGACTGCTCGTCGGCCAGCGTCAGCAGGTCCTCGCGGCGGTCGCGCCACCAGACGTCCGGTGTGCGGCCGTCCGTGTCAATGTCGTCCACCAGCTCCTGCCAGCGCGGCCCGAAGATCGCGTCTGACGCCTTCGACCCGAAGAATTGGGCGTGCAGCTCGCGCACGAGGCGGGGGGCCTGGTCCTCATCTACCACGAAGCTCATGTTGAGGTCGCTCGCGGCCTGCGTGACGAGGTGCACCTTCTTTTCGTCGAACACCTCGAACGCCGGCCCAAGGTCACTCAGCAGGGAGCGAATGTGGCGCCCCACGAGGCTCACCACCGCGCACGACCGGATGAGCTCCGCGTCGCAGTACTGGTTGAGGTCGTGCAGCAGGCGGTCCAGCACGTCGGCGTCCAGGGCATTGGCCTGCGGGTCGAGCGTGACGGTGACGTTGGCCTCCGAGGTCGCCACGAGGTCCACCGACAGGCCGTGGTGCTTAAAGATCTGGAAGACGTCGGCCAGGAACCCCACCTCCTGCCACATGCCGAGCGTGTCCATGCTCACGGCCGTCACGTCGTCCTTGGCCGAGATGGCCTTCACGTGCGGTCCCACGTCCGGCCCCTCCCCGGCCACGATCGTCCCGTCGATGTCCGGGTCGTCCGTGCTCCGGATGTGGAGGGGGATGCGGTGCCGCTTCACAGGGCCGAGGCAGCGGGGATGGAGCACCCGCGCGCCCATCGTGGCCAGCTCCTGCGCCTCGTCGTAGCCGAGGTGACGCAGAAGGCGGGCGGACGGCACCTCGCTCGGGTTGGCGGTGAACATGCCGGGCACGTCCGTCCAGATTTCGAGCCGCTCGGCCTGGAGCTTCGCCGCAAAGTGGGCCGCAGAGGTGTCCGAGCCGCCCCGGCCGAGGAGGACCGTTTCGCCCAGCGCGTTGCTCGCGATGAAGCCCTGCGTGAGGTAGAGGGTGTCGGGGTTTTCGTTCAGGTGCGATTGCAGCACCGGATCGGAGTGGGAGGCACAGGTGGCCGCGAGGTACTGGCGGCGGGGCGGCACGTTTGCGTCGTCCTTCGCCCGCAGAAACTCGCGCGCGTCCAGCCACTCCGTGGGGATGCCCTGCGCGGACAGATAGGCCACCCCGAGACGGGTGGACAGCAGCTCGCCTGAGGCCATGACGGCGGCCCGCTGGCGGGGCGTGGGGGCATCTCCCTCCATGATCTCCTCCGTGAGCGATTCCAGGCGATCAAATCCATCGCTCAGGACCGCTTCAGCGTCCACGTCCAGGTCCTTCGCGAGCGCCCGGTGCCGGTCCCGAATCGTGTCGAGCGTGGGCCGCGGATCGCCGTCCGCCGCCTCGCGCAGCAGCACCTCCAGTTGATCCGAGATGCCCTGCAGGGCCGAGCACACGAGAAAGGGGGATCGTCCCTCGTTCCGATGCGAGCGTACGATCTCAGCGATGGTGTCCCAGCGGGCCCGACTGGAGACGCTCGTGCCGCCAAATTTGCACACGACCCACGGTGTTGACTCCGACATAGACATTCTGTGCTCTACCAGAGGAATTGTACAGCAGAGCACAACATCGGCATGGCGCCGGGCAGTGACAAGTGGAACCGCTTCCCCTCACGGCAATCGCACATTCCCGTCCCGTTCAACTTCGGGGGAACGGTCGACGCTGTGAGGGGCCGGTTCGTCAGGTCGAAGCGAGCCGTCTGTCGGATTGATGCACGTCCACTGTCTTCCTCAAAGGTTCCGCTTGATTTCATCTTCATTCGTTCTGTGGCCGGTCCAACGCCGAAATTGCGTCGATGTAAATGAAGATGCTTCACGAATAAAGGTTTTTTAGAGTCAGGGAGGGCATCAGAGAAAGGGGGCGGTCTTTTCGTCTCGTCGCCCCGTGTGCAGTCCCGATCGTCCGACGGCTCAGTTCTCTGCGAACCGCACGTCACGGTTCCGAAGGGGGAGGCCGGAGGCGATCGGCCCATTCCCGGAAATCTCTCATTTCGCTTCCGGATCACAAAATCAAGCAGGTACCCACACCCATGTTTCCTACGACCCATTCCAATCTACTTCGCTGCGACCCTTGGAATTCGCTTCTCTGCTCTGCGGTCTTCATTCTCCTTCTCTCGTTTGCGCCGGCCGCACAGGCTCAGCTCTTCAATAAGTGTACGTATACGGTCAAAGGGAATCTCAAAGCGAAGCACACGCAGGCCTACAAGGACTTCCTCGGGACAGACCGATCGTCGCTTGAGGGGGTACAGGTTCGTGTGCAGGGAAAGAAACTGATTGCTGGGGGTGGTGTCTGGGGTACGTGGAACACCGTCCGTACCAATACAAACGGCCGGTTTGGCGTCACAAAAAAGAAGGGATGTGGGAAGCGTCGGGTACGCGTGCAGGTCAAATTCAAAGATGCGGACCTGGAAGTCCGCCACAAAACAGCGACGTCGAGCGTCACGAAAGTGAAGTGGTACACCGTCTACCGGACCGAGAGCGATAAGGGCAGCGGTCTCGACAAGGATAAGACCCTCACCTTTCGGAGCTCTGGAAATCAGAAGTTGGGCGCACGGGAGCCACGGTACCACGCCGAAATCTGGTCCCTGTACCAGAAGGCAATTGCCCATATGGACAGCTACGGGTCGCGCCTGTCGTTTCAGTCACGGATAAGAGTTAAGTACCCGCACGATCCGATTAGTCCGCCTGACTGGATCAGCACGAAGGAGATAAGATCTTACGCAAATCCGCTGAACGACGTGATCTATTTGGTGAAACGAAGCGGAGGGATCGATCACGGCCAACAGCCCGAGATCGCACTTCATGAGTTGATGCACTTTTGGGCCTACCAGCACAGTCGAGGCGAAGACGGCATGGCCAGCTACCTGGCCGCCAATGGCACCACGCACGGCATCGTCAAGGAGCCTTATGTCGCGTTCCACGAGGGATTTGCCGAGTGGGCAGCCCAGTTCGTGAAAGAGCAGATCGGCCCGTTGACCGCCGATCGACCGTTGAGCCCCTCTTATCTGAGGAGCTTCAGAGGCGGCATCAACAAGTTTGACACAGTTGATCGTGCGGATCGGGGCTGGTACAACATCTTCAGGCTGATGCAGGCCCCCCGGCCCTGGGAATTTAACTTCGAGACCAGCGGCGACTCCCTCTCGCGCACGAATACGACCGCGTCGGACATCATCCCGTTCAAGAACTGTAGCGTGGGCCGGCTCGGCTTTCGGGAACTGATGAACACGATCGATCGGAAAGGGCAAAAGGACATCACGACCGGACACCTCTCCTCTTCCGGGGACATGAACTGGTCGTCCTTTTCGAGCAGGGTCGAATCCCAGTCGAACGGCGTGAGTCGCAGTGACGTCCAGGCCTACAAGACGATGCTCGACCCATCGTCGAGCCGGCAGAAGATCCTAAACGCGATGTGCACGAAGGGAGAAGAGCACACCGTCGTCATTACGAGCGAAGATATTTCGGGGAGGACGACGTACACGGTGGAGGCCTCCCGCGCTCTCAAACAGGTCGATGGAACGCTCGAGGGGTTTTCCGTCACGGACGATCCCTCCGACCAGATAACGGGAACCACTGCGACGGGCAATGTCATTGGCGGAGCCGATGGATTCAAGGTAGCCGATGACATTGCAGACATTACACTGGACGTGCCCGACGCCGCGACCGTCTACGTCGACGGGAAGGAGTACCACACGGTCGTGATTTCCAGCAAAAACGACCCCGGAGAAACGACCTACACCCTGAAGGCCTCTAACGATCTTGCGCAGGTGAGCGGCACCCTCGATGGGAGGCCGGTCTCTATTCAGCAGAACGATCAGGTCAACGGAGCCACCGCGACGGGGAAGGTCGGTCTCGCCGCCGATGGCTTCACGGTGACCGGAACCATCCAGGAGATCCGACTCGACAATCCCGAGGCCGCGACCGTTTACGTGGATGACGGCGGCTCCCTCGGCGGTGGGGCGCCCCTGCAGGTCTATGCCGCTCGGCGGGTCGGTGGGAACGGAACTGCCGACTTCGGGCGAACCGGTGCCGACGTGCAATTCTCGGGCACCAGCGGGTCGGCGACCGTCTCCGTCATGAAGCTCGGCAATCGCCCCAGCGGAACGCGAGGCATTCCTCGTTCGAACGTCAGCGACTACCGCTTCGTGTTCGACACCGTTGGCAATTTGAGCTTCGGCGCTAACACCGAGGTTCGTTTCGACGTCGGCACGCTTGGGGGCGTTGGGGATCCTTCGAAGGTCACTGTGTACAAGCGCCCCACGGAGGGGACGGGCTCGTTTTCGCCGCTGACGACCTCCGTCGCCGCCGGGCGGAACGAGCTTGTGGCTAGGACCGGGTCGTTCAGCGAATTCGTGCTGGGGAGCGACAGTGAGCCGTTGCCCGTCGAGATGGCGAGCTTCGAGGCGACGCCCGACGACAACAAGATCCGTCTCGAGTGGAAGACGGCCTCGGAGACGGACAACGCCGGCTTCCGCGTGCAGAGGAAAAGGGCGGGTGAGGGCGACGACTGGACGATAATCGGCCGCCGGGAGGGGGCCGGCACCACCACGCAACCACAGTCCTACCAGTTCACGGATTCGGAGCTGCCGTTCGAGGCCGACTCGCTGTCGTATCGCCTCCGTCAGGTGGACGTGGACGGAAGCGTGCATTACACCGATCCGATTACCGTGTCCCGTCGAACCGTCAACGAGGCGAAGTTACTTGGCACCTACCCGAATCCGGCCCACCGCCAGGCCACCGTCCGCTTCGCGATTCCGGACGCGGACACCGGGACCGACGTGACGCTGGGGCTCTACAACGTGCTCGGACAGCGGGTGCGGTCAGTGGACCTGTCGGGGCAGAACGGGCGGCAGAAGCGGAAAATGGACGTGTCTGGGTTGTCGAGTGGCGTCTACTTCCTGCGGCTCCGCGCCGCCGGCGCCACCAAGACTCAACGACTCACGGTCGTGCAGTAATGGAGGCGCATGCTGGCAGCAAAATCGACTCGTCACCATCGGTTCGACCGCACGCGGCCCGGTTCCCCTCCGCGGGGCCGGGCCGTTTTGCTGTGGACCTCCCTGGCGATTCCACGATCTTGTAGGCCGGGGCGCGTGGGAGACGGAGCGACCGGCCTGCGGAAAAGGGACGCGAGTTGTCAAAAGGAGAGTCCGATCGTTCTGACCGTAGGCCGCAGAAATGAACCGGTCTGCGTTGCTTTGAGCATGAATGATATGCATCCTTGAAATAACCCCCTGCATGAAATGCACATTTCAACGACCATTCCAGATGAGGTTGGGGAGGCTGTGAAAGCAGAGACGGACAACGTGTAGCATCGCCAGCGAGTCCTACTGCGTACGCAGGGAAACGATGAAGACGTTCTCCTGAAACGACGGATTGTCCACGACGCGCTTCAGCGCTTGCTGCACACTTCGATCCACCCGCCATCCTCCTTCAAGAGGGCCATCCCGTTCATCGGTCGGAAGGCTTTGTCCGTCAGACCCTGCCAGAGGCCAAGCGCTTTCCGCGACCAACGTGAGATCCGTGGCCGGAGACAGAATATGAAATCAGAGGCCGATCAGCGAGTAGAGACCGGTCCGGAGGCTGTGCCACAAGAATTTGAAGAACGTATCTCCGTCCTCGTATTCGTGCTCGATGGTGCCGGTGCGAGGCGGGGCGTCGTTGGGGGGATTGCGCGACTTGACCATCAGTTTATCCAGAACGAACGAGCGCAGCCGCGTCCCAACCCCCCGGCGCCCCTTGTTGGCGTTCACCGTTTCCATCTTGAGCGACCGGTAGGTGCCGTGGACAGTGCCGTGGGCCACGCCGTCTTCGATCTGGGCGGCAAATCGGAGGTTATCGACCTGGCCGTCCGTGATCCGAACGCCCGACAGTGGAACGAGCGTGTCGTTGAAGGCGCGGGCGTCCATCGACCCCATCCGGCCCTCGTAGGAAAATGTGAGGGAGGGGGACCGGAGCGGGAGGCGAATGGTGGTGGTCAGCAGACCGGCGCCGGCGACCCTCGTTGTTGCATCGATGATGGCGGGACGAGGCGAGGGTGCGTCGGGCGGGCGATTCGTCACGTGCCGAATCGTCGCGTCGATGTCCTCAAATGAGATGTGTCCGGGCGTCGCGGCTGCCGAGTCCCACTTTGCATATCGCACTGCCCCGTTTGCCACGCGAATGGTATCGATCTGCACGGGGCGACGCTGCGACTGCGCAATTTCATGAGGCATGGACGGCGACGGATCCGGATGGGGCGGGGGCAGCCGGTTGTCGCGATACACGTCCACCCGCAGCGAATCGAGCACGGCGGTGCGGAGCAGAAGTGCGTCCCCGGAGAGGGCGCGCCGGAGATCGATGCCCTGGAGGCACACCCGGCGGACCGACGCATTGAACCGATTCGTCCGATGGCCGTGTCGCTGCATGTACTCGGCGTCCGGCACGGTGGGGTGGGCCTGCACGTTCTCCACCACCAGCGAAGAATCTCCGCTGGAGGCGGTCATCTTCCCCAATCGGATCGCGAAGAGCCGGTTCGACGACACGCGTCGGTACCCATCCGCCGAGGCGCGAACACGCTCGCCCCAAAGAGAACGGCCCGTCTCGTGGAGGCCGGTGGTATCGATATGCACTCCGGTGGCGGAGAGCGAAAGGCCCCAGAGAGAGTCCACCGGCATGGGCGGTACGGCGTCGGCGTTTGCCGCCCGAGCGACGAGGGTGCCCTGCCGAATCTCGAGGTGCCGAATGGCCATTGGGGGAAGCTGCTTCTGAACCAGCGAGTCCTGCCCTTCATCCGGAGACGTGTGTCCGTGACGGAGTTTTCGCAGAAGTGGGCGTTGGAGGGTCATCGTCTCCACCGAGACGGCTTGTCGCCGGAGAAGGGGCCAGAGGTGCAGTCCCTCCAGCTGGAGCGTGGCGATGCGGGCCGTGTACTGAGTGTTGGAGCGCTGCTTGTCGGAAGCATCCGGGGAGCGGTGGGATGTCGAGTCCGATCGAAGCACCACCCCCTCGGCTCGAACCGAACGATTCCAGACGCTCCATTCCACCGCCCCGACCTCCACGTGGTATCGCCCGTTCGTGGCGCGGGACAGCCGGTCGTTCACGAATGTCTCCAACGTGTCGGTTCCCACGATCGTCTCTAGCAGGAGATCGGTCGTCAAGGCACCCGCCCCGAGCAGGAGAACGAGGAGTGCAGCCCAGCGCCCTGCCGTGCGCAGAAGACGCCCGCGCGAGATCTGGGAATCGGGACTGGGGGCGCTCATTTGGAGTGGGGGACGTGCAGAAAGGCAGTGACGACCTCCTCAATTGGATAAGGCTTAAACTTGGCTGGCCGTGAGGGGTTCAGTTACCAGAGGAGAAGAGCAGTACCGTACCCCGCCGCAAACGAGATACTGCCAAGGAGCACAAGCGCGCTCACCCGGAAAAAGAGAGTCGCCCGGCTCCACCACCGTGCGTGCTCTTATCTCCACTGCATCGAGCGTACGCGCGACGCTTCGGAATTCATCGGCCAGAATCCCGAGTCCCACGAGAGCGAGGACCGTGCCGCTCCGTTCCGGAGGTCGAATCCGCACCGCATCGACGGGTTAGTGCTGGTCCGTTTCCGAGTCTACACTTGCCGTTTCAGGACGGAGCGATGTCTCTAGCTGGTCGGAGAGCTGTTCCAGGTCGGCGCCGAGTGCCGCCACATCCTCGGCCATGGCCACGCGCATCTCCTCAAATTCTTCGCTGCCAGCCAGTCGAAGCGTCTCCAGCCGCCGGTTGAGGTCCTTCCGCTCGGCCCGAAGAGACGCCATTCGGTCCTCGTATTCCGATCGGAGTGAATCGCTGGCTCCGCGCATGTTCGTCTCCAGTCGACTCAGCCGCTCGTCGATCTCGTCCACGTCAGACTGGATCGCCTGCACGAATTCCGTTTTCGTGTCGATCGTCTTGAGCCGAACCGCCTGCAGGTTCTGATTGAGTTCACGGATCCGGGACCGAAGGGCCGTTCGGGTCTCCTGTATCTCCACGGATCCGGTTGTCTCCAGTTGCTCCGCCTGTTTCGCCAGTGCCTCTCGTTGGTGGCGGAGATTCTGAAGTTCCTGTGCCACCTCCGACTGTGCGTTTTCGCCCGACGTTTCGATCCGTTGTGCGATCCAGTCGATTTCTCGGTCGACGTCGCGGAGCGAGGCCCGGAGATTCTGCTTGGTTTCCGTCAGTTCGTTCTGAATGGCGTCGTTCGGTTGGTCTTCTTGCTGCCGATCCGAGCATCCTCCCACCATGAGCAAGAGCAGCGAGAGAACGAGGACAAGACGCCCCTGGGGAACGCGGGCTCGGGGTCTGTTCATGGGTTGAGTCTTCTGTTCGGGAAAATCTGCATCGGCGCTGTGCCGTTCAGCCGGTCCAACCCCACTATCATCTTTCAGGTTCTTCTCATTCGTGCACAGTCGTAAGAAGATTGTGACGTTCGTCGAGAACGACGGGTTGTACTTCGTTCGCCATCGCCGATTTCGCACCGCGGTTCTCGTCTATCACGATCCGGGGACGGGCCGTTCGGTTCCGCTGTACACCTTTCCCGACTGGCCCCCCGATCAGCGCCTGGCCGTCGGGCCGGACGGGGGCACATTTGCCTATACCCACGCCGAACGCCGAGCGCCGCAAACGCAGAGTCGGTAGGGGCGAGGAGGGTGAACGACGGGCTCATGGCGAGGCCCTGGTCGATGCCCGTACGCTTAAGGGCGTCGATCAGCGTCGAGTACCGCCCACGCTCCCGCAGCAGGTCCATGACCTCTGGCGGCCGCTCCCCGGACGGTTCGCTCGTAGGGGAGCGGGACTGGGCCTGTGCCGTCGGACGAACAACCAGGAGACCCAGTGCGAGGATCGTCACGAGGAGAAGAAGGCGAAGGAGCGTCTGCATGCCGGTAGTGTCTCTGTAGAGGAGGGCACATCGGCGAGTCCCAGCCCCCGGCATTTTCCCGGGGGGCGGGATTCGCTTCTCTCTACAGTCGTCGACAGAAACATTTCTTACCGTGGGGGGCGATCGGGGTGATGATTGTCTGAGGAACCGGTGATGAACGCGCGCTGGGGCCGTTTTTGGGCTACAGGGGGGATCGGCGCATTTCCCTTACGTCGCTCGAATTCGAGGTCCTGTCGTATCTCGTCGAATGCCGGGGGCGCGTGGTGCCCCGTGACGAACTGCGGGAGGCAGTGTGGGGAGATCGGGCGGGCATCTGTCTCCGCACGATCGACCGCCACGTCGCCAAGATCCGCGAGAAACTGGAGCACGATCCCGAGATGCCGGCCTATCTCCACACGGTGTACGGGAAGGGGTACGAATTTGCGTGTGCGGAGTACGCCTAACGGACTCCCTGCAGGTTATTCCCGAGGGACCCGTACACTTCCGATCCTTATCTTCGTTCTGTCCCATGATCCCCCGCTCAGAACTCCTTCATTCGAGTGTTCGTCTTCTCTATCAGGACCAGCAGCACGTGACGGACGCCTTTGCGGGGTGGGCCGCGAATGAGCACGTCCGGCGCCACGAATCGGTACGGCCGGTCGTGACCGCCGTGCTCTGTCACCTCCAGCGCGATCTGGACCGCATCTACGTGCTCGTGCAATCCTATCCGCCGTTGAGGACAACGGAGAGAAACGGTCCGGCCGCTGGGTCCGAAGCGGCTGGGCTGGCACCGCGGAGTCTCCCTTCGTCTCGGGGACGAAGAAAGGAATTTCCGACGCCGAGTCTAGGCGAGATTCTCCGGCGGAGTTGCCGGGCGCTCGACGAATTGAGCGTGCGATATGCCTCAGTTTACTTTGTCGCGACGGTTCTTGCCGAGCCCCCATCGCAAACGTGACGCGTGCCAACATGGACGGGCTCCGGCGTCGACTGAGCGAACTCGTTGGGGTGTGGCCCCTGGTTATGATCCGCGCCGTTGCGACAAGCCATTCCACGGTTCCGGTCGACCCATCCAACGGCTCTTCGCGTTCGGGGCCGTTTGCGACCCCTTGACATCCGCTGACTGCTAAAACAGCCGACGCGAAACCGGATGAACGGCCCGAGGGTGTTGCGCCTAGCTGCCGGCGGTCCGTGGGATTCAACGGGTGTCCCGCATGAATTTTAGGCGCAGCGTCCCCTCCACACTCGACAGTCCGTCATACGAGGTGGACAATTGCTCGGGGGCCGCCTGCTTCTTCATGTGCACCCAGAGCACATTTGGGTCCTGGCGGTGCAGGTAGAACGTACGATCGAGGAGGATGTCCTGATACTGGCTCGCGTCTTCTCGTTGGCCGGACAATTCGACTTTTTTCGAGTTCAGGGAGTAGCTTCCAGTGAGGGTCGCATTCTGCCCGTTTTGGGTCCGGTATTTCAGTACGAAGTCCTGACTGCTGGTGAGTTCTAAGCTCGATGCATCTTGCTTCAGATACTCCAGCACGTCGATCGTCTCGAGGGACGATGCCGCAGGCTCAAATTCGAATTGTCGAATCTGGTAGGTGCCGACGACCTCGGCGGGATCGCCCGAGGAGATCATTGGCAGGGACAGCGAAGAGCATCCCACACTCATCAGGAGAGTAAACGCAAGCGTGAATGGGAGCAGCAGGCGGACACGAGTCATGGCGATTTGGGCGAGTCGAAAAAGAATGCAGAAATTGGAGTCGGAATTGGCCCCGCCGGATTTCGGCGGCAAAGGGACTCCAGGAGGGACAGTTGACGTGCGAGCAACGTGTACTCCAACTCCCCGTCATCACGTTTCTTCACACATTCACCGATTCAGGAAAAGGGGCACGCAGCTCTGGGTCCGCCCAGAGACTACTGGACGCGTGCTTGCGTTCCTCCGCCCGGTGCTCCTGGGGCGGTGATGAGGGCAGGCGGACGGCACGGCGTGCCAGTGGAGGGAGGCCGGCTGTAACAATTCCGCGCGTCTAAGGGTATATTGAAAGCACATTCACAAGCCTTCTCCTGCAACGAGCCGTTGCCCATGTCTGTCTGGTCCCGATTCAAGCGCTTCGTCAACTCGCTCTTCGGCGGGGCGATCTCGGCGATGGAGGATCCCCGCATGATTTTGGAGCAAAACATCCGGGAGCTCAACGATCAGGTCCCGGAGATGAACGAGAACATCGCCACCGTCAAGGCGAACATGATCATGCTCCAGAAGGAAGTCGACAAGTCGGAAGACCGGGTGGAGCAGCTGTCCAATCGGATCCGGACGGCCATTAAGTCCGACCGCGACGACATCGCCAAGAAGTATGCGATGCGGCTGGAGGACGAGAAGGAAAATCTAGAGCGGACGCAGGAGCAGCTGCAGCACGCCGAGCGCGCCTACGAGAAGGCGCTGAAGGTCAAGAAGGCGTTCATGCGGGAGAAGGAGAAGAAAATTCAGGAGGCCAAGGATGCGCTCCGGCAGCACGAGCGGGCGCAGTGGCAGGCCGAGATTGCCGACACCATGGAGCAGTTTGAGGTGTCGGGCCTCGACCAGACGCACGACGAGATGGTCAATCGCCTCAACGAACAGACCGCCAAGAACGAGGCCCGGATGGAGTTGGCGCTCGACTCGGTGGACAGCGAGGCGCTGCAGATTGAGGAGGACGCCGAAGAGCTGCGGGCCGAGGAGGTCGTAAATCAATTCAAGACCGATATGGGCATGACCGACAGTACCGGAGAGGCGAGCTCGGAGGACGAGGAGGAGATCGAGATCCCGGACGAGGACGAGCTGGAGGAGCCGTCGAAGACGATCGGCAAGCAGCGCACCAAATCCGAATAGTTCAATTTCGAGTTGCGAATGGCGAGTGACGAATTCGCGCTCTTCAATTCGACATTCGAAAATCGCAATTCGAAATTGCAACCGATCTGGGAATAGGCCCGAAACGTCGCTTCTGCTCGAATCGATGCACGGTCGTCCTCTCACGCTGAAATAGTAACCTTCCAATCCACAGATTGGTATGACCGACGAGGAGTTTGAGCGACTCAAGGCAGCGGAGAAGGAGCATCTCCGGAAGAAGAAGCGGCTGCAGTCGCAGTTGAAGGCGCTAAAGAAGCAGCAGCGGGTGCAGAGCGTGGTGCAGAAGATGAGGCACGGGGCGGCGCGGCTGCTGTCGGAGACGGAATCGCTCGTCGACACGCTCCGCGAACAGTTTGCCCGTCAGGAGGCGCGGCTGGAGGTGGCGATCGACGACGAAGACGAACTGAACGACGATGAGCAGATTCGTGAATACGAGGAGCAGCGCCGAGAGGAACGGGCCGAGACGCTCCTCCAGCAGTTCAAGGCATCCCGGTCGTCCCCGTCCCGGTCCGGTTCTGCACCCGACGCGAACGAGGAGACCGATCCGGAGTCGAAGACGGCTCCGGAGGGGCCCGAGAAGACGATCGGGCGGATGCGCACGCCGCGATCGGACGATGCGGAGAAATGAACGAGACGGATTGGACGCCCCAATTTTTTTGCTGGTCGCGTACGTGATACTACATGGACAACGAGATTAACTACACGAAAGAGGCTTTTCTGAACACCTGGAATCTGGTGTTTCTCATGGCCGTGGCCGCGGTGGCGGCCGGGACGAGCCTTACGGGGCTCGCGCCGTCGTGGCTCTTTGAGCTCATTCTCGTGCTCGGGGCCGGGACGGAGCTCTTGTACCTGGGGATTCTGCCGCGCCATCCCCGCTTCCAGCGGCACGTGCGGTCGCAGAAGCGCGCCGAACGGCACAAGCCCCTCGCGCAGGGCGAGCTTTACCGTCAGCTTCACCGCCGCAGCCAGCGCCGCTACTACAAGCTCCGTGAGCTCAAGGACGAGATCCGCGCCAACTACCAGCAGCTCAGCTACGCCTCGCAGGGCCTCCTGGACAATCACCTTAAGAAGATCGACGGCCTCCTGCGCTCCTACCTCGAACTCCTGCATCAACGCGAGCGGTACCGCGACCTGGCGGACAACACGACGGAGTCCAGCATCCGCCAGTCCATTCGGGAGCTGAAGGAGGACATGGCCGACGATTCCGACCGGGTGCGCTCGGTGAAGCAGCGCCGGCTCAATGTGCTTCAGAAGCGGCTGGGGCGCTTCAAAAAGGCGCACGAGAACCTGGAGGTGATCGGCGCGCAGCTGGGCACCATCGAGGACGTGGTGAAGTACATCCACGAGCAGTCGTGGACGATGCAGAACCCGGACGAGGTGACGATGCAGCTCGACGCGCTGGTGGAGGAGGTCGAGGAGACGCAGCAGTCCATCCACGAGATCGAAGACGTGTTCTCCATGTCCGACGGCTTCGACGAGGATCTGGAGGCGCTCGACGAGGAGCTGGACGCGGCGACCGAGAGCGATCTTGATCTTCCGGAAATGGATGCGCCCAGCGAAGAAGCCTCTACGGGGTCGCAGCAGTCGCGGGTGCGGGAGTAAGTACTCCGGGTGGGCTACTGATCGGAGGAACGAACATCTGTCTGCCCCCACAGGTATTGAGACGTAAATACGGATTCAATACGGCTTTTCATTTTTCTCCTGAGCCCGGATGAGCACATCCCACGATCGCATCACCACGGATCCGGAGGTCATGTTCGGGAAACCCGTCGTAAAGGGCACTCGCGTGCCCGTTGAGCACATCCTGCGCAAGCTGGGCGCCGGACAGTCGATCGCGACAATTCTGGAGGATCACCCCCATCTGAGTGACGCCGACGTGTACGCCGCCGTTCGGTACGCAGCGGATTATATGGCGCACGAGGAGGTGGTCCCAATGAGGGAGGACGAGCGATGAATTTCCTCGCCGACGAGTGTTGTGACGCCGGGCTTGTCGACGCTCTTCGCCACGAGGGGCATGATGTGGCCTTTGTCATGGAGTCCATGCGCGGGGCGTCGGACACCGACGTGCTTCAACGAGCACAGCAAGAGGAGCGAATTCTTCTGACGGAAGACAAGGATTTCGGGGAGCTGGTGTATCGATTGCACCGTACGGTGCCGGGCATTATTCTCCTTCGATTTGATCCGGAGGACCGAGAAAAGAAACGAGCTCGTCTGGCTGCCTTCCTTCGTCACGAGGCCGACCGGCTGCGGCAGGCATTTGTCGTGCTAGTGGTCAGTCAAGCCGAAGGTGTCGGGTGCCGAATTGAATACGCCCACTTGAATGCCGCTTCAACGGCCTGAATACCGTTCATTGATCGGCGCTCTACTCGACATGGAAAACTTGACGCACCACTAGACGCAGACAAAGCGCGAATTCGCCCCATAGAGTAATCCGCCGGTCACTCCGACTCGCCGGACGCCCCCGGCGCGGCCCCTCGCCGCCCGTACGCCAGCACGAGTTTGAGGTGCGCGACGGTCGGCTCCACCAGCCCCAACGACTCCAGGCGCTCCTGCGGCGTCTCCGGCAGCTTCGGCGGGCTCACGCGACCCATCCATAGCTCCATCTTGTCGCTGAGGGCGTGCGGCCCCGGGAACTGCCCCTCGGGCAGGTGGGTGGTGTAGAACTCGCGCTTGCCCTGCAGCCGCTCGCGGACCTGCTCGCCCACCGCCGAGAGCTCCGGATTCTGGTCCGCCACCATCGCTTTGCCGATCAGGTAGTCGCGGTAGGTGAACGGCAGGTCGAGCAGCGTCTGCACGATGGACGGGCGGTGGTCCGGCTCGTCCTCCAGGCCCACTGCGGCGGCCCGTGCGGTGGCCGTGGCCACGAGGCAGAGCGTCTCCTCCGCCACGAGTTCCGAATCGGCGCCCTCCATGTCGCCGATGCTTTCCAGCACCGCGTGCGTCAGGTCCTGCGTGAGGCCCAGCGCTCCCACGGTCGCGAACGCGGTAAACCCCGCAACGCGGTCGAGAGAGTCAGTGACGGAATCTGGTGTACTCATAGAGAGGGGAAGCAACGAGAAGAAAGGGAAACCGACACCTGCGCTCGTGAGGAGGGCATCGTGATCGTGACGACGAGCCGTGTCGGGACCCACACATCAGGCTTCAGCCTCACGGTTCACGCTCGAGAAGGGAGGCAGGCAAGAACGAATCGGGCGCCCGACATCAGTTCTGAGCAGGCTCTTCGGCCGAGACCTCGCTCTTCCAGTTTCCACTCTGTCCTCCCGTTTTGGCCCGCAGGTGCACGTCGCCGATCCGGATGTCCTTGGTGACCGATTTGCACATGTCGTAGATCGTGAGGGCGGCCACCGACACGGCCGTCAGGGCCTCCATCTCCACGCCCGTGACGCCGAAGGACTTTGTGAAGGCCCGGATGTCGATCGCCTCCTTTTCCTCGTTGAACGTGAAGTCGACCTCCACGCCGTTGATGATCACGTCGTGGCAGAGGGGAAGGAGGTTGCTCGTCTCCTTGGCGCCCATGATGCCGGCGATCTGGGCCGTCGTCAGAACGTCGCCCTTGCTGATGTCGTGATCGCGGACGCGTTCGAACGCCTCTTCGCCCAGGTGAATGCGACCGAAGGCCACGGCGGTGCGGGCCGAGTCCGACTTCTGCGACACGTCGGTCATCCGGACGCCGCCGCTACGATCAACGGGGGGAAGTGTAGAAGAATCAGGCATGGGTCAGAAGGCGGATCGGTGATAACAGAAGCAGCGTGAAACGACCGTCCAGCTCAGGCGTCCTCCCGGAGACCGGCGGCCACACCGACCCTTCCAATCCCGAGGGGTGGTGTTGGTTTCGACGGAGTGTCCCCCTTTGGAGACAATCACGCCATCGTTTCCCCCACGTGGCACTACACCGTCGGCGCACGTATGCTTTCATCAAGGATCGAGCCAATCTTCGGTGGAGTGGATGAGGGTGCCGCCGAGATAGGTGGCTACGACCTCGGTGTCGAGCATCTCAGACGCCGGAACCTCCATGAGGTTTTGCGAGAGCACGGCAAGGTCGGCTCGCATTCCCGGGGCAATCGTGCCAACGTCGTCTTCCATGAACGCGGCGTATGCGGCGCCTCGGGTGTAGGCGTGCAGCACGTCGGCACGGGAGAGGCGTTCGGATGAATGCCACCCGCCATCGGGGTGCCCGTCGGCATTCTGACGAGTAACGGCCGCGTGGAACCCGCGAATGGGATCGATGGGCTCGACGGGCGCGTCTGAGCCGAACGCCAGACGGGTGCCCGCCGCCTGGAGGCTCTTCCAGGCGTAGGCGCCGTTGAGCCGGTCGGGGCCGAGGCGAGACTCGACCCATCCCATGTCGCTCGTTGCGTGCAGGGGCTGGACGGAGGCGAGCACGCCCAGTGGGCCGAACCGGGACACGTCCTCGGGCGCCAGTACCTGCGCGTGTTCAATGCGGGGACGACGGAGCGTCACGTCGGGAACGTCCATCACGGCCTCATAGGCATTCAAGACGAATCGATTCGCCCGGTCGCCGATGGCGTGAGTGTTCACCTGCAGGCCGGCCTCGGCCGCCTGCCGGATTTTTTGCTGAAAGGGGGCCGGGTCGTGGAGCAGCAGGCCTCGATTGCCCGGCTCATCGGCATAATCGTCCAGCAGCGCCGCGCCGCGGCTTCCCAGCGCCCCGTCCGCAAAAAACTTGGCAGATTCAACGTGCAGGCGCCCCGACGGATGGTGGTACGGACCGTGTTCACAAAAATGGTCGAAGGCGTCGTTTCGTCCCTCCACCATCGCGTAGACGCGGAGAGGAAACGCATCGTCCTCGATGAACTGTCGGAGTCGGCGGAGCTTATCGAGCGTCACTCCGGCGTCGTGAAGGCCCGTGATCCCGTGGCGCGCCGTGTGCTGGAGGGCCGTCCGGAGGTGCCGGGCCTGCTGGGACTCGGTCGGAAGGGGAATGTCGTCGGCCACGAGGCTCATGGCATTGTCCACGAGGATCCCCGTGGGACAGCCGTCGGCGGTGCGGTGGATGCGACCGCCGTCCGGGTCGTCCATCCGGCGGAGCCGGTCGAGCCCAACCGTGGCGTCCAGCGCCGCCGTGTTGGCCCAGCCGGCATGGACGTCGGTGCGGGTGAGCCAGACCGGTCGTTCGGGAAACGCGGCGTCCAGTCGGTCGCGAGTGGGAAGGGAGGGAGAAGACCAGTGGGTCTCGTCCCAGCCGTGGCCGCGGAGCCACGTGTCCGGTGAAAGGTCGTGTGCCTCTACGAATTGTTGGAGCCGCTCCACTACGGCCTCCGGGGAGGGCGTTCCGGACAGTTCGGCCTGGCACAGCGCGTCCCCGAGCTCGTGGAGATGTGCGTGGGCGTCGATGAAGCCGGGAACGATGGTGTATCCCCGGGCGTCGATACGAGTCGGGTTCGGACACGCCGATTGGACCTTCTCGTCGGGACCCACCATTAGAACCCGCCCGTTGCGGATGGCCAGGGCGGAGGCCGTAGGCCGATGGGGGTCGACAGTGTAGATGTGTGCGTTGTAGAGTACGAGAGAATCGTCGCACATCGGTCTGATTTTTGCGAGACAGCCGGCGAGGACTTTGCCGCAATCGGCACGCGGCAAAGCGGGCGAACGAATTACCGTTCAACGAGGGATGCCGTCCGTTTATGTCTCATGTAAGAAGAAGTGTAGTGTGACGATAGACTTACACATGAACGGTAGGTCAGAATCGTACCTATTACGCGAAGCGCTTTTTCGTGAAGAAGTGGTGAGTGAAAGCGCTTTGCACCGAATACCAGTTTGATAGTAATAGATCCTTCATTGAAATAGTGGACTCCCCGTAGTGAAAGCGGGAATCACGGTGGATCTACGTGAGAGTTTTCGTTTGGCACGCACACGACCTTTCTGGCGAGGCGCAATACCGATTATGGGCCAACCTCCACCGACCCCATCCCCCGTGGACCGCCGTTCCTCTGCAACGCTTGGGCCACGGCGCGACCGATCAAATTGCGGCGTCGGGGTGCTTATGGACCTCGACGGCACAAAGAGTCACGCCATGATCGAGGAGGCGCTCGGCGTCCTCGACAATCTCGACCACCGAGGGGCCCGTGGAGCCGAGGAGAATACGGGCGATGGGGCGGGCATTCTGATTCAGAAGCCGCACGCCTTCTTTACGGACGTCGTGTCGGGGCTTGGCGATTTTGATTCCTACGGGGTGGGACAGTTCTTCTTGCCGCCCGACGAACACACGCAGAACGCGCTGCGGTCCTTTATTGATGAGCGTGTGCGTGCGGAGGGCTTTGAGGTGATCGCGTGGCGCGACGTGCCCACCGACGCGACGGATCTTGGGCCCACGGCGCTCGCCACCGAACCGGACGTGTGGCAGCTCTTCGTCCAGCCCGAGGAGCCGATGTCGCCAGAGAGGCTGGACGCCAACCTTTACATTCTTCGCCGCCTCATCGAAAACAGTGTGGCGGAGTGTGGTCTGAAAGACAGCGAGACGTTCTACGTCTGCTCCCTGGACCGCCGGAAAATCGTCTACAAGGGCCTCCTCACGAACGCCCAGGTCCGCAGCTACTACCCGGATCTTTCCGCCGAGCGGGTCGAGTCGACCATCGCGCTCGTCCACTCCCGCTTCTCGACGAACACCCTGGGTGCCTGGCGCCTGGCTCACCCGTACCGCACCATCATCCACAACGGAGAGGTCAACACGCTCCGGGGCAACTTTAACTGGATGCAGGCGCGGGAAAGTGAGTTGGCGAGTGAACTTCTCGGCGACGAGTTTGATCGCATCCGCCCGGTGACGACCGAAGCGCAGAGCGACACCGCGGTGCTCGACAACGTGCTGGAGCTCTTGGCCGAAACGGGCCGCTCGCTGCCGCACGCGCTCCGCATGCTCATTCCGGAGGCGTGGAATAAGAATGAGAAACTAGACGCGGACCGACGCGCCTGGTACGACTATCACTCCACCCTCATCGAGCCGTGGGACGGGCCGTTGCTGGTGGCCTTTACCGACGGGTACAGCGTGGGAGCGGCGCTCGACCGCAACGGCCTGCGCCCCTGCCGCTACTGGGTGACGCACGACAACCGGCTCGTGATGGCCAGCGAAGCCGGGGTGGTGGACCTGCCGCCCGGAAAGGTGTCACGCAAGGATCGACTGCAACCGGGGCAGCTCTT
>JAHENZ010000065.1 GCA_018609755.1 Salinivenus sp. | reverse complement strand
GTGCGAGAGGGGGGACTCGAACCCCCACGGAGGAGGACCTCCACAAGATCCTAAGTCTTGCGCGTCTACCAATTCCGCCACTCTCGCTGTGACACTCGAACCCAGGAGGACAGGGTCGAGAGAAGTCATGAACCTGTATCAATCGCCCCGGGTGTCGTTCCCAACAGGTGTTCGTCTTTTGCGAAAAGAATCACCGAACGTCCAGAGCGGATGTTGGCCGTAAATGGAAGCGGTTGCAGGTTGACTTCACGGCGGGACCTTCCTAGTTTGCTCTGAATTTCAAGGAAGCGTTTCCAGCCGAAAATCTTGTGGCTGGAGGCATACGATGTGTCGCATCACCGCTCTGATTTGCTTAACTGTTATGTCTGACCAGGACGCACAAGTCACTGCTGCTTACTCGGGTCGCGATGAGGTCTACGAGCCCTCTGAGGCCTTTCGCTCGCGCGCTCACATTTCCTCAATGGAGAAGTATGAGGAGATGTACGAGCGCTCCATCGACGATCCGGAGGCCTTCTGGGGGGAGCAGGCGGACCGGATCGACTGGTTCGAGCCCTTCGACACAGTCCGCAACGTCTCGTACGAGCCCCGCGACGTCGACATCAACTGGTACGAGGGCGGCGTCACGAACGCGTGCTACAACGCGGTGGATCGCCACCTCGACGACAAGGCGGACGAGACGGCGCTCATCTTCGAGCCCGACGATCCGCGCGAGCAGGAGACCCAGTACATTACCTATCGTCAGCTGCACGAGGAGGTCTCCCGCTTCGCCAACGTGTTGAAGAAGCATGGGGTGGAGAAGGGCGATCGGGTCACGATTTATCTGCCCATGATTCCGGAAGCGGCGTACGCGATGCTCGCCTGCGCGAGGATTGGGGCCATTCACTCGGTCGTGTTTGCGGGCTTCTCGCCGGACTCTCTGGCGGACCGCATCATCGACTGCGAGTCCGATTTCCTCATTACCGCCGACGAAGGCCGTCGCGGCGGCGATCGGGTGTCGCTCAAGGACAACGCCGACACGGCGCTCGAACGCTGCGAGGACGTGGATAACGTTATCGTCGTGCAGCACACCGGCGGCGACATTGACTGGACGGAGGGACGCGATCTCTGGTATCATGAGGAGGCGGAGACGGTCTCGGCCGAATGCGAGCCGGAGCCGATGGATGCGGAGGATCCGCTCTTCATCCTCTACACGTCCGGCTCCACCGGCAAGCCGAAGGGCGTGCTCCACACCACCGGCGGCTACCTGGTGTACACCAGCATGACGCACGAGTACGTCTTCGACCTCCACGAAGATGACGTCTTCTGGTGCACGGCCGACGTGGGGTGGATTACCGGGCACAGCTACATCGTCTACGGCCCGCTCGTGAACGGCTCCACGCAGGTCTTCTTCGAGGGGACACCCACACACCCCGATCCCTCGCGCCTCTGGTCGACCGTCGACAAGCACGATGTCAGCATTTTTTACACGGCGCCCACGGCCATCCGCGCGCTCATGCGCCACGGCGAAGAGTACGTGGAGCAGACGGATCGCTCTTCGCTCCGTGTACTGGGCACGGTGGGCGAACCGATCAATCCGGAGGCTTGGCGCTGGTACTACAACGTGGTGGGCAACGGCGACTGCCCGATCGTGGACACCTGGTGGCAGACCGAAACCGGCGGCATCATGATTACGCCGCTGCCGGGGGCCATTCCACAGAAACCGGGGGCGGCCTCGAAGCCGTTCTTCGGCATCCAGCCGAAGATTATGGATAAGGCCGGGAACGTACAAGAGGGCGCCGCGGAGGGCATCCTCGTCATCGAAGACTCCTGGCCCGGCCAGATGCGTACGGTCTACCAGAACCACGAGCGGTTCCAGAACACCTACTTCTCCCAGTATCCGGGCAACTACTACACCGGCGACGGCTGCCGGCGCGACGAGGACGGGTACTACTGGATTACGGGCCGCGTGGACGACGTGCTGAATGTGAGCGGCCACCGCATTGGCACCGCCGAGCTGGAAAGTGCACTCGTAGCGCACGACGACGTGGCGGAGGCGGCCGTGGTGGGCTACCCGCACGAGGTGAAGGGACAGGGCATCTACGCCTTCGTGACGCTCGTCCGCGGAGTGGACGCCTCGGAGGAGCTGCGGGATGAACTCGTCCAGCACGTGCGCGGACAGATTGGCCCCATCGCCAAGCCCGACCACATCCAGTTCACCTCGTCCCTTCCCAAAACGCGCTCCGGCAAGATCATGCGGCGCATTATCCGCAAGATTGCGGCGGGCGAGTACGACGACCTCGGGGATACGTCGACCCTTGCGGATCCGGGCGTGGTGGAGACGCTCATCGACGAGCGGAAGGGCCTGGACGTGAACGCGCAATAGGTGCCGTTTCCCCAGGGACGTACCGTTTCGAATTGGCTTCTTGACGTCGGCCTCTCCTCGACTGTGATCGTCGGGGAGGGGCCGTTTTTATTCGGGGGGGAGGAGCGTTGTCGAGTAGACGGCCCGGTTGAGGGAAAAACGAACGGGGGGAGGGCGGTCGGTTTGTATGCGGGAGCGGGCAAACACGGCGGAGGGGGCGTAGTGGTGCCGCCGAACAGTAAAGCTTCCATTTGGCCGCGTCCATCCTGCCCACGCGGTGGGGGACGGGGCGATCGCGGGGGGATCGACGAGCGACGGGCCGCCGGCCAGTGCCGACGGATGTCCCTGTCCCGTTCGGGAGAGCGGGGCGTAGCGCGTCGTGCGCATCTCCTCCAGGCTTGCTTCTACCAGCGAGTCGGCCGACCACACCGGAAAGTAGCGCCGGTCGGTGACGGCGCGTTCCCATCGCCACCGGCGCACGTCGGGGCCGAGGCGGGTCGTGAGACGATCCAGGGCTCGATGCAGGGCCCGGCGCTGCCGATACGTAGCGAAGAAGGCAGCGGTGTCGGTGAGGGTGGGGACGTGTCCCAACTCCGCCCGATAGGCACGCATCCACTGGTCGAACACCGTAGCCCCGATGCTGGCAGGAGTGTAACTATGATTCCAGTTGCGGAGGTACGTTCTCGCATTCTGCCGGCGCCCACTGGTCTGCGAGTCCGTGCGGAGTACCGGCTGAAGATGCGACATCAGGTCGGCCGCCCACACGCTGGAGTCGCTTGCACTCCAATCGGAGATCTCCGTCGGGACGGGGGGACGGGCGAGTGATTGGAGGCCCTTTGCCTGCTGCTGCGCCCAGGGCGAGGCCCCGATCAAAATCGTCTGTTCCAGGCTGTCGCGCGCAATGATGGGGGGAGATCCCAGCACGGTCCAGTCGTTCGCCGAGACGTAGAGACCACTCGCTGAGAACAGCCGGAAGCGAGCCGAGTCCGGCGGGGCATCTCGCAGTCCGGCGCGCTGCAACCAGGCCGGAAGGTCGCTCCCCGTGTGGAATCCGGGCCACTGCAGGGTCCAGCCGGTCGCCTGGGGCTTTGCCTGAGCAGAGTCGGTTTGGGCGAGAGAATCAACGACCGAGGGGGAAGACGACGAGAGCAGGAGGTCGCCTTCGTGACGCCGCACGTGGACCAACTGCTCGTCGCCGTCGGCCGGCTCAATCCGTTCGTGCCAGGTTTGGAGGCGAGTGGAATCGAGGACCGTTTGGGACAGAGAGGCTGTGCTTTGAAGAAGAGAGGCCCAGGCGTACTCGGGCGTGCGGCCCGTGGGGAAAAGGAGCGTTCCGGGCAGTGTAGCGGCCGTGAGCGTGTCGGTGGAGAGCGTCCACGAGACTTCCTGAACGACCGGCATGGCCGTGGCGCCGAGAACGTGGCGCTGGAAGAGCGTCGGGGGACCGTCGCCCGAACGCGTAGCCCAGGCCACACTTCGATTCCATCCGTGCAGGTGCAACCACCGTCGATATTGCCGGTCTTTCTCCGCAAATTCGGTGACGGAGGGCGGGGCATGGGAGGGCGGGTCGAGAGGACGCGTCGCCAGCCACGCCAGGAGTCGCTCGATGAGAATCCCATGCCAGGGGGCCCAGGATGCCGGGGTGATGTCCAGCAGAACGAAGGGAGCATCGTCCCGGACGGATCCGGACCGGAGGGCGGCATTCATTCCGCGAGCGTAGTGTTGCAGGCGGCGTTTCGTAGAGGGCGGGAGCCGCTCGTAGCTCTGTCGGGCGTGTCGGGCCAGTCCGAGGCTGCGGGCATGGCGGTCGAGGGGGGCCACGCCGGCACCAAACCACCGGCTGAGGTTTCCGAGCGCGGTTTGGCGCCAGAGCGAGAGCGTCCACCCTCGGTTCACACCATGAGCGTATCCGAGAGTGGCAAAGAAGTCGGTGGAGTCACTGGTGTTGATGTGCGCCACGCCCTCCTCCGACCATTGGATCGTGGTCGAGTCGGCGAGACCGTCAATCCGCTCGGTGTGGGGATATGGAGCATCGGGACCGGTGCTGAACCACCAGATGCCGAGCAGAAGAGCAAGGGCGGCAACGAGTACGCCGGTCCAGGTAGAGCGAGTCACGGGCGGGAGTGTATGAACGGGAAGGAGCCCGGAGGGAGCGGTTACGCGCTACTCGGTCCGTTGCGGATCCAGTCAGAAAAGTCGGCCAGGGGCTGTGCATTCAGGCAGTGCTCGGGCGTCAGCCATCCCTTTCGTCCCACGGCCACGCCCCACGTCACGTTGTCCAGTTCCTCCGTCGAGTGGGCATCCGGGTTTATCGAGATGAGGGTGCCCTGCTCGATGGCCGTCTGCACCCACCGCCAGTCGAGATCGAGCCGGTACGGGTTGGCGTTCAACTCTAGGGCCACGTCGTGTTCAGCACATGCGGTAATGACCCGGGCGTGGTCGAGCGGGTAGCCGTCACGAGACAGGAGCAGACGTCCGGTGGGATGGCCCAGGATGCGGGTGTGTGGGTTCTGGACGGCACGAACCACGCGTTCGGTGGCCTCGTCCTCGGTCATGCTAAAGCCGGTGTGGACGCTTGCGACGACGAAGTCGAGCATCGCAAGCAGATCATCCTCGTAGTCGAGCGCACCGTCGCGGAGAATATCGCTTTCAATGCCGTGGAATATGCGAAACGAGTCGTCGTCAAATTCCTCATTGAGCCGCTGTACCTCTTCGTGTTGCTTTCGGAGGTCATCCGGCGAGAGCCCATTTGCGATCTGAAGGGATTGACTGTGGTCGCAGATGCCGAAGTAGGAGAAGCCCCGCGACCGGGCGGCCTGTGCCATCCGTTCGAGGCTGGCCGATCCGTCGCTGTAGGTGGAGTGGTTGTGAAGGCAGCCCTGGAGGTCCTCGACGGTGAGGAGCGACGGCAGCGCATTATTCTCGGCAGCGTCGATCTCGCCCCGATTCTCGCGGAGTTCTGCCGGAATAACTGGCAGATCGGCGGCCTCAAAGAGTGAATCTTCGGTGGCGTGGGCGTCGGGCGTGCCGTAGGCTGATTCAAAGGCTTCGCGGTGTGGAGCAGAGCCAGTGGTGCGCCACCACTGCGTGCCGAAGCGATCAGGGGAAGAGAGGTGCAGGTGCAGAGGAATGCCCTGTGGCAGGGTCCCGGTCAGCTTTTCGTCGTTCGTCGATGACACCTCAAATCGCTCGTCCGCCCAGTCGTGAAGGGCCGCCGGAGCAGTTGTGGCCACGATGATGTCGATTTGCTCTATCGTTTCCATTCGGCGACGAAGTGCGCCGGTCGGCTCGGCCTGCTGCACCGCATCCAATGCCCGCAGCGTTCCCAGAACCGAAGAGGCCTCCGACCAGGCATCGGACAGGCGCCACTGCTCGTCGTACCGGCGGAGCTGCCGGACATTCTCAAGGATGTTCTGCTGCGTCTTGGTCCCAAATCCGCTAAGATTCGTAATGCGGTCCGTTTCGGCAACCGTCTCCAGCTCGTCGAGCGACGTGACGTCGAGCTCCTGCCACAGCCGTCGTGTGCGCTTGGTCCCGAGCCCCTTGACGCGCATCACGTCGAGCAACCCGGGGGGGATTGCGTTGAGCAGCTCATCGTGGAGCGGAAACGTACCCGTCTCCGCCACGTCGGCCACGTGGTCGGCCATCGCGTCGCCAATGCCCCCGACGTGAGTGAGCGTTCCGTCTGTCAGACGATCCGTGACTGCGTCTTCCAAGTTGCCGAGGGAGCGTGCTGCCCGAGAGAAGGCACGGGCCCGATGAGGATTGCCGTCTGTCAGCTCGATGAGGTCGGCCGTCTCTTGCAGGACCGACGCAATTTCTTTGTTTGTCATAGGGCAGGAGCCAGGGAAAAAGCGAGTAGGCGAATGACCGGGACGACGATATAGCGTTACTCGAACGAGTCGATTGCATCGGCTTCAGTGGAGCTCACTCTGCTGAGCCGTTGACGCCGATGCAAGCACCCAACGCAACAGAGTAACGCTATACGCCGCAGAACAGCGGCACGCTGCCGGTAAGATAGCGGGTGCATTCCTGGATTCCAATACGCCCCATGGGCCGTTGCCATGTTCGTAGAGACGCCGCGAAAGCTTTGAGAAGGCAAAAATCGGCACATTTAGACACAATTCGCGGAATATTGGAACGACTGCATCAACGGTGGATCCCGATCCTGCATCGTTGATACAACGGTCTCTAGCAGTTTCTGACAGATATTTCTAATCTTCAGATTTCTATGAGGCGGACGACCTTCGCTCTGGTTGGTATTGGCCTGGTTCTTCTCGGCGTGATTCTGGGACAACTGGGGCAATGGATCCAAGAGGACACCGGCACGCCAGAGTCGGATGCGTTTCAGACGCTGAACGAAGCCTATGAGATTATCCGAGAGTCGTACGTGGAGCGGGTCCCCCCCGAGAGCCTTTCCACGGCCTCCATTGAGTCGATGCTGGAGCCGCTAGATCAGTACTCGGTGTACATCTCGCCGGAGCAAATGGCTCAGGTGGAGGAAACCTTTCAGGGATCGTTTGAGGGCATTGGCATCACGTACGATCTCATTGACGGCTCGAATGAGCAGGATACCATCGTGGTCATGTCGGTGGTGCCGGGCGGGCCGAGTGCGAAAGCTGGACTTCGGGCGGGGGATCGTATTGTGAAGGTCAACGGCACGAGTGCCATCGGCTGGTCGCACGAGCGCATTCGGACCCGGCTGAAGGGGGAGAAGGGCAGCACCGTGTCCGTGATCCTGCGGCGCCCTGCGCATCCCGATCGGATCGACGCCCAGATTACGCGGGACACGGTGCCGCTGGAGACCGTGGAGGCGGCCTACATGATGGCGGACCGCACGGGGTACGTGAAGCTGAGTCGTTTTGCTCGCACCACCCACCGCGAGCTGTCTGACGCATTGAAGACGCTGGAGGACAACGGGATGGACCGGCTCGTGCTCGACCTGCGGGGGAATGCTGGCGGTCTCATGTCGATGGCAGAGAAGGTGGCCGACGAGTTTTTGGTGGAGGGGCAACTGATCGTCACTGCTCGCAGCCGGCACGAGGAGTTTGAAAGTGTTCGGTACGCGACCGAAGCGGGACGTTTTCAAGAGGCGCCCCTCATTGTGTTGGTCGACGAGCATTCCGCCTCGGCCAGTGAAATTGTCGCCGGGGCCCTGCAGGATCACGATCGGGCGCTCCTAGTCGGGGAGCGGACGTTTGGGAAGGGGCTCGTTCAGCGCCAGTTCGGTCTCCGCGACAACAGTGGGCTCCGCCTCACTGTGGCCCGCTTTTATACCCCTTCGGGACGACTGCTGCAGCGGACCGACCAGGCAGTGCGGGACTCCCTGAGGCGAGCGGATTCGACTCAATCTCAATCCACCGATCAGGTGCCGGATTCACTGTTGTACCGCACGGATGCGGGACGCACCGTCATTGGAGGCGGCGGAATTCAGCCCGACGAGATTGTGAGCGACGACATTCAGAACGACTATGAGCGGAGAGTACAGCGACAGGGCATCCTCCGGACGTTTGCACGGCAGTGGGTGGATGCGAGGGCCGATTCCCTCCGCAGCCGGTGGACGGGACAGCGTGAGGCCTTTGTGGAACAGTTTCGACTTCCGTCAACCGTGTATCCAGCCTTCGTCCGATACGCGGAAGAGCACGGCCTTCGCGCAACGGAGGCATCGTCGCCACCGGGAGAGGCACGGACGAGCGGGGGAGGAGGACCGGCGGGACAAACAGCGACCTCTCGCGTCCAGGCGCCGGAAGAGGTGCGAGAAGCGCGAGATCAAATTGAAATGTGGATCAAGAGCTACGTTGGGCAGCGTCTCTTTGGACCGGACATGCTTATTCGATTTCAGAATACGGAGGATCCTGTACTGGAGAAGGCGATGCGCTCGTGGCCCACTGCTGAGCGCTGGGCCGAGCGGTATCCAATTGAGTAAGAGGGATACGCTTCGCCGAAACGGGGCGTTGACAAGCTACGTTGGGCTACCTATACTAGTGCACCGTGGAGCTGAAGAGAGATTTTCCACACCCTTGCCCTATGAAGTAACTCGTGCGCGCCCCACACCGTCTCGCGGATCGGTGTCTGTGCTGTGGAAGCGGCTGTTCTGTGGAAGCGGTTCGGACTCCCGGTGCCGAGTAAGGTTCCGTTCTTGCGTGCATGAGCACGTTCTTGCATGATTGTTTACCCGATCACAGACTCGACTGAGGACTAGCCACCTATGGTGATTCTGGATAAGCTGACGGCACACCTGCTCCTCCTTCTTCCACAGGCCAGTGGAGGAGGAGCCATCAATGTACTCGTTGAACGATTTAATGAGGGCGGGCCCTGGATGTGGCCTGTACTCATCTGTCTCATTATCGGGCTCGCGATTTCCTTCGAGCGCATCATTTCGCTCAACCTTGCGGACATTAACACCCAGGCGTTCCTCCAACGGGTAAAGCAGGCGCTTGAAGACGGCGGCATTCCGGCGGCCGAGAACGTATGCGCAAAGAAGCGTGGTCCCGTGGCTTCGGTCTTCCAGGCCGGGCTGCTTCGAGCAGATGAAGGCGTCGACGCCGTTGAGGAGGCGGTCGTCTCCTACGGGTCGATTGAGATGAGCTTTCTGGAGCGCGGCCTCGTCTGGCTTTCACTCTTTATTAGCGTGGCCCCGATGCTGGGCTTCCTCGGAACGGTGATTGGAATGATTCAGGCGTTCGATGCGATTGAGAGTGCAGGTGACATTTCCCCTCGCCTCGTGGCCGGTGGTATTAAGGTGGCCCTGCTTACGACCGCCTTTGGCCTCATCGTCGCTGTCATCCTCCAGTTCTTCTACAACTACGCCGTGTCCAAGATCGACCGCATTGTCGCGGAGATGGAGGATGCGTCTATCGAACTCGTGGACGCGCTCGTGGCGCTCGAACGGGGGGAATCTGTGACGGGCGAAAAGGCGATTCCGGAGAGTGTGGGCGAAAACGAGTAGCCCAGCTTCCTCGTCCCTCCTTGATTGGGACTCGTCCGGATTGAGGAGGACTCCTTCACTGCCCGCACTGAGAATAGAATTCGACGATACTCATGAGCAATGTAATTCTACCGATCGCCCTCTGGGCCGCCATTGGCCTTGCCGGGCTGAGTATTCTGGTAATGGGGCTCTCGGGTCTCCGGAGCGTGTGGTACGGGAAGGTGAAACCCCTTACCATTGGTATTATCTCTCTGCCCGGGGTGCTAGTCGTGATTCTGGGCTTCACGATGGAAACCTGGGTGCAAGCGGGGATATATACGCTTGTAACCATGTTTGTCCTTCTGATTCTCGGAATGGTTCTGACGGGGCTGCGAAAAGCCTTCCAGAGCGCCTTTAGCTAGGAGGACGGCCTCTCGGAGGGGACCGTCCGGAGGCTTGCTCCGACCACGATTCCGTTTCATTGGAGCTGCTACGATCCTATGGCTGGACTGCTTGACCAACGACGCGAAGATCGGGACGAGGCGGAGATTCCCACGGCCGGCATGGCCGACATTGCGTTTCTCCTCCTCATCTTCTTCCTGGTGACGACCACGATTAACGTGGACACGGGGATCGGGATGACGCTTCCGCCGAAGCTCGATCCCAACCAGAAGCCGCCGCCCGTAAAGGAGCGGAACCTCTTCAAAATCCTGGTAAACGCTCAGGGGGATCTTCTTATCGAGGAGGAACCGGCGAGCATTGGGCAACTTCGACGACGCGTGAAAGCCCACGTTACAAATTACGGCGAGAATCCGGACCTCGCGGTGAGCCCCGACAAGGCCGTGATCTCGATTAAGACGGATGCGCAAACGCCGTACGACACCTACGTCGAAGTTCTGGACGAGGTGTGGATGGCATACCGGGAAATCTGGGACTCGATTGCCCGCTCTGGTCAGACCCCGCAGGGAGATGACGTGGGCCTCGACCAGACGTACAGCAGCTATCAGGAGTACTACAACACCCTGGATCCCGGAGACGATAACAAGATCCGGGATGCCTTCGGGGCTCAGATTTCCATTGCCGAACCGGATACGGGTGAGTAGCTCCGTCTCCTGTCACGACTTTTTCGATTGAGCTCTCAGTGCTATGTCTAAGTTTCAGCGTGGAAGTTCGGACACCGAGCCGGAGTTTACGACTGCGTCGCTTCCGGACATTGTGTTCATGCTCCTGATTTTCTTCATGGTCTCGACCGTGATGCGGGAGCAAAACATCAAGGTGCGGACCCAGCTTCCCCAGGCCGAAGCCCTCACCAAGATTGATCAGAAGCGGCTGATTTCGAAGATTCACATCGGGCCGCTGAAGAAGGGCGAGAATGAGGGGCAGACGGCTATCCAGATTGACGATGCCCTGATTGAGAACCGACGGGCGATTCGGAACATCATGTACAACAAGCTTCAGGAGCAGCCGAAGCTCATTGCCTCACTGAAGGTCGACCAGGAGTCTGAAATGGAGATTGTGAATGAGGTGCAACAGGAACTCCGCGAAGCGGGAGCGCTCCGAATCAACTATTCCTCGAACCGAGAGGGCCCACCAGGCGGCAACAACTAAGCTCAACGCTCGATCCGATTGCTCAAAAAAGCTCTGCTTCCCGGCAGGGCTTTTTTGATTTCATAGGGATTCTGACTGAACGTACTCCATTTCTGACATGCCCCACTCCCTCACACTGCTCCCCGGCGATGGAATTGGACCGGAGGTAACGGAAGCTACGGTCCAGGTCATTGAAGCCGCTGATGTAGACGTGACCTGGGATCGTCATCGCATCATCGGGAAGACGGCCGTGGAACGTGGCCGGCCGGCCCTCCCCCCGGACATTATTGATTCCATCCAATCAACGGGCGTCGCCCTGAAAGGACCGGTGACGACGCCTGTGGGTCAGGGGTTTACCAGCGTAAATGTTCAGCTTCGCCAGCGACTCGACCTCTATTCGAATGTGCGTCCGTGCTCGATCCTGCCGGGGCTCAAGACGCCGTTCGAGGGGACGGACCTCATCATCTTCCGAGAAAATACGGAAGGCCTTTACTCCGGCATCGAGCACTACGACGAGCGGCTCCAGATCGCAGACTCGATCGCTCGAGTCACAAAACGCGGGTCGGAGCGCATTATTCGGTTTTGCTTTGAGTACGCCCAGCAACGGGGAAGAGATCACGTGACGCTGGCGCACAAGGCCAACATCCTGAAGAAGTCGTCCGGACTCTTTCTGGACGTGGGCCGGGAGGTCGCCGCCGAGTATCCGGAGATTACCTTCGACGATCGCATCATTGACGCTCTGTGCATGGACCTTGTGATGCATCCCGACCGGTACGATTGCATCGTGAGTACCAATCTGTTTGGGGACATCCTCAGTGATCTTGCTGCTGGGCTCGTCGGGGGGCTTGGGGTGACGGCCGGGGCGAACATCGGGGATGAGTACGCCGTGTTTGAGGCCGTGCATGGAAGTGCACCCGACATTGCCGGGCAGAACATCGCGAACCCTACGGCCCTCATTCAGTCCGCCGTCATGATGCTTCGGCACCTGGACGAGACGGCGGCGGCCAATGCCATTGAAAACTCTCTCCGGGCACTTTATCAGGAGGGGGCACCTCTTACCCCCGACGTTGGAGGCGAGGCCAGTACCTCTGAATTTGCCGACGCTCTGGCAGACCGGGTGGCCGATCGAGTGGCAGCGTGAGGACCCGGCAGTACTTGAAACTCAGCGTTTTGACGATACCGACGACATGATTCAGCGTATCCAGACCGTTTATCTCTTTCTGGGGGCACTTTCTCTCGCCTCCCTTGGGCTTTTTGGTTTTCCCTGGGACAGTGCAACGGCCACTACTCACGTCTGGTTTGTCCCCTCTTTGATTGGGCTCATCGTCGTGACGGCCGGGACTGCCCTCTGGTCGATTTTTCTCTACGAGAATCGGGAATGGCAGCGAACGGTCGTGGTAGGGGTCCAGATTGGCACGGTCCTGCTGGCGGGGGTGCTGTACGGCGGGCTCTATCTCACGTCCGAGCTGGCGTTTATGGGATCGGAGGGCGTCGTGTGGGACCAAGCCACTGTACTTGCGGTGCCCATTCTGGCCTACGGATTCTTCTTCTTCGCCCGCCGGGGCATCAACCACGACATCGAGCTGGTGAAGTCGATGGACCGGCTCCGATAGCGAGGCGCTCCGGGTCGGCTCAGCTCGTGGGCGATGTGTTTTCCTGCGTTTCCCGTAGCGGTTGGTGCCCATGTCGAAGTGGCCGACACGAATCTACGTTCTGCTCACCCTCGGCGTACTGAGCTTCACGCTGGCGCCCATTCTCGTTCGGCTGGCAGGGGACGTGCCGGGGCTCATGATTGCGGTTTGGCGCACGGTGACCGCCGCGGCGGTGTTGCTGCCGGCAGCGGCCGGACGACGAAAGACGAGGGCAGAGCTGCAGCAGCTCTCCGTCCGGGAATGGGGGCTCATCGGGATCAGTGGCATCTTCCTCGGGCTCCACTTCATCGCCTGGATTGAGTCGTTGTACCACACCACTGTAGCAAGCGCCTCGGTGTTTGTAACGACGAGCCCGCTCATGCTCGCAGGGCTTGGGTACGTTGTGCTTGACGAGCACCTGTCCCGCACGACGCTTGCGGCGATCGCGGGGGCGGTGGCGAGCGCAGCTACGATTGGGTGGGCCGATGCCGGAACCGTTACGCTCGGCCAAGGGGCGCTCTGGGGGAATTCGCTGGCGTTGGGCGCGGCGGTCCTCGTCAGCGTGTATCTGCTTATCGGGCGGGTGGTACGGCAGCAGGTGTCGTGGCTGATCTACGTCACGCCCCTGTACACGGTCGCTGCTGTCACCGCCGTTCTGGCCGCCGTGCTCAAGGGGACGCCCCTCCTCGGCTACTCCTGGAGCGTTTATGGTTGCGCTGTAGCCCTGGCCCTCGGGCCGCAGGTGCTGGGACACGGATCCTTCAACTACGCCCTGCAGCGCGTGTCTGCGGCCATCGTAGGCATGCTGGCACTGCTGGAGCCGGTGGGGGCGTCACTGTTCGCGTATCTCCTGTTTGGGGAGGTGCCTCCGCCCCTGTCCATTGTCGGGATGGGGGGAGTCCTGGTTGCCGTGGCCGTCGTGGTGTGGCGGCGGAATCAGCCGTCCGCTCCCCGGAGCGAACGGATGGGTCAGGCGGGCGACGGCGGGGGAGGAACCGAACGGTCGGGTCCCAGAAACTGATGGGCTGGAAGGGACGAGAACGTTTTGCGGCCCCGCAGAAAATAGTCTACCGGAATGAGGCCCCGGTACGGAGGGAGGACGGACGGATCGGTGTCGGCAGGGCGCGTGTCGGTGTAGTGCCGGCGCATTTGGAACGCGTCGCGGTAGGCCCGCAGGATGGCCGCTGCTTCGTCCGTACGACCGGCAGCGAGCGTCCGGCCCAGTGCGGCAAGGTCGCAGGCCACGCGCAGCAGAATTGTCCGGCGCCACTCGGCGGGCGGAAGGTTTTTGTAGAGTAGCAGGAGGCTGTTGCGGAAATTGTAGTACGCCTTCCGGGGCGAGCCCTGTGGAAGCGAGGCCCCCCCGATGTGGTACACCGTACTTTCGGGCTGGACGCGCACCCGGTAGCCGTGGCGCTGCAGCCGCCAGCAGAGGTCGATTTCCTCCATGTGCATTTCGAACCGCTCGTCGAGCAGGCCGACCTCGTCGAGGGCCGAACGGCGCAGCAACAGGGCTGCACCCGTCGCCCAAAAAACGTCGCGTGGGTCGTCGTAGTGCCCCCGATCGCGTTCCATCGTGTCAAAGATGCGGCCTCGAGTGAACGGATAGCCAACCCGATCGATAAATCCTCCGGACGCTCCGGCGTATTCGAGCCGATCTCTATCGTCGTACTGAAGGAGCTTTGGCTGTACGGCTCCCACATCATCGTTCTCCATCATGGTCTCCACGAGCGGCCCCAGCCATCCGGGGGGGACTTCCACGTCGTTGTTGAGGAGAACGACGTACTCGCCCGTCGCGTGCGGCAATGCCGCGTTGTTGCCCCGGCAGAACAGCCAATTGTCCGGGTGGCGTACGATCTTGACGGACGGATATTCGCGGGCAATCCAGGCGGCCGAGCCGTCCGTCGACGCGTTGTCGGCGAAGATGAGCTCCAGGTTGGGATACTCGGTGTCGACGACGGAGGGCAAACACTTCTCAATCACCGCTCGGGCGTTCCACGAGACGATGATGATGGAGACGCGGGGAGCAGACATCGCGGACGAGAGGGGTCTGAACGTGGTATTGCAACGGACGGTGGAGACGCATCGGCCCAAATTCCGCGTGGAAAGGGCACATCAACAGACCAAAAACATAACACGCAGCACTCGCAGTTTGAATGTCGCACACGCAGATCCGGCGAGATTCCACAGTCTGTTCCTTGTGCTGCGTAGTTCTTCGCTGCGGCGCAAAGATCGGTAGATGCTTTGGGACGGATCGGTTGCTCTGGTACGCTCACTGTTCGACTAAATGACCGACGAACCCACCCCGACCATCGCGGACGCACGCCGTCTCATGCGCCAGACGTGGGGCTACGAGTCGTTTCGGCCGGGGCAAGAAGAGGTCCTGTCGGCACTGCTCGATGGTGAGGACGTACTCGGCGTTCTTCCGACGGGGGGAGGAAAGTCCCTTTGCTATCAGATTCCTGCCCTACTCACGGACGGCTTCGTCCTGGTGATTTCGCCGCTCATCGCCCTCATGCAGGACCAGGTTGAGGGCCTTCGAACACAGGGGATCGACGCGACCTTTATCAATAGCACCCTGGCGGGGCACGAGGTGGAGCAGCGCTGGACGGATGCGGAGCACGGGCGCTACGACCTGCTCTACATGGCACCCGAGCGGCTTTCGACTGAGGTGTTTCGGGCGCGGGCCGACCGGCTGGACGTGTCGCTCCTGGCGGTGGACGAGGCGCACTGCGTGAGTGAGTGGGGGCACCACTTCCGGCCGGACTACCTGGAGATTCCGGAGGCGCGGACGCTGGTCAGCGAGCCGCCCACGATCGCGGTGACGGCCACGGCGACCCCGGCGGTTCGAGAGGACGTCATCGACCTTCTGGAGATTCCGGAGGCAGTGGAGGTCGTTCGCGGCTTTGATCGACCCAACGTCGTCTGGTCGGTGTTTCGGACCGAAAACAAGTGGGCACAGCTTCGCGACGTGGTGGAGGGCGTGGAGGGGACCGGCATCGTGTACACGGCCACCCGGCGGGGGGTGGAGCGATGGACGAAGCGGCTCCGCGACACCGGCATGAGTGCGGCGGGCTACCACGGTCGGATGGACGCATCCGAACGAGAGGCTCGCCAGCAGGCGTGGATCGACGACGAGGTGCGCATCATGGTGGCAACCAACGCCTTCGGGATGGGGATCGACAAGCCCGACGTGCGCTTCGTCGTGCACGCGGACGTGCCGGACTCGCTGGAAGCCTACTACCAGGAGGCGGGGCGGGCCGGGCGGGATGGACAACAGGCGTACGCGGTGCTGCTCTTCCAGGAGCCCGACGCCGAGACGCAGGAATCGATGATTGCGTCTTCGCACCCTACGGCCGAGGAGGTTCGGGCCGTCTACGACGCCGTCTGCAACGTCGGACAGGTGCCCCTCGGCTCCGAGCCGGATGAACCCCTCGTGGTGGATCGAAAGGCCGTGCAGAAGATCACGGGGTTTCCGCGGTCGAAGGTGCGGACCGCCACGGAATTGCTCGACCGGCAGGATGCATGGCGGCGTCTTCCCCGCCGACGGCACTACGGGCTCATCCGGTTTCGGGAGGGGGCCGGTGCCGTCCGGCGGTATGCGAACGGGCTGGACAATCGGGCACTCGCTCGCTTCGTCCGCACGCTTCTGCGCCAGATCCACGCGGATGCATTTTCGGAGTGGTGGCCCTTTGACGTTCGTATGGTCGCGCGCCGCATGGAGATCTCCCGTGAGCGTCTGGATCGGGGGCTGCGCTACCTTGAAGAGCGGGGCCTGCTAGAGTGGCGACCGCCGGGACAGTCGCTCCAGGTGGAGCTCTGCTTCCCTCGCGCGAAAAAGCTGCCGGTGGACGACCGGGCCGTGCAGAACGCCCGGGAGCGGGCCGAGACGCGACTGACGTACATGCTGCGGTATGCCCGCTCGGTGTCGTGCCGCCGTCACTTTCTGCTGACGTACTTCGGAGAAGCGAGTCCCGAGCGGTGCGGAGCCTGCGACGTGTGTCTGGGACGACATGAGACGCCCGTGGTCACTCCGGAGGACGAATCGGTACTGCGCACCATTCTCCAGCGCGTCGACGACGCCGTGCCGCGAGACGAGTGGTTCGACGACGCGCCGGTGCCTCGTCACCGGGAGGATGCCCTCATCAACTGGCTCGTGGAGCGAGGATGGCTGACGATGGAGAATCCGCTAGAGGGGACATTTGCCCTTACCGATGAGGGCCGAGCCTGGGTGGAATAGCGGTCGTTCAGTTTGGACGACGAGACGAGCGGTTTGAGCGTTTTCCGCCGGGAAGGTTCTCAGAGGAGTGGGTTCGACTCCGCCGAAGCTCGCTCTGGATGGAGTTGAGGGTGTCGAGCACGGTGTTATACAGAGCGTTGAACGCTTGGGGGTTGCGGCTGTAGTGTCGGAGGGTCGCCTCAAAGTCGCTCCGCTCAACGCCGTGGCGCGCAAAGACCGAATCCTTCAGTCCGGGGGGAGCCGCGCCGACGTGGTCTTGCCGAGCATTGACGAGGTGAATTTCCACCAGTACCTTCGTCATGGTCGAATCCGACAGCAGGGCCTCGTCGGTGGAAAAGAAGGAGCAGGCCCCGAGTCCTATCGACGAGACGAAAAGCGCACACAGCAGAAAAGGAGGCAGGCTCCGCCACGGAGAAGGCATGACAGCAGGTTATTCCGTCGAAGCGACCGTCGTTGAATCAGCATCCTGTGCGGTTTCCGCTCGGGTACGGAAGGTGTTGGCCATCACCTCCATCTGGCGGACGAATTGAAGCTTGTCGAATTCGGGGGCGAAGACCGACCCATGTAGCAGGTACAGGCGATCGGTGGGGCGGTCATAGAACGCATAGACCACAAATGGACCGCCTCCGCCCACGCTCATGAAGTCTCCCTCCTCTTCGCTCGGCTTCACCATGTGCCAGAGCCCCCGCGTCTTGTACCCGTACCGATCCAGCACGTTGGTCTGCGTCGTTTCGAGCGTGCGGCGGTAGTCAATGCGCACGAAGCCGGCGACGCTGCCGCGCATGTGCTTTCGGGCGAGCGAGTCGTGGGTTGCGTAGATCCACTCGGGCGAAAGCTGACTGGGAGACGCATTTTCTTCGTAGTAGACGAAAAATTCCCGACGCGTCTGGGCCAGTACCCGGCGCAGCCACACGAAGCCGCTCGACGACGTCGTCGTGTCAATCGCGATTTGATAGTCGTGCTGTACGTTGACGGCAAATCCGTGCCGTTGCATCAGGCTGTCTTCCATGGCGAACTGCCGCGCGTCGTCATACATTTCCCGCTGCATGCGCTCCAGAGTGATCTCCTCGAACGTGCTCTGGATCTCCTGTCCATTCTTCTTGAGCACCTGTTCGAGATTTTCGTTATTGGCAGCCGTTACGAAGAAGACCCGCTGACTCCGTCGCCACAGGTCCGGTTTCCCAACGATGGCGGATTGTCCGTTCTGGATTGCCTCTCGCGCCTCCTCCGAGAATCGGCGCCGGAGGAAGTTGGCCTCGTTGGTCGAGTCGTTGAGCGGGGCCACAATGACGACATTCTTCAGGTCCTGGATGCTCTCGTAGGTGCGCTCGGAGGTGAGTTCCAGGTGACGAATTTCGAAGTAGCGCTCGGGCTGCGGAAGGGTCTCGACCCAGGGCGTGATCGTTTCGCGAAAGGCGTCCCCAACGCTCCCGGTCCACAGGGAGCTATCCATCACGACCGTAACTTCGCCTTCTTTGCCGATGGCCCGCGGTCGATAGTCACCGTCGCATCCTCCCGCCAGGGCCAACACGAGCAGGAGAGCACCGGCGGACAGTGCGAACGGGACGCCCAGAACACGATTCACCATGATCAGGATCTTCGATGGAAGAGGGAGGGAATAGGAGGAAGCCGATTACGAGGCGGCAGTCGGCGTGCCGTGCTTCAGACGCCGGGTAAACTGTTCGACAGCGTCCAGGCGGTCGTCCATCGAGAGCGTGTCGTCGTTCCAAAGCTCATCGACGGTGTTGATGAGGGCCGAGCCTACGATGAATCCGTCGGTGTGACGACTCAACCGCATTGCATCCTCGTGTGTTTTGATGCCGAAGCCCACCAGCAGAGGGTTTTGCTGTACCAACCCGCGGGCCCGCTTCAGATAGTCGTCCACAGTGGGAGCGCCCGACAGGTCGCCCCCGGTGAGGCCCGTTATGCTCACGGCGTAGACGAACCCCGTTGCGCGCTGGTCGACGGTCTGGATCCTATCGTCGGAGGAGTTGGGGGCGATCAGAAAGACGAGGTCCAGGTTGTGATCGGCGGCGGTCTCCGTGAGGGCGTCACTCTCCTCGGGCGGAAGGTCTGGGAGAATGAGGCCGTCCACGCCCGCTGCGGCGGCGTCTTTGCAGAAGGCCTCAATGCCATACTTGAGCACTGGATTCACGTATCCCATGAGGAGGAGAGGCGTGTCGCTTTCTGATCGGAAGGTTTCGGCCCGCCGAAACGTATCGCGCATCGTTACGCCATGATCGAGGGCACGGGCACTGGCCCGTTGAATCGGACGGCCCTCGGCGAGAGGATCGCTGAAGGGCATGCCGAGCTCGATGAAGTCGACGTCCCCCCGGTCGAGGGCGTGGAGGAGAGGGACGGTGGCGTCGGGGGCAGGGAAGCCGTCGGTGAGGAAGAGGCCCATCGCTTTTTCGTCGCGGGCCTTCAGTTCGTCAAACGTCGTGTCCAGTCGAGACATTCTGAGTGTGGCCTGTGTGAGGGTGGGAGTATGGGCGTGGAGTCGAGGGCGCCGGAGCAGAAGCAGTGGGTGAGAGTGCATATCAACGACTCTCCCATACGCCCACACGCCCAAATGCAATCAGAGATGTTTCGCGATGGTGTCCATGTCCTTGTCGCCGCGACCGGAGCAGTTGAAGACGATTACAGCGTCCTCGCCGCGCTCGTCGGCCAGGTCTCGAGCGAGATCCGGTAGCAAGTGTACGGCGTGGGCCGTTTCGAGGGCCGGAATAATGCCCTCCGTGCGGGAGAGGCGCTGGACGCCCGCCAATGCCTCCTCGTCGGTCACCGGATGATAGGTTACGCGCCCGGTATCGCGGAGGTATGCGTGCTCCGGGCCGACGCCGGGATAATCGAGGCCTGCCGAAAGGGAGTGGGCGAGTTCAATCTGCCCTTCACCATCCTGCAGGAGATAGCTCATGGCGCCGTGCAAGACCCCCGGCGAGCCCTTCGCCAGTGTCGCGGCGTGCTTGCCGTTGAGCCCCTGACCCGCAGCCTCGGCTCCGTGCAGCTCGACATCTTCATCGTCAAGGAAGGGGTGGAAAATGCCCATCGCGTTCGAGCCGCCGCCCACGCAGGCGACGATAGCGTCCGGGGTTTCACGCCCCTCCACTTCCCGCAACTGGTCGCGCGTCTCCGTCCCGATCACGCGGTGAAAGTCGCGCACCATCGTGGGATAGGGATGCGGGCCGACGACCGAGCCGATGATGTAGAATGTATCTTCGGGGTTCGAAACCCAGTCGCGAATGGCCTCGCTCGTCGCCTCCTTGAGGGTCTGGCTGCCGGTCGTCACCTCGCGCACCTCGGCACCCAGCAGGCGCATCCGCTCCACGTTCAGGCGCTGCCGCTCAATGTCTTCCGCCCCCATGTAGATCACGCAGTCAACCCCGAACTTGGCACAGACCGTCGCCGTGGCGACGCCGTGCTGCCCAGCGCCGGTCTCGGCAATGATGCGCTCTTTGCCCATCCGGGTGGCCAGCATGATCTGACCAATCGTGTTGTTGATCTTGTGCGCCCCCGTGTGGCAGAGGTCCTCCCGCTTCGCGTAAATCCGCGCGCCTCCGATCTCGTCGGTCAGGCGCTCGCAGTACGACAGCGGGGTGGGGCGTCCGACGTATTCGCGGAGGTGGTGGCGGAATTCCTCCTTGAAGTCGGGATCGTCCTTGTAGGTTTTGTACGCGGCCCGCAACTCTTCAAGGACTGGGGTGAGGGTTTCAGGAACGAAGGCCCCGCCGTACGAGCCGAAGTGGCCCGAATTGTCGGGAGCGGAATACGTGGTAGGAGAGAGGGTAGGCTCAGCCATAGGGGGGAGGACCGTTTTTGAAATTGGCTATCTATAAAGTGATGCGTGAGGAGTGAAACGTGATTCCTGTTTTCGCTCTCGGGTGGTCGTTCGGGCACGCCTCACGCCTCTCGTATCACGAAAGTCGCATTCCACTTCTATGAAGCAGACTCTTCTTCCAGCGTTTGCTGGGCGCCCCGAAAGGCGTCCATGAATGCGTCGATTTTCGCGAAGCTCTTTACGCCGGGGTTGTCTTCGAGGCTGCTGGAGAGGTCGATGGCGAAGGGGCGCATCGTTTCGACCGCTCGCTGCACGTTATCGGCGTTGATGCCGCCGGCTAGAAACAGAGGGTATTCGTCGGAAAAGTCGCGCGCCAGCCGCCAGTTGAACGACTCGCCGGTGCCGCCCCACACGCTGGAGTTGTGGGTGTCGAGGAGGAAGTAGTCGGCCTCGTCCTCGTATCGCTCGAACAGGGTGCGCAGTTGCTCCGGCGCGGCGTCGTTGCGGACGTGAACGGCCTTGATCACGGGACATTCTACCTGCTCGACCACGTGCGGCGGCTCCTGTCCGTGGAGCTGGGCCAACTCAAATCCGGCTTCCTCGACCGCCGCGTTGATCTCGGCCGCCCCGTCATTCACGAAGACGCCCACCGGCTTGGGGCCGTGCACCCACTCAATGATGTCGCTGGCGAGGGAGGGCGGGGCGTAGCGAGGGCTGTCCTCGTGTTGTACGAAGCCAAGATAATCGGCGCCCGCCCCGGCGAGATACCGAGCGTCCTCCAGTTCCGTGATGCCGCAGACTTTGAGTTTCATGGTATGGAGTGTGAACGTGTGTATGTGTGAAAGTGTGTAAGTGCGTCACGTACATACGTACAGACGTTCATCCCTACACACTTAGCCCGCTCGCTGGAGGGCGATTTCCTTGGCGCGGTTGCGGAGGTCCGCCATCGCCTCGCCTGGATTCTCTGCTCGCATGAAGTGTTCGCCGATGAGGACGCCGTTGACGCCGGCTTCGCGGAGGCGGACCAGCGTTTCCGGGTCGCTCAGGCCACTTTCGGCCACGCGCCCAACGCTTCGAGGCACATTGTCAAAGATCCGGAGCGAATTTTCGATGTCGACCTCAAAGGTAGTCAGGTCGCGGTTGTTTACGCCGAGAATCGACACCTGATTCCAGTCGATTTTTTCCAGGTCCGCTTCCGAGTACACCTCCACCAGGCAGGAGAGCCCGAGTTCGGAGGCGGCTGCGTGAAGCTCTGACAGCTGACCGGGGTCTAGGGCTGTCGCAATTAACAGGACCGCGTCGGCGCCCACCGCACGGGCCTCCACCAGCTGATAGGGATCGATGATGAAGTCCTTGCGGAGCAGCGGCACGTCCGGGACGTGGGCCCGGATCCAGGCCAGGTGTTCGATGGAGCCCTGGAAGTGGAGCGGCTCGGTGAGCACGCTGATGGCCGACACGTCGTTCGCGTCGTACTGCTGCGCGATCCACGCCGGGTCGAAGTCGTCCCGAATGACGCCCTTCGACGGCGAGGCCTTCTTCACTTCGGCGATGAACGACATCCCGCTTTCCTGTAGGGCCTCGACGAGGGAGAGCGGCTCCCGATCGTCGTAGAAGGGCCGGTCCTTGAGCTCGGCGATCGGCGTCTCCTTCTTCCGCTGCGCCACCAGCTCGCGGGTGTCTTCGATGATGTCATCTAGTACATTGCTCACGGCAGTGCCTGAGTCGAACGAAAGAGTCGATGGAAAGTGTGGGCGCACGTGCGTTTGTGAGTGTTTGCATAGCGCGAGGGCTGCAGGTACGCACAGATGCCCTTACGCACAAACGCAAACGTTAGTCGGTCGGGGCCTTTTGCGAGACCTCGGCGAGGGTTTCGAGGGTATCGAGCGCGGCGCCGGAGTCGATGCTCTCCTCTGCGGCCGCGAGGCAGGCGTCCAGGTCGTCGAACGTGTCGCTCGTGTGGAGGGCGTAGGCGGCGTTGAGCACCGCCACGTCCCGCCGCGGACTGTGATCCTCTCCGGACAAGATGCCATGCAGGATTTTCGCGTTCTCCTTGGCGTCGCCGCCCGCAAGGGCCGACGCTCCTGCCCGCTCAATATTGTGCTTCTCGGGGCTAATCTCGCGATTGCGCGGCACCGGGTTGTCTTCCGACGCGTCATACTCGAACAGCGTCGTCGCGGCGGAGACGCTCACCTCATCCATGCCGTCCTGCGAGTGCAGCGTGATCACGTGGTCGGCGTCCAGCTGCGCGAGGATGCGCACCATCATCTGAGCCGTCTGCGTGTCGAAGGCGCCCACGATTTGGCGCGTGACGCCGGCGGGGTTGCAGAGAGGGCCTAGGATGTTGAAGAACGTGCGGACGCCGAGCGATTTGCGCACCGGCATCACGTGCTTCATGGCGGGGTGGAAAAACGGGGCGAACAGGAAGGCGATGCCCACCTCATTCAGGCAGTGCTCCACGCCGTCCTTCTTGAGCTCAATTTCCACCCCCAGCTCTTCGAGCACGTCCGCCGACCCGGACTTTGAAGACACCGATCGGTTGCCGTGCTTGGCCACCGTCACGCCGGCCCCCGCCGCGATGATCGAGGCCGTCGTCGAAATGTTGAACGTATCGGCCCCGTCGCCGCCCGTGCCACAGAGGTCAATGGCGTGGGGATCGTCGAGCTCCACGTCAATAGCGAATTCGCGCATGACCTTCGTGAAGCCCACGAGCTCGTCGAGTGTCTCGTCGCGGGAGCGGAGGCCCATGAGCAGGGCGGCCATGTGCTCGTCGGTGGCCTCTCCGCTCATCATCTGGTGCATGGCCGCCTCGGCCTGCGAGCGCGAGAGGGGATTTCCGTTAGCGATGGTCTGGAGAAATTCCTGCACAGTGGGAGGGTTGGTTCGAAGAGAGAAGCTGTTGGTCGTCGGTCGGGCAACTCGGGACGGCTACTTCGCGGGAACGCGCTCGACGTCCCACACCATCGAGAGCCAGTTTTCGATAATTTTCGGTCCGGCTTTCGTCATGACGCTCTCCGGGTGGAATTGGATGCCGTACAGCGGATACGTGTGGTGCCGGAGGCCCATAATGGTGCCGTCTTCCGCTTCGGCCGTGATTTCGAGACTATCGTCTGGGAACGTGTCGCGGTCCACGACGAGGGAGTGGTAGCGGGTGGCGTCGAACGTCGGATCGACATTCGCGAAGAGGCCCTGGCCGTTGTGCTTCACGGGGCTGGTTTTGCCGTGCATCAGCTCATTTGCCTGCACGATGTCGCCACCAAAGACCTCGCCGATGGCCTGATGGCCGAGGCACACGCCGAGGATCGGCGTTCGATCGCCCAGGACCTCGATGACCGGCTCCGTGAGTCCCGCCTCTACCGGGCGTCCCGGGCCGGGCGAGATCAGGATGCCGTCCGGGTCCATGGCTTCCACCTCCTCTATCGTCTTGTCGTCGTTCCGAATGACCTCCAGGTCGTCGGTGTGGTGTCCCACGAGGTGGACGAGGTTGTACGTGAACGAGTCGTAGTTGTCGATGATCAGTATCATCGGTTTGTAGGTGTGGATGTCTGTAGGTGTGTAGGTGGGGGCCGTTCAGTCAGTTGGCAGGTCCAGTGCATCATACTCGGCATTCTGCTCTCGAACCCTTTGAGAGGGGCCGCACCACTTGTCAGATTGGTCTATCATTGAAATAATCCCTCCGATGATTTCTCTATAGCCACTTTCAAACTGATCCACCCGATCTGAATTGAGATATCCGCAGTTGTGAGCAACGTCGAGCCACACGATCGTTTCGGCAGCTTCACTACTAGCATCGGAGAGTTTGCTCACAAAATGGCGCTCATACAGACGCTTATACCAGGCCTCTGCAAGGTTTGCGCAGACGGATCGTGAGGAGCGGCGAATTTGGTCTGTAAGTGCATACTTTTCCTCTTTTGGCCAGGATTCCGACAGTTCGAAAATCTGCATCGAGGCGTCCAGTGCTCGTTGATAAACGCGCAGATCCTTAAAATCCTCAACCATCGGGATAATCCGGTTCGTGAGCGTTGGGAGGCGTTAACGACTTACAGACGTACATACGTACCAACATACACACAGTGAGCACAAGCGTCAGCGCGTGCGAACGAGGCCGGTCAGTTCCCGAACCCGCTCCATGATCGGTTCCACGCGGTCGCGGGCCTGCTCGGCGCCGTGGCGGAGGACGTCGCGGACGTAGTCGGGACGCTGCTCTAGCTCTTTTCGCTTCTCGCGCGCCTCCTCGAAGTAGTCCTCAATCAACGCCAAAAGATCCTGCTTCGCGTGGCCGTAGCCGTAGCCGCCGTCGCGGTACTGCTGTGCAATCTGCTTGCGCTGCTCTTCCTCCGCAAACAGCTTGATGAGCGAGAAGACGTTGCAGCTCTCCGGGTCCTTCGGAGCGTCGAGCGGCTTCGAGTCCGTGACAATGCTCATCACCTTGTCCTTCAACTCGTCGCCCTCGTCAAAGATGCCGATGGTGTTGCCGTAACTCTTCGACATCTTCTGTCCGTCGATGCCCGGCACCACGGCCACGTCGTCGAGAATGTGGGGCTCCGGGATTGGGAAGAGCGGCTCGTCCTCGGGGCAGAAGGTGTTGTTGAATCGGCGGGCGAGGTCGCGCGTGATCTCGATGTTTTGTTTCTGATCCGCGCCCACCGGCACGAGGGACCCGCCGTAAATGAGGATGTCGGCCGCTTGCAGGACGGGGTAGTTGAAGAGGCCCGCGTTGGGGGTGAGCCCAGCGTCAACCTTTTCCTTGTACGCCACGCCCTTTTCCAGCCGACTGGTGGGAAGGAGGTTCATAAAGATCCACGTCAGCTCCGTCACCTCCGGCACGTCGCTCTGCACAAAGAGGGCCGCCTCTTCTGGGTCGAAGCCGAGCGCGAGATAGTCGAGCGCCACGTCGAACGTGTGTTTGCGGAGGCGCTCCGGGTCGTCCATCGACGTCATCGCGTGGTAGTTCACGATGAAGTAGTAGGCCTCGTGCTTCTGGTGGAGGTCGATGTGCTGCCGGAGGGCGCCGAAGTAGTTGCCGAGGTGGAGCCGTCCGGAGGGCTGGATGCCGGAGACGACAACGGTGTCCTCGGGCGTGTCCGATTCGGCGGGAGCAGTGGTGTCAGGGGCTTCCATTGAGGCTGTTGAGGTCTGTGTTCTCGTGCAGGGGGACGTTCGAGAGGGCGGTGTTCTTATCGGAGCGGCGTCATGACTAGATGAGTTCCGAGTGCAGAGGGCATGAGCCCGGAGTTGCCCGTTCGACTGAGGCGCTCAACGAAATATGCAATGAACACACATTTCGAAGAGGGGACGACGCTTAGGATTCTTGCACGAACGCGAAGAATCAGAGACCGTTAGCGGGTGGCGGTCTGAGCGCGCTCGATGAGGTCGTCGAGCAGTTCGAGCCGTTCGGTGCTGTTACTCTTCAGCGCTTCGAGGATGCCTCGCGTTCGCATCTGGTGTTCGATATCCTTTCGCTCTTCCGTGAGGGCCTCGTTCCACTCCGTTTCGAGGTCCTGTAGCTGGTAAAGCATTTCGATCTCATCGTCCCCCAGGTTGAAGTCGCTCGTTTCCAGGTCGGTGCCGTTTTCGGGAGAGCCGCCGCAGCTCAGGATGGTCTCGTTGAGCTTGCCGACGTCCGCCCGAGCGGTTTTCTGCACGCGTTTCAAGGCGTCCGTCACCGCCGGGTCGGAATGCGACCGAATGACGTACTCGTAGTTGTGGTTGAGCTTTAGGTGCTGGAGGAGGAG
>JAHENZ010000064.1 GCA_018609755.1 Salinivenus sp. | reverse complement strand
GGTGTTTGCTCCCACAAATGACGCGTTCGAGAAGTTGCCGAAGGGCACCCTCGAGGACGTCATGAAGCCCGAGAACAAGGAGAAGCTGCAGAAGATTCTGAAGCGCCACGTGGTGAAGGGACGACAGATGTCGGCGGCGGTCGCGAAAGAGTCCAAAATCCGGCCGATGGGCGGTTCGGCCCTGCAGGTTCAGGCGAAGGGCGATCGAGTTCGGATCGGCGACGCCACGATTCGACAGGCAGACCTGGAGGCCGAGAACGGGGTCGTTCACGTGATTGACCGCGTTCTTCTTCCATAGAACGGAGGAGCAAAGTACTCTTTGGCCATTTCGACGGCTGAGGCGATTTCTGAAGACCAATGCGCCGAGTGGATTCGTCCGCTCGGCGTTTCTATTGTGGAGTGTCGCGACGCGACCTGCCGATCGACGCTACGGAATCAGCGTCATTTGGCGTAGGAGAAAACGGAAGACGCATTCGTGACTTTTTCCATCGAGCTTCTCATCTTTCGGCTGTGCAGGACGGGAGGGGAACAGATCCGCCTGCAAATTACAACCACAAGAGATACTGAATGTGCATTTCGGCTTGCCCGAGTGCCGTCCGATAGAGAAAACATTTGCCGACGAACTCCCCTCATGCCCGAACTCGTCATTGTTGCCGCCGTCGCCGAAGAGAATCGTGTGATCGGTCAGGATCGAGACCTTCCCTGGCACATCCCCGAAGACCTTCAGCACTTTAAGGAGCTCACCACCGGCCATCCACTGTTGATGGGGCGCCGCACGTTTGAGTCCGTCGTCCACCAGTTCGGCGGTCCGCTACCCGGTCGGCGGATGGTCGTGCTCACCACGCAGGGCCCGATCGAGGAGTATCCGGAGATTGAGACCTACGCGTCCATCGAGGCGGCCATGGATGCTCTGTCGGATGCCGATCGCATCTTCATTGGCGGCGGGGAAACCATCTACGAGCAGTTTTTGCCGAAGGCCGACCGGCTGGAGTTGACGTTGGTGGAGGGGGAGTACGAGGGCGACACGTACTTTCCCCGGTACGAGTCCCTAGTGGGAGAGGTGTTCGAGGAAACCGCCGTCGACCAACGAGACGGGTTCCGATTCGTGACCTACGAGCGCGTGGACACCGACGACGAATGATCGCGTTCGTCGGCTCCGACGGGGTCCCGCGCAAAGAACGCTTCGATGCGGTGATGCTGGCGCTCGGCGTCCTCGTAGCCGATTTCCAGGAGGCGCTGCATGTAGCCGGGCTTGAAGAGGAGCATGCTCAACCAGTCGGACTGCGGGTCGTTCTGCCACTGGATGGCGGAGAGGAGGGACCCCATTGCTCCACCGATGTCCAAGCGGTAGTCTTCGGCCAGGGCGCCGAGGTCCACCGAGGGGCGGAGGATGAGGAGGTCGATGGGGCGCAGGCGCCCGCGCTGTTCGGGGCGGAGGCGGCGCACGAGGCGGTTGATGCGGCGCAGCACCGACGCGTCGTGCTCCAGCACGTCGAGCATGAGAACGTTGGCGAGGATGCCTGCCATCTGGAAGATTGACGGGTAGGGGGCGGTGCGTCCTGCCTGGGTGGCCTCGGCCCGTGAGCGTTCGTAGCGCGTGGAGATGACGAAGAGACGGTCGGCCCCGAGGTGCACGGCCGGGGCCAGCGGATCGAGCATGCGGAGGCCCCCGTCCCCGTACCACGCCCCGTTTAGCCGGACGGCGGGAAAGACCACCGGGAGGGCCGTGGAGGCCATCACGTGGTCGAGACCGAGTTCGGCACGCCGGCCCACGCGATTGGGACGTTCCCAGCTTTGGATCGAGCAGCCCTGCACCCAGGTGACCGTTTGCAGCGTGGCGTAGTTGGACGTGGAGATTGCAAGTCCGCTGAGCCGCCCGGCGTCCAAATTTTCCTGTACGCCCGTGAACTGCCCGTCGTCGTCCGTTGGCAGCCGCTCATTGAGATACGCGCGGAGCGGCGAGGTATCCAGGAGGGTCTGCTTGGGACTGGGGGTGCCGCGCACGAGGGAGCGGCCCATCGTCCAGAGCGACCGCGGCGTAAACACGTCGTCCATCGTAAGGTCCTCCCAGTACGACGTGAGATCAGCGGTGCGCTTGGGGAGGGGCCACGGGTTTGCCGCAAGGTGGGCGGCGTTGATGGATCCGGCCGAGACCCCGGTCATGAGAGGAATGTCGGCCTCCGGAAACGCTTCGCCCACGTAGGCGAGCACGCCGGTCTGGTAGGCCGCTCGGGCCCCCCCGCCGCCCAGCACGAGGGCCGCCGATGGGCTCGACGGGCTTGAGATTGCGGCAGCTCCATTTCCGGACGTTGATCCGTCACTCATTGTAGTGGGGAAATCCCGAGCAATCGTGCGGCAGCGTGAAAACGTCTCCGTAGTGGCCATTCCTTACACGGCAGGGGAGGAGAGCGTTCTCTTCACGAATTTCACCGCAGGCGAGAATGGCACGTCCCCCACACCCCACTCCCTCAAGACGTGTGCCAGCGATACTGCCGCCGAATCTCAGGATCCCGCGTCTGCTTCATCACCGTGCCGCACTGCTCACAGTAGAACACGACCTCTTTTACTGGAGCCGAGATGCCGAGCATGAAGAAAAACCCCGAACTCCAGCCGTAGTGCGGTTCAGCCGTTACGTGCGGATCGGAAAGATCGTGGCCACACGAGCACGTAATGAGGTCCACTCGTTCGGCGGCGGTCTGTTTGGTTGCGGCCTCGGCGGGGGACGCCGTTGCTACGCCTGTGGGCTCTGCCGGGGGGCCGCCGTCCGTCGTGGGAATAGCGTCCCGATTGTCAAAATTCTCGTCGCGCCACCACGGCTCCAGGTCTTGATCTTGGAGCTCCGTCTCACGTTCAAAGACGTAGCGATCGGCCGCCCACGGCCCGCTGCCGAAGACGAACACCACCACGAGCAGAAACAGCACGAGGGCCGAAAACTCCAGCGACTGATTGGCTGAGAGGAGTCCCTCCTGCAAGTGCACCAGGAACACAGCCCCCGTGAGAATCGGAATCTGAATGAGGGCGGAAAGGCGGGTGAGCAAGCCGGCGGCGAGCATGAGACCGCCGAAGAGGTGGGCGAAACTCACGTAGTGGGCGAGTGCCGCCGAGGCCATTGAAAACTGCGACAGATCAACCAGTGTCTCCAGGCCCTGCGACACTGAAATGAAAAGAATGCCGCGCACGAAAAGGCCGATGCCGAGGTAAATCCGCACGAGGTCAAGCACCACCTCGCGGTTGTTCTTGATCCAATCCACGAGGGTCTGGTAGCGAAGCATGGAGAGGGGATTGGTTTTGTGGGCGTTTGACGGAGAGGCACTAGAAGCTGGACATTCGCTCTTATGAACGAAGGATGAATTCGTTGCGGAAGCGCTTTGATTCGGTTCCTCGATGCCGCTATCGTTACACTTTTCCTTCACGCAAGACGCGAGACCTCTTCGAGAACGGTCCTGTGCACGCAAAAACAAATGCCGGGGCGGCTCTTACAAAAGGATCAGTCGTTCTCCACTTGGTCCATTTTTTGATTCCGATGCCGGCTACCCAGACGCTTCTCCCTACGCTTCCCGACGCCGCCCGCGTGTGGATTCACCCCGCTGCGACGTCGCTCTCGGATGACACGCAGGCCGCTGTTCGTGATCGGCTTGAGGTCTTCGTCGAAGAGTGGACGTCCCACGAGCAGAATGTGCAGGGAGGCGTGGCGGTGTTGCACGATCATTTCGTCGTCTTGGCCGGGGCACGAACCGATGGGAACGATCCGTCCGGCTGCGCCATCGACGACGCCACGCGGGCCGTAGGCGCCGTAGCGGACGAGTTTGGAATCGACTGGGTCCCGTCCCTTCAGGTGCTGTATCGAACGGACGAGGGGGACGTGGCGGCGGTCTCTCGCTCGACCTTTCAGACGCGAGTGGAGGCGGGCGAGATTACGACGGAGACGATCGTCTTCGATCCGAGCGTGACGACCCTCGGAGCGGTCCGGGACGGCGATTTCGAGACGCCTGCGGGAGACTCGTGGCACGCAAAGGCCTTCTCTCTCCCGGAACCGGCCTAATCCTTTCTCCGACGAACCCCCCAAACTCGTTTTTGCTCTCTACATGGCTGTGTTGGGGAATCCCAGGGACGCCCTGATGGACTGGTTGGCCCGGATGGATCCGTCGCACCGCGAGATCCTCCTGGCGAGTCTGGCGCTGCTGGTGCTTTTCGTGATTGGCACCACTGGCTACGCTTTTCTCGAAGGGTGGACCGTGATGGACGGGCTCTACATGACGTTCATCACCCTCTCCACCATCGGCTTCCAGGAAGTCCAAACTCTGTCGGATCATGGGCGCCTCTTTACACTGGGACTCGGCATCACGGGGATCGGCCTGCTCACCTTCGTGGTGGCCCGCTCCGCCCAGCTCCTCCTCGCCAGCGAACGCCTCCGCGAGCGCCAAAACATGAAGCAGATCAACGACCTTTCGGACCACTACATCATCTGCGGGTACGGGCGTGTAGGCGAGCGTCTTGCCGAAGATCTTCGGGCGGCGGGCAAGCCCTTCGTGGTCGTCGACATTTCTGACGAGGAGATTGCTGAGCTGCGGGAGGAGGACCTCCTGTACGTGCAGGGAAACGCCGAAGATGAAGAGGTTCTGGAGAAGGCGGGTCTCGACCGCGCCCGCTGCCTCATCCTCACGCTGCCGGAGGACAGCAGCAACGTCTTCGTGGCCCTCACGGCCCGCGAGATGAATCCCGACCTTTTCATTCTGGCGCGGACGGTGGATCACGACAACCAGAGCAAGCTCCTGCACGCCGGAGCGGATAAGGTGATTGCCCCGAGCGAAGTGGGAGCCGACCGCATGGCGCAGGTCGTCCTGCGTCCCAACGTAGATCAGTTCATGGAGCGCGTGCTTCACGCTCATGCCTTGAGTCTCCAGATCGACGAGGTGGAGGTGCATCCCAGCGCGCCGCTCGCGGGGCAGTCCCTCGCTGAGAGCAATTTCCGCCAGCAGTTCGACGCCGTGGTCATCGGTATCATCGACGCCGAGACGGGCGACATGACGTTCAACCCCACTCCTTCTGCCCGCATCGATGCGGGGGACATCCTCATCGTCCTCGGCGATTCCAGTGTCATTCAGGCCCTCCGGGAGAAGGTGTGCACGTGAGCGAGTGGGGCGTCAAAAAAGTGAGGAGCGGGATGTGGGGCTTAGATATCTGAGGGGGAATGGGGGCTCTCTCGTTCCAGTTGCCGAATCGCGCCTCTC
>JAHENZ010000063.1 GCA_018609755.1 Salinivenus sp. | reverse complement strand
GGCCCGCCGCTGTTTTCCCTTGAGTTTGACCTCTTCCTCCTTCAGCTTCTCGATGCGCTCGGTGTGCTCGGCAATCTCGTCCTTGAGCCGCCGGATCTCGGTGTCGCGTTCACGGGCGTCGCTCGCCGCCTCGCGCAGCTCCCGTCGCCGTTGCTCTAATTGCTTTGCTTTCGGCTTCCCACGATTGTCGGTGCGCCACAGGTTCGTGGCCTCGTCCTCCAGCTCCTCAATCACGACGCGCGCCGGGCGGATGTGGTCGACGCTCAGGGTGCCGAGAAGGCGGTCCTGCACCTCGTCCCACGCCTCGCCGTCGAGACGCACGAGGTCGTCGAGCTGAAGGGCGTAGACCGACGCGTAGACCGAGCGCGGCACGTGCTGGACGGCGGGCACCGTGCGATTCCGGAGGCGCGTCGAGTCCGCTTCGCTCTCGTGAAGACGACCCTGGGGCGTGCTGCGCAGTGTGCGATTGACGGAGTAGGCGGTGCCGTTGCGCAGGCGGAAGTCGAGGCTGCCCGCCAGCGGTTGGCCGTTGCGGGGGGCGTAGGGGTGATTGCTGGCATCGGTGGGGTAGATGCCGTAGAACATCGTCTGCAGGAAGTGGAAGAAGGCCGATTTGCCGGCCTCGTTGCGGCCCTGCAGGACGACGACGGAGTGATCGAGCGCGTCGAGCTCCAGGTCCTGTAGCGGGCCGAAGCCATCAATCATGCAGGATTCAATGCGGATGGACACGGATGCGGCGTATGTGGGTGTGTGAGTACGTGAGTGTGGGCGTATGTGCGCGTCAGACGAGAGAGGCAAAAACACTGAGAGGGAGTTTATTTCTCACCCCCAAACGCTTACATGCACATACGCTTTCGAGCACGGCAGACGATAGAAGCACGGAGTCTCCGTGGGGCAGCCTAACCACCCATCTGGTATTCATCCAGCAATCGAGCCACGGCCTCGCGGTCCAGGCCGTCGAGCAAGGAGCGGAGATAGCGGCGGCGGGCGTCCGGATCGTCGTCCGGCACGCCCGCCACTACGTCCGGGGCCACGGCATCAAGGGCCTCGTCGTCGGTTTCGAGGCGGTCGAGGAGGGACAGCACTTCGCCGATGAGGTGCGTTTCGCCGCGGTGCTCCTCCGGATCAACGGGGGGCACCAGGGACCGCGTGCGTACCTCCACGTCCCGGACCGACAGCCGTTCGGCGAACACCTGTTCCAGCTCTTCGACCTGATCGGGGGACGCAAGGTCGTCGGCCATTGGACAAGGGCCGCGGAGGGTGAGACGCAGGAGCCAGTTCGTCGCCTGGGCGTCGCCCGCTCGTTCGGCAAACGCCGCGGTGGCGCGCTGAACGAGGGCCTGCACCGTGTCGGCTTCTTCGAGATCGTCGAGCACGATGTGCTCCCAGCGGGTGGGAGCGAAAGGGCGAAAGTCAACGTCGGGAGGGCCGTCGTCCAGCGTGACGAGCAGTCCGCCCCGAGCCCCCGTCTCACGCGGCGAACGCCCTTGCAGGTTTCCGGGGTACCAGGCGTTCGCATCGGCGTCCACCTGCTGGCGGGTGTGGATGTGACCGAGCGCCCAGTAGTCGTAGCCGGGGGCCTGCAAGTCCTCGACCGTGCAGGGGGCGTAGCGGTCGTGCGCGTCTACCTGAGCGGCCGACGTGACGTGGGCGTGGAGAAGTCCAATTGTGGGCGTGTTGCCATCGGCCTCCGGAAAGCGAGCGGCCAGATTGGCTTCCTCGTGGGCGTCTACGTGACCGGCGGCGACGACCGTGGCCTGCGGGGCGCCCTCGGGCCCGGTCAGCTCGATGGTCGTAGGCGACCGGGTGTCGACGTAGTGGAAGCGATCGGGCCAGTCGATTTGGGCAGCGCGGAAGCCGCTGCCGCCCGGGTCGTGGTTGCCGGTGACGTACATCGTGTCGATGTCTGCCTCGTCAAGACGTTCCACCTGTTCAACGAGAAACGCCTCTGTGGCGACGCTCAGCCGATCATCGTCGAACAGGTCGCCGGCCAGCAGGACGGCGTCCACGGCCTCGTCAATTGCGCAGTCGACCGCTCGCTCGAAGGCAGTACGGAGGGCGTCGCGCAGGTGCTCGCGCAGGGCGGCGGATCGGCCCTCGAAGGCCGTGTCCAGATGCACGTCGGCCAAGTGGAGAAATCGGACCATCAGGAGTAAGAATGAAGCGCGTCGAGTGGACGGTCTTTCCTCAAAATGTAGAAGGGCAGTGCCTCTTTTTCCATCCAGATTCGACGCAAAGATCGCACCTCAGCGCGAGGCACCATCCACTCGATTGTGTCAACCCAACAGGGATCTGGGTGAAATCGTGACGCAGACGGGGGGCCGAATCGGCGAGGAGAGGCGGTTTGCTCGGTGATTGACGTTGCCTTCTCCGATTCTATCAACAGACTCTTCACGCAAGATACGAAAGTAAACGTAGAGGCCGGTTCATCTATGTATTGTATTCTGGCATATACGCTCAGAAGGCGTCCCCAGCGTTCACGTTTTCATCTCAACAGGCCATTTCTCTTTTCTATGTTGCGCTCACTCTGTTCTTCTTTTTTCTCGGTGGATTGTACTGAAACGAGTCTGCTCACAATTGCAGGATGGGCATATCTTCTCCTTGGTTTTGCCAGCGGCACCGGATTGCTGATAAGTGCCGTGGTGTCTCTGTTTGCAGGAGGGGAGCTGCTCTTCGATTGGGGGACTGTCCTTTGGGCCGTCGCCATTTTTGCGTTGAGCCTCTTCGGATGGGCATTGCTTCGAAACGTCCGAACAATTGAAGCCCGGGTTGGCACCGTGCTTCAAAACCGACGGCACTCATAAATGAACTCGACCCAAATGACGTCTGGATATATCACTTTTAAGAAGTGCCTTTTCGGCCTGACCGCTCTACTATTGATGGGCGGGCTCGCGTATACAGAGTTCACCTTCAGCTCGTCTCCTCGGCTTCCCGAGGCTTTGGAGGCCTCGTCTCTCCAGTCGACCTCGCCGGAGCAGTTGTTGGTTCTTGCGTCGGGACTGAAGCCGAACATTCGAATCGGATCCTCCTACGTGAGCAAATCGGATCGGCATGGTGGCCTCTGGTATGTCGGCGCCAAGGTATATGACGTGCGCCGGGGCGAGGTGACGACTGCCACGTGGCTCATGACGGGAGCAACGTCAAATCCAGGAGTCGTATTGTCCGTTGATTCAGCGGCGCAAGCGCTTAGCATCTGGCCGAGAAGTCAGGGGCGGTTTTCGGTTTCGGAAGCTGATTCTGAAGTGTGGAATCTGGTGGCGGCACTGGAGGGACGATGAACCCAGTGCGATCGTCTGCTTTGGGTCTGTCCGGATGTCAAAACGACACGTTCAGGCCGTTTCGTACCGCCACGTGAAGCTCTTCTACGTCGGGCGGCGGGCGGCTGTCGTAGTTCAGGTTGAGCTCGGCGGTGAGGCGCACGTGCTCGGTCACGTTCACGGCGAGCGTGGTTTGGTGGAGCACTCGGGCGTCGGTGAACGCGTCGAACCGCGGTTGTACGTAGACCGTGGCGAGCAGATACGTCGTGTCCGTAAAGCGCAGGCGCGCGTTCAGGTAGTTGCTCCACCGCACCGTGGACGTAGTGGCGGGATGCGTGGAACGGTCGTCCGCGTCCAGATTCTCGTGCTCGTACATCGGCGTTGTCCCCTGGAAAATCTTGACGGTCTCTGTGTCGAGGTACTGCACACGGAGCCCGCCGCCGACCAGCGTGCGGAGTTGCAGTCGGGCAAAGCCGTCGCGCTCCAGCTGCGTAAAGGCCTCGGCCACGAGGCGGGGCGTAAGACGGTAGTTATACCGGAGGTGGCCGAAGGTCCGGTCGCGGAAGGGCGTATCGTCCTTCGTGCCGTAGCGCAGCTCCCCCGCCAGAAAGGCGTAGTGCCGGGTCCGCCGGTAGTCGATGCGGGTGTTAACCCCAATCTCGAATAGGTCCACGTGTCCGGACTGTACCGTCAGATCCCCGCCGAGCGTCGTCCGAATGCCCTCCACGTCGAGCACCCGCATCCGCTCGGTGTTGACCTGGGCGGAGGAGGGAAGGGGAAGGCAAAGGCCGACGAGCAGGAGGCCGATCCACAGCCGAGTCATAGAGCGCGGGGCGAAAGAGACGGAAAGTGGAGGAGCTCCTGCCATGCTGACGGTCGTTATTCCTCCACGGCAGAAGACTCTTCTTCCGCGTCCGGGTCGAGGGCCTGATCGATGCGGACGAGCACGTCTTCCAGATGGATGCCGGTCCGGTAATCATCCACCTGACGGAGGGCCTGCTCCACCTGTCCGCGGAGGGTCGTGAGCTCGTTCCGAACGTGCGCGCGAATGTCGGACTGGCTCACGTCCACCGGGGTCTGAACCATGTAGTCCTCGGCCCAGTCCGGGACATTTTCCGCCTCGACCTCGGCGGTCATGAGGTGAGCCATCCGCTCCAAGTAGCCGCGCTGTAGGTTTCGGCGGTACGGATCAATGGGCGTTCCGTCCTGCAGCTCCTGCCAGACCCCGTCGCGCACGTGCTCGAGCATGGCGCCGAGCGAATAGGGGTTATCGGACACTGCTTCGGCTTCTAGCAAGCGGGCCATTCGCTCCGGCTGTAGGAGGAGGTCAAGCGTGCTCACCTGTGCCTCTCGAATGCGGTTGAGTGCTCCGGAGGCTTCAAAGCGACGAAGCACGTCGGCCTCTACGAGCCACTCGGGCGTGCGAAAGGCCTGGTCGTTGAGAAAGCGCACGGCCTCGCGCTGCTGTACGGCGGGCACCGGCTCGTACACCGGTCCGTCCTGCTCGTACGTCTTGAACGTCTCGTAGACGCCCCCCACGTGCCGGGTGGCGTGGCCCAGATACCGCTGCCACTGGGTGACGACCTCGCCGTAGAGTTCTTCCAGCTCCTCGTAATTTTCGCCGTCCTTGCGCGTCCATCGCACGAGATTGGGCACGATGCGCTTGAGATTCGCGACGCCGAGGCTTCCGGCGGCCACGGCGTTGCGTCCGAGATCTTCGCGCTGCGAGCGCGGATCGACCGGGTCGAGCGTCTGCCGGCCGTAGAAGTATCTGGGATCGTCGGCGTGCTCCAGAATCATGTCGTCGAGGACCTGAGCCTGCTGTTCCGCGTCGCCCTCGTCCGGCAACGGCTGGTAGCCCCACTGGATAGACCAGCGGTCGTATACCCCGATCTCGGGCGTGAATTTCTCGATGCCGTCGCCCGGCTGCGCGACGTAGTTGAACCGGGCGTAGTCCATGATGGAGGGGGCGGTGCCGTGGGTGGACGTGTACGAAGGGGACCGCAGGGAATCGACCGGCACGGCGTGGCTGGAGCCCCAGTTGTGCGGCAGACCGAGCGTGTGGCCCACCTCGTGCGCCACGACGAACTGAATGAGGGTGCCCATGACCTCCGTGTCGAAGTTGCGGGCGCGGGCCTCCGGATTCACGGCGGCGGTCTGGACGAAGTACCAGTTGCGGAGCAGGCTCTGAATGTTGTGATACATGCCGATGTCGCTCTCCAGAATTTCGCCCGAGCGCGGGTCGTGCACGTGCGGACCGTAGGCATTCGGAATCTCGGAGGCAAACCAGCGGACCGTCGAATACCGGATGTCGTCCGGGTCGAACGTGGAGTCGACCTCGGCGGGCGTTCGGGCGACAATAGCGTTCTTGAAGCCGGCCTGTCGGAAGGCCTCTTGCCAATCCTCAATGCCCTGCGCCACGTAGGAGCGCCATTTTTCGGGGGTTGCCGGGTCCACGTAGTACACGATCGGCTCCTTCGGCTCCACGAGTTCCCCATTTCGGTACGCCTCCAGGTCGGAGGGCTCCAGTCGCCAGCGGGTGACGAAGCACTCCTCGGCGGCCTGTTGCTCGGGGGAGCTGTAATTGATGCGCTCGATGCTGAAGTACCCGATACGCTGATCGCACAGGCGCGGCTGCATCGACTCGCTGGGCAGCAGCACCATCGAGTAGTTCATCTCTACGCTAATCGTGCTCGTCTGCTCACTGGACGGGGGGTTTTGAGCGTCATAGGTGAGAATGGTTTCTACGTCCGTGTTTTTGGGGAAGCTCTCCACCCCGGAGAGGTACGTCCGATCCTCGTCAAGCCGGGTCACGCCGTATTCCTCACGGGCCTCCTTGGGTAAGCCGAGAGACGACACGTCGGACGTGTACAGGTCCGTCGCGTTAATGACGACGCCCGTCGTGTCCTCGTTGTACGCCTCAATCGAGAACGACTTCAGAATCGGTTCGAAGCTGGAGTTTTGCACGGCCTCGAACACCGGATCTTGGGGATTGGCCGTCTTCTCGTAGCTGGCCACCCGAAGCAGGAGGTCGTCGTCCCGCCGTTCCCATCGGATTACCTGTGTGTTGGCTTTTTCGCCGCCGTACGCGAGGTCCGACTGCGCCTGCGACACTCGCGAGACCATCAGGATTTCCCGTCCAAACAGCGAGTCCGGAATTTCAAAAAACAGCTTGTCCTTTACCCGATGGGTGGTAATCAGGCCGGCGTCCGTTTCCGCCGTGTCGGGAACCACATCACTGAAGGGCTTGATGCCGTTTCCATCGTTCTGATCGTTCTGCGTTGCGGCTTGTTTTCCTCCGTTCGACACGGACTTGGAGCCGGCACAACCCGCGACGAAACTCGTGGCGAAGAAGAGAAGGAAAACCCACCGCATCTGCGGTAGAATCGAAGACTGCATGAGGAACACCAGGGGTCGAGTGAGTGCATCGAGACGCAGTGCCCTTTCGGGACGAAAGGAACCCTCATCATGAACGAGAAGGATGGGGAAAATGACAACCGGCATTCGCGCCAGCGGCACACGTTGCACGAGAATGTTGCGAGTGCCACGTGTGCACGGATGGTACTATTGATCAGCCCAGTCCGACGACGGAGACGATTCTGCGCGTCTGCGGACTATGCCGGTTCGATCGTACTTGTCGCGCGAACAGGAAGGAGGAGAGTGCCTGCAGTCGACATCCGATCAGGCGACCTGGGCAATGAGAGCGAACAGGAGAATAATGCCCGCAAAAATGGCGAGGGCAATAAGAATTTGGCGCATCACACGACGATTCATAAGTCTGTGGGTAATTGTGGGAGTGATTGCGGCGGCGCCGTCTTGACGAGGCGCAAGAAGCAGAACCCGAACATGTTAAGATCGTAGTAACCGACTGGAATTTCCAGTGTGTAACCTCGAAAAACGACTCTCATTTTAGATTGCTGTATCCGTCGTCTATATTTTCGCCTCTCGTTCCGCGAATACTTCTCATTGAGATTTCCAGACCCTGAGAAGTTGTTTGGTGGATTGATGTGAAAGCCGAGACACAGTGGGCGAAGTGCAAAATGGTGCCCAAAAGAGCCAGGCTCACTAGTGAGCCAGAGTGGAACTACCAGGCGATTGTAGAAGCCATTTTGCACGAGATCCACGAAGTCGTAGGCCACAGAACGTCCGCCAAACAACTTCTGAGCCACCCACACTCATCTACCGAATGCATCCTATGTCTACTCTTCTGAAGCGCTCTCTTCCCATTGCCCTCGTTGGTCTCCTGGTTTGTGCCGTGTTTTCGGTCGAGGCCATTGCGCAGGAACGCGGCAATGACGAAGCGCGCGTAAGCCCCAACGCCGCGGTCTCGCAAACGATTGGCACCACTGAGGTGCGCATTACCTACGGTCGTCCTTCGGTGAATGACCGTACCATTTTTGCCGCCGACGGATTGGTCCCGTACGGCGACGTGTGGCGCACCGGTGCCAATGAGGCTACCACGATTTCCTTCTCCTCCGACGTTACCGTGCAGGGGGAGTCTCTCTCGGCGGGCACCTATTCGCTCTACACCATTCCGGGGGAAGAGTCCTGGACGATCATCTTCAATGAAAATGCGAATCAGTGGGGCACTGAGTACGACGAGAGCGGCGATGTCCTTCGCGTTGAGGCCACGCCGGAGTCGGCCCCGCAGCGGGAAATGATGATGTTCTACTTTACGGACATTTCCGACACGTCCGGCACCTGTGTGCTGCACTGGGACGAGACGCGTGTGCCGTTTGAGATTTCGGTCGCCGGCGGCAACTGAGGTCGTTCCTTCTATAGCCTCCTATCCTTTAACTTTCGTGGACACGTAGGGCCGCATGAGCGATGCGGCCCTTTTTTTGAAGGGGGCTTCTTTTGGACGGTCCGTTGACTCGGGCCCCTCGGGCTCCACGGAGGGAGGAGGAGTTCAGCCGGGTCAAGACGGGTCTTTATCCTGCCGCCCAGCTGGGCACGGCGCCCAGTTCGACCCCGAAGGCCATCCCGAGTAGGGCGTAGCCGAGCAGCGTGACGACCACGATGAACACGAGGTTCAGCCACAGGCCGACCTTGCTCATTTGCGGAATGGTGAGGAGCTCGCTGCCGTAGACGATGGCGTTGGGCGGGGTGGCGACCGGTAGCATGAAGGCGCAGCTCGCGCTGAGGGCGGCCGGCACGGTGAGGAGGAACGGATTCTCGCCGAGTCCCACCGCCACTGCGCCCAGGATGGGGAGAAAGGCGGCGGTCGTGGCGGTGTTGCTCGTGATCTCGGTGAGCATGACGATGAGGGCGACCGTGCAGAGGAGCACGAGCAGGATGGGCCACCCGCTGAGCGCCTGTACGCCCTGCCCGATCCATTCGGCCAGGCCCGTGTCGCTGATGGCGGAGGCGAGGCTGAGGCCGCCGCCGAAGAGGATGAGTACGCCCCACGGCAACTCTTCCGCGTCCTGCCACGTGAGAAGTGCGCGCTTTTTCGAGCCCGCCGGGAGCAGGAAGAGCACGAGCCCGGCGGTCATCGCGATGCCCGCGTCGGAGAGGCCCGGAATGACGTCGCTCAGCAGGGGGCGCGTCATCCAAAGCAGCGCCGTCCCCCCGAAGACCAGTCCCACGCGTGTCTCTGCCGCACTGAGTGTTCCAAGCTTAGCTCGCTCGTCGTCGATGATCTGCGCTCCGCCCGGCAACTGCTCCAGCTCGATGGGGTAGACGGTCGTGAGTACGAAGTAGACCAGCGGGAGGGCAACGATCACCAGGGGCAAGCCCACGATCATCCATTGGGCGAAGCCGACCTCGACGCCGTACGTCTCGGAGAAAAATCCGGCGAGAATGGCGTTGGGTGGCGTGCCGATGAGGGTGCCCATGCCGCCCACGTTGCAGGCGTAGGCGATGCACAGCACCAGCACGATTCCGAAGTGTGGCGGCAGCCCCTCCCCCCGCTGTTCCATCCGGTCGCGCGTCAGGTCGATGATGGAGAGCCCGATTGGCAGCATCATGAGGGCCGTGGCGGTGTTGCTGACCCACATGCTGAGGAAGGCGGACGCCAGGATGAATCCGACGACGATAGAAGAGGGGTTGACGCCCACCCACTTCACGATGTTGAGTGCGATGCGCCGGTGTAGCCGCCAGACCTGCATGGCCTCGGCGATGAGGAAGCCGCCCATGAACAAAAAGATGAGCGGGTTGGCGTAGGGGCGGGCCGCGCCATCGATCCCCGTAATGCCGAGCACGGGAAAGAGAGCGAGCGGCACGAGGGCGGTGGCGGCGATGGGGAGCGCCTCGGTGATCCACCAGACGGCCATTAGCAAGCCGACGGCGGCCGTGTGCCAGGCGGCGGGATCGAGTTCGGAGGGGGACGGTAGCACCAGGAGACCGACACAGAGAAGAACTCCGGCGGTGAGGCCGAGGCGTTTGCGGAGCGTCGTGGCGTCAATGTTCATTGGCACGATGCGAATACGAAATGCCGTGACGTGAGGTCGGGGACGAGGATTTTCTGGTCAGGTGGTGGCATTTCCGTAGGATCGACCGGGCCGGTCGATTTTACTTCGGGGGGCCCTCCCGTTCGAGCCAATGAATCAGGGGGGGCACGTTGTAGGCGTGCGTCCAGCCGAAAATGCGGAGGCCGTTGGTGAGACTCCAGATGGGCCGCCGGTCGGGGTGCTCGCGGGAGCGAGGGAGGTGGCTCACGCCGTTGAGGGCGTTAAAGAATGCGTCCTGTGTCGTCGTATCGGTGATCGCCAGCGAGAGTGAATCCGTGCGGAGAGCCTGCGCGCGGTCGTGGGCGGTGCGGTAGAGGGAACGGTCGCCGGAGAGCTGGTAGCCCTTGAGCAGCGTCGAAATGCTGGCGAGGTACGATTCCATCTCGTGGTTCAGCGGCGGGTTGTCGCGCACCCAGCGGGCGTGGCGGACGAGCGCGTCGCGGACGGCAGGATCGCCCGTCAGTTGATGGTACTTTCCAAGCCCCTGCGCGGCGTAGACCTGGGCGTAGCCGTAGCGGTCCATAATGAGGCTTCCGCCTTGCTCGTGCTGCAGCCGGAGCATGCGGTCGACCCGAGCGTCGAGCTCCTCGCGAATCTGCGGATCCTTTGTGGCGTCGTAGAGCTCGACGAGATTCCACACCGAGAGGTACAGGCGTCGGCCCGTGAGGCCATGTTCTCCAAAAATGCGCCGACGGTAGTAGTCGCCGGTCTTTTTGGCCACGGCCAGCCCGCGGTGGTATCCGTCCAGGTAGTAGGAGGCCAGCCACCCCGCGACCCACACGTGCGCGCTCAGCATGGCCGTCCAGTGCTGGTTCCCGTGACGGCGCCCCATGCCCACGTAGGGAGAGCCAGTGGAGTCCGCCTTCGCGCGCCACCAGTCGAGGGCCGAGTTGGTGTCGCCCCGGTAGTCCGGCCCTGTGGGCCAGTGGGTGTTGTCCACGTCCATGGTGTGACGGCTCATGGCCTCGCCGGTGAGGGCGTACCGTCGCTCCCCGGTGCGCATGAACTGTCGCCATAACATGAAGTCCTCGGCGGGCTCGTTGTTGGCGTACTCGTACCAGTTGTCCCCGAAGTAGTAGTTTTTGCCGTCGCCGTAGGTGAAGGCACCGTACCAGGGCTCCCACTGCTGGTTGAAGCGCCACCACCGGAATTTGTAGTCCATTCCGCGCTCAAAGGAGGCGTACTCGGTGGAGCGAGGGGCCATGCGCCCATACACCCGACTTTCGGCGTACCAGGAGGGCGGAGCGTGGGCCACGGCGGGCGCCAGCACGTAGTTGAGCGAGCGCCGCACGTCGGCCAGATCCGTATCGGCGTCGTGGAAGCGATAGACGTATTCCGTCGTTTTGGTAAGGCCCTGTGCGAAGTTGTCGACCATGCCGCCATCCTCCTCGCTCGACCACCGCGCAAAGCTCATCGGAGGGGCCGAGCCGCTCCATAGCTCCGCGTCCACTCGCTGGCTGTCGATCGACAGACTGATCTCCTTCGGGTAGGCCTCCGTAAAGTGACGGATGCCGACGCCCACGCCGCGCTGATCACCCACCACGTCCATCCACCCCGCGGTCCGCGTGGCGTCGACCTGCTTGGTGCTGTCCGCGAGAATCCGCGCAGAGAATCTGCCGATGCGCTCAGTAGGCGACGAACTGGGGCCGTTCGGCATGGAAGCGGAGTCCGGTCCGGTCTGTATGAGCGACCATTCGTTTTCGGCAGAGACTGGGCGCTCATACACTTGTGGCTGGCCCGGCGCCCACCAGTTGCCGCGACGGTACGACGTGCGGACGGTGAGCGGCCCGGACAGGTCGTAGTCGAGGCTGAGGCCCGCTGCGGCGATCCGATCATTGGGTTGCGTCCATCGTGGGTCGCCCTCTAGACTGTCTTCGTTTACGATGTTTTCCGCACTGGTGGCGATCTGGGCGTGCTGGCCGTCAAGCGGTGGGTGCTGGTCGGGGTCGCCGGTGTACGTCATCGTGTGGAGGACGCGGAGGTAGGGCTTCCCGGCGTAGGCGTGGATCCGCGTGACGAACGGGGCGGAATTGTTATTGTCGCGGGAATAGTGGTATTGTCCCTCAATCCGCAGGATGGCGTGGAGGGGGCCGGAGCCTTTCTCCTTGTAGGTCTGCGTGACGGTGGCACGGGAGGAGTCGAGGCCCGCCGCGTCGAGCAAGTCCAGATAGGAGCCGCGGCCGTCCGGCTCCGCCGCAATCCGATCGTCTGATTCGAACCCGTCGTCCTCGGCGTCGAACCATACCTCATCCAGAAAACTTCCGCCCGTGCCTTTTTCGATTCGGAGGCGGAGCGGCCCGGTCGCGATTTCCGTGTGACCGTATGGGCGCTGGTTGTTCTTGACCCGCAGGTGCTCGCCGGTGATTGGTGCTCGCTGAACGTCCGGACCGTATTCGAGCCGGTACGAATCGTCGTCGGTCGCAAAGAAAAAGACCCAGACCCATTTGAGACTGGAGTCGGCGGGGGCCCAGGTGGTGACAGGGGTGATCTGCGAGGGAATGGGTGTGCCGTCGGAGGTGAGGACGCGCACGTGCTCCGGCGACTGGAGCTCGCCTTTCGGAAAGGGGATGCCCACAGTAATCGGTGCGCCCGGCTGCGCGTGGTCGACCGTGAGAGGGATCTGGTCCGATGCCGTGGCGGTCGCGGGGCCGAGCAGCGGAAGCAGTCCCAGAACGCTGACGGCGAGGAGAAGCGTTCGGGCCGACGTGCTCATGTCGAGCGGGGGCGATCAGGAGGCAGGGGAATGGACTATGGAGGATAGGGGATCGTGGGGAGAGAGTCGAGGGGCGAGGATTGAGAATCGAAAGTCGAAGGGAGAGGATAAGGGCGAGGGGCAAGAGGCGATCCTCTATCCTCAACTCTCGTCCTGAAACCCTAGGGCAGCAGCGCCCAGAACCCCGGCATGTTTTAATGAGGAGATCTCAACCGTGAGGTGGTCCAGAGCACGCGGGTAGGCAAACGACTCCAGCTCGTCCCACATGGCCTCTTCGAAATAGGGATGTGCGTGCCGCACCGAGCCGCCCAGCACGACGTGGGCCGGATCGACGGCGTAGAGCACGGATTTCAGGGCACGGCCGAGGTGAGTGCCCAACTCCGCAAACATGGCGTGCGCCTCCTCATCGCCGTCCTCCGCTCGGTCAAAGGCTGCCTTGCCGGTCGTATTGTACTGCCGCTCAAAGAATTGTCCGGCGCAGTAGTGCTCGTATATGCTGTCTTTGTACGGCGCCGTTCCAAACTCGCCCGCCCCACAGTTGCGCCCGGACAGCAGCGTGCCGTTTACCACGATGCCCCCGGCAAAGCCCGTCCCCAGAATCAAGCCCACCATCGGCGATTGGTTGCGCCCCGATCCGTAGTGGTATTCGGCGAGCGCGAAGCAGTTGGCGTCGTTCTGGACGAACGTCGGCACCCCGTACCGGGCCTCCAGTTGTGCCTTCAGCGGCACTTCCGTCCACGACGGAATGTTCTGTACGTCGTACACGATGCCGTCGTCCACGTCCACAACGCTGGGCACGCCGGCCCCGATGCTCGCCGCCTGGTCGGTGGGCATACGGTCGAGGAGGGCGTAGATTTGCTGCAGCACCTCTTCTTCGGTTCCATCCGCCGGCGTCGGTTCCTGGTGGAGTACCCGCACGGCTCGGTCCTCCACCATGCCGGCGCGAATGTTGGTGCCGCCCATGTCAATGCCGATTCGAAACACGATGTGGTTTGAGGTTGGCAAACAGAGAAGAGTACAGACGCTCCGGCCAGCGGAACGAACGATGGATTCCGTACGGACGGCGAACGAGGGACGGCGGACCGCTGGGCAAGCAGGCGGCCGTCGGCGGTCCGTGGTCGCTGAATGTGAGCACTGGGGAAGGAAATGGCTCACTCCCCTTCATTCGCCCGACAGCATCGGAAAGAGGCGGCGGAGTTCAGCATCTGAAGGCTGGCGGCCGTACTCCGCGACTTGAAAGGATTCAGCATACTGCACCTCCTGTGCTCGTGCCTCTCCGTACCATTGCGTCAGGCTTTCTCGGGCGGCATCCGACACCGGACTCGTCCATCGATCCTTGAGCCACGCCTTGCGAGCCTCTTCGCCTTCCGGCACCTCATCGAGGTCGTCGCTTACCCACGGCAGCCACTCGTAGAACTGCGACGTATGGGCGTCCATCGCATTGATTTTCTTGTCGATCACCGGATCGATGGCGACGGCAATGTCGTGCTCGAACGGATTCGGCTTCTGGAACCGATCCTCGAAGTACATGAAGACCGGATTGCCCTCGGTTGGCTCCACCTTGGGCAGAACGTTGGGGACCTGCACCATGTAGGCCGCGTCCTGCACGACACGTCCAGAATACCGGTGGTCGGGGTGATAGTCATTTGGACGATGACCCACGACGACGTCGGCGTCCCACTCGCGGATGAGTCGGATGACGTCGCGTCGGACCTCCAGCGTGGGCATCAGTTCGCCGTCGTGGTAGTGCATCACCTCGTATTCGTCGATGCCAAGTCGTTTGGCCGCTTCTTTGGCCTCTGCCCGACGCTGCTTGGCGAGGGGTCCGCCGCCCATTTCGTGGTGCCCGGCGTCGCCGTTGGTGAGGGACACGAACTTCACCGCATGTCCCGCCTCGGCGAGGAGTGCCGCCGTACCCCCAGCCCCGATGTCACAATCGTCCGGATGGGCTCCGATGAAGAGGATGCGGGCGGATCGGTCTTCTCCGATATCACCGTTTTCGTCTTGCGCCTGGGTGGAGATCGTCGTCATAAGAAGGAAAGGAAGTACAAAGAGACCGCCAAACACGCGGTATAGGTTCATTCGAAGCATGGTGGGAGTAAGAAGTCGAGGGGAGAGGATCGAGTGTCCGACTCGTGTAGAAGGAGCGCTAGCCGATTTCGACGCGGGTGTTACCGGCATCAATGGATTCGTAAATGGCCTCGATGACCTCCAGGTCGCGCAGGCCCTCTTTTCCACCTACGCGAGGCGACCGATCATGACGGATGCACTCGGCAAATGCGTCCATCTGCCGGGCCTGCTGGTTGACGTTGCTCTTGAAGTCCATCGGGCCGTCGTGTGTCCGTCCTTCCACGCCGCCGTAGCCGTAGGCGGGGCTAATTTCGAACCAGCCGTCGCGTGCCGTGGCGTACAGGCGGTTGTAACTACCGTTGTAGGTGGTGCTGCCGTCTACGACCGTGCCGCCCGGAAATTCGAGCTGGAAAAAGAGCGTCTCGTCGACGTCCGAGAAGACCTCCGGTCGGGTTTTGTATTCCTGTGCGGTGACAGCCACCGGCTCTTCGCCCGTCACGTAGCGGGCGCCCTGGATCGCGTAGATGCCGACGTCCATCAGCGCACCGCCGCCCGCCATTTCTTTGTTGAGACGCCACTCAATGTGCGGCTCGTCCGTCGCGCTGTCGGGAATGCGGAAACCGAACCCGTTCTGCATGACGGTGACCGGGCCGAAGACCTCATCCTGCCCCAACGTCATGACGCGTTGGTGGTGGGGTTCAAAATGCAGACGGTAGCCCACCGAGAGCTTGACCCCGGCCGTTTCGCAGGCCGCGATCATGTCCTTGCATTCCTGCACAGAGGTGGCCATCGGCTTCTCGCAGAGGACGTGCTTGCCCGCCTCTGCCGCACGGATTGTGTACTCGGCGTGCATGCCGTTGGGCAGCACCACGTAGATGATGTCGATATTGTCGTTGTCGGCGATCCGGTCGTAGGTTTCGTAGTTGTATACGTTCTCCTCCGGAATGTCGTACTTCTTCTTCCACGTCTCGGCTTTCGACGGCGTGCCGGTGACGATGCCCGTCAGCTCACACTTTGTCGTCTCTTGCAGAGCGGGAGCCAGCTGGCCGGTCGCGTAGTTGCCGAGCCCGACCAGGGCGACGCCAAGTGTCTCGTCGTCGGGCAGCGCCGCGCGGCCCACGTACGGGGCGGCCGAAGCGGCAAGAGCGGCGCTCCCAATTCCTTGAGAGAGGGTTTTCAGAAACTGGCGCCGGGTCGAATGCTCAGGGCAAGAGAGAAAGCGGGCGGCGTCCATGAAACGATAGGCAGTCGGTGAGGAGCGGCAGATCCTGTAACATAGTAATCGACGAAGGCTTTTTCAGACCTGAGAGGCAAGTTGTTTTGAACGTGCTTGCGTTCTTTGTTTTAGTTCTTTATTGTTTTTCTGACGTAAGTCTTTTCGTGGTAAACAGTTTGTCTCGCTCAGACTGACTACAATGCAGCCTGGTTCTGTTTTCCGTCGATTCTTTCGTGCGGGCGTTTTGCTTCTCGTTTTCTCGGTGGCTCTTTCCACGGTCCCAGGATGTACGAGCAGTCACTCTTCGCTAACCGAGGAGCAAATGAAGAAACTCACGCCTTCTCTCCAGCGGATTGTGCGTGGGGAGGAGGTCCAGTCCCCAACGGCGCCTCCCACGGCTACCACGAGCGACGGGACGACCGTGTATCTCGTCGTTCTGCGCGTCAAAGATGCAGACGCGGTCCGTCAGGCTGGAATTCCACTCAACAGCGTACAGGGATCGATGGCGACGGCTCGCCTGACGGTTGAGCAGATCCGGCGTGCGGCCGCCCTCGAATCGGTGTCTCGCATCGAGCCCAGCGGTCGCGCACAGTCGATGTGACGTGCAGCACTCTCGTTCGCGAATATCTTTCAGTTCAAAACAGCCAACCCTCCTGTGACTGGGAGTGTCCGCCACTGCAGGGGGATACCTATGCCATGCGCACTGCTTTACTCTTTTTTCTGCTCGTTTCGTTTCCTCTCACGGTCCTCGCTCAGGACGGCGCACTATCGCCCGATGAGCGGCGGAAATTGGACGGACAGTTTCAAACACTCCTCCGAGCCAGCGACGATGCTGACCAAGCTGCGAAGCACGGTGGCGGGTCCGGTCTCACGCCGGTACTCAAGAAAATTGCTGTGACCGATGAGCGTGGTGTCACTCGCTTTCCGTCGATTATCCGGACTGACGACCCGGCTGCCCTCGAAGCAGCCGACATCTCCGTCAACTCGACGCTCCCAAATTTCGTCACCGCCCGATTGACGGTTGGCGATCTTCGCACCGTTGCGTCGTTGGACGCCGTGCGCCGGGTGGGAGCCTCTGGATACGCCACCTCGCACAATGACGAGGCGGCCCGCGAGGTGGGCGCCCGCATCCTAAACAGCGGCGCTGTTAACAATACGAACTACACAGGGCAGGGCGTGCTGACCTGCATCATTGATTCCGGGCTGGACTACGATCACGGCGACTTCAAGGACGCCAACGGCAACACCCGCGTCGAGTACATCTGGGATCAGACCGTAAATCCAAATGGAACGTCGGGGTCGACGCCAGAGGATCGAAATGGAACGGTTTTTAACG
>JAHENZ010000062.1 GCA_018609755.1 Salinivenus sp. | reverse complement strand
GAGTCGATGCGGACCCAGACCCGCAAGTGGGCAAGGCGACGCAACCGGGCAGACGCCACCGTTGACTGGCAGTTTCGAACCGACGACGCCCGAATCAAGCTGAAGAACCTATATCCCAATATTGAGAGTTGACAGTGCAGTTACCTACCCACCTTCACACATACATACGTACATACTCGATCATCCCTGAATCTCGGTCACGAGTTGAATCTCTTTGAGGACACTCTGGACCTCAAAACACTCCTCAAAGGTGCCCTCATAGACAGTGGCCTTGCCCTCATTGTGAACGGTCCACGCCAAATCTTCAGCCTTATCTCGGCTGCAGCCGGTGGCCTTCACGAGCTGGCCGATCACTTCCTCAAAGGTATGGACCTCGTCGTTGAAGAGGACGACGAACCAAGGATCGTCCGAGCCCGTGCCGTCATCCTCCTTCTCAAGCTCTTCGACCTCAGGAGGAGCCTCTTCTACGTCGGGGTCAGCAGGGGCACCGAATGTGTGGTGTGTAGGCATCATGGATGGCGTGCGGATCTACACGTAGAAATGTGAGCGTGGAAACGCGCAAAGCATGCTTAGGCAGTTGCTTCCTCCCGTTCCTCCTCCGAAACGGATTCAAGCTGAATTTCGAAGTTCTCGGTCACCGGATTGGCGAGCAACTTCTCGCAGGCTTCCGTCGCCACCTGGCGGGCGTCCTCTTCATCCTCCTCGTCGATCCAGACCTCCGCTCGTTTGCCCATGCGGACCTGATCGATCTCGTCGTAGCCGAGATTGGTTAGGGCGTGGTGAACCGTCTTCCCTTCGGGATCGAGAATAGACGGGCGAAGCGTGATGGAGATCGTGGCCTTGAACATGGGAGTGCGTCGGTCAGTCGAGGAGAAAAATGCGGTCAGTTATTCGGTGATATTTTCCGGAGCGGGCGTGGTGAGCGCATCAATGAGCTGGTACACGGCGCGGCCCATGCCATAGGTAAGGTACAGCGCCAGCACAATCACGAGACCAATCTCCTGCGCTCCCACGATCAGGAGTCCAGCCAAGGCGTAGGCCGTCGTCTTTTTCGGATGCGCGCGAACATACTGAATCGTCGGGGTCGGAATAGAGTCGAACTGGATACTCGACACCATGAGACCCGAGAGCACCACCACGATCGGCAGCAGCACCTGCAAGCTGTCGAGGGCGAGGTAGGCCCCCCACTCCGAGTTTTCTGCCGCCAGGATGAGGGCCACAATCGCGATGGCCTGCCCGGGAATGGGGAGTCCTTCAAAGCCCTCCGAGCCGTCGTCGCTCTTGTCCTTGTTGACGTTGTAGCGGGCCAGGCGCACGCTGCCACAAAGAGCCGGCAGGGCCGACACGATCATGCCAAGCGGCCCGGAGGCATCCAGAGCATAGGCGTATACGAGAAACGACGGCGCAACGCCAAATGACACCACGTCGCTCAGCGAGTCGAGCTGAACGCCGAACGGACTGTCGGCCCCGGTGAGCCGCGCCATCATTCCATCCATCAGATCGAAGAACCCGGCCAGAACGATGAGCCAGCAACACATGACGAAGGCGCCCTCCCGTACCTGCGTGAGCGCGAGAAAGCCGCAGAGCAGGTTCAAGAGCGTGAAGAACGACGGCACAGCCACGCGGGGCGGCGGACGGTCGCTCCGCTTGCGACGGCGGGCCTTCCGGTAGGCACTGAGGCGCCGGCGGATGCGCGTCGGACGGGACGGCGCCTCGTCCCGCGGGGCGGACTTACTGGCAAATGCAGACCGAAGCGAGTCGAACATCAGGCAGGAAACGATGAGTCCAGAACAGTCGATGAACGACAAGTCAGCGTTACTCAAACCGGACGATCGGGAGTATCCCAATCAAAATCAGCTTCATTCGCCAGAGCGACGTTGACGGAGGGTGCAAGGGGTGCGAATGGCAATACACTACGGGGTGGCGGGGGCATCCGACGGTGTTGTCGCAGAGGCTTCGGCATGGGCTTCATCCGTGGTGTCCGCGTCCGGGAGCCATCCAATCACCGTCTCTCCCGCTCGGACGTGCTCCCCTTTTTCGAGAGTCAAGTCCACGTGGGGAGGCACGAGAACGTCCATCCGCGAGCCAAACTTGACGATACCGAAGCGCTGTCCCGCCGCCACCGTGTCCCCTTCCCCGACGTGGTACTCAATCCGGCGGGCGACGGCCCCCGCAATCTGCTTGAAGAGCACCTTCGTTCCGCTGGGATGGCGAAGCCCCAATTCGGAGCGCTCATTCTTTTCGCTGGCCTTCGGGTGCCAGGCCACGAGATAGTCGCCTGGACGATACCTCTCGTATTCAATAACGCCACGAGCGGGGATGCGGTTGACGTGGACGTCGAGGGGCGAGAGGAAAATGGAGACGCGCTGGACGGGACCGTTAATATAGAGGTCGTCCTCTTCGTCAACGATCTCAACGACGCGCCCATCCGCAGGAGCGATGAGTCCGTTCTGCTCGGCGTCCGACGGCGGGGTGCGCTCCGGATCCCGAAAGAAAAACAGGGTGAACGCAAGGCCGCCGACGGCGAGAGCCAGAAGCGGTCCCCGCCACAGCCATGCGTCCAGCTGCCACGCACCGATTGTGAGAAGCACCGCGAGACCGGTCACAATCGCGACGATAACGTATCCTTCGCGTGCAATCACCAGCAAAAACAGCTGTTATGCAAAAGGGTCTACCGATCCGTAAGAAGTTTTCCCGGTAGTCGAGGCCATATACGTCGTCGTCCGATCCGTCTGTACGGATCGCCCCCCCATCCAGCGGATCTACGACCGGAGTCGGAGGCAGCCGCCAGGTCAGGTGCGACGACGACTCCCCCCTAGCGCGACCGTCTCATCTTTACCTTTTCACCTCAGGGAAGTTCAACGCACTGCATGAACATCCTTCACAGATCAGGGGACGCCCCCGCTCCAGAGTGGACACTTGAACGGGGATGGTGGCCTCCAGAGAGATGCAGTCGATTCCTTCCTCCTCAAGAACACCCATCATCGTCCAGCGCCCCTATTCCGACGCCCCGAAATCATCCTCGAACGCTGACGAACGTCAGGTTCGCGACTCGGCAATTACGAACGGGCACGGGACAGGGACTACCGAGAAAGGTAGAGGTCCTTCATCTCGTACGGCTGCTGGAAGTGTTCGTCCGTCAGCGCGTCAACGAAGGCGATGGCCTCGCCGGTGGATTTCATCTCCGGGCCCAGCTCCTTCGGCACCTCGGGGAACTTGTCCCACGAGAAGACCGGCTCCTTGATCGCATAGCCCTCCAGGTCGCAGTCCAGCTCGCCGGCCTCGCGGAACGTCTTCAGCTTCTCGCCCAGCATCACCTTCGTCGCAATCGCCGGGATGCGCGTGCCACAGGCCTTCGACACGAACGGCATGGTGCGCGAGGCGCGCGGGTTGGCCTCAATCACGTACACGGTCTCGTCCTTCACGACCATCTGCACGTTGAGAAGGCCGATAATATCCAGTTCGAACGCCAGATCGCGGACGTACTGCCGGATCGTGTCCTGGACCTCCTCTGAGAGACTATAGGGAGGCAGGACGGCCGTCGAGTCCCCCGAGTGGACTCCGGCGGGTTCGATGTGCTGCATGATGCCCGTGATCCAGACCTCCTCCCCGTCGCAGACCGCGTCGACGTCAATTTCAATCGAGTCCTCTAAAAAGCGGTCGAGCAGGATCTCGTTGTCGGGGTAGATTGAGAGGATGTTGCTGACGTACTCGGCCACTTCATCCTCGTTGATGGCGATGCGCATGCCCTCGCCGCCGAGGACGTAGCTGGGCCGGATGAGCGTTGGGTAGCCGAGCCGATCGGCCGTTTGGACCGCTTCGTCTACCGAGTGGGCCACGCCGTACGGCGGGAACGGAATCTCCAGTTTCCGAAGCACCTCCGTGAATTTGCCCCGGTCCTCAACGAAGTCCATGACCTCGAAGGGCGTGCCGAAGATGTTGATGCCGTGCTCTTCGAACCGCTCGCCCAGCTTGATGGCCGTCTGCCCCCCGAGCTGCAGGATGACGCCTTCCGGCTGCTCCAGGTCGATCACGTCCATCACCCGCTCCCAGTAGACCGGCTCGAAGTAGAGCTTGTCGGCCACGTCGAAGTCCGTGGACACCGTTTCCGGATTGCAGTTGAGCATGAGGGCCTCGTAGCCCATCTCGCGGGCGGCCTTCACGCCGTGAACGCAAGAATAGTCGAACTCGATGCCCTGCCCGATGCGGTTCGGGCCGGAGCCGAGAATGAGGACTTTATCCTTGTCCGTAACCGTACTTTCGTTGACGGTCTCGTAGCTGGAGTAGTAGTACGGCGTCTCGGCGGGAAACTCGCCGGCGCAGGTGTCCACGACCTGGTAGACCGGCGTCACGTCCAGCTCCTTCCGGTACTCGCGCACCTCCTCATCGTCCACGTCTTCCGGCACGAGGTACGCGAGCTGCTCGTCCGAAAATCCGTTACGCTTAATCTCGAACATGAACCGCTCGTCGATGTCTCGGAGGGCCGTGGAGCGGATCTCTTCCTCCAAGTCGACCATGTCCTGGATCTTGTGGAGATACCAGGGGTCGATCTGGGTGATGTCGTAGACTTCCTCGACGCTCGCGCCCTTGCGGAACGCATGCCGGACGTGCAGGAGCTGGTCCCAGTGCGGCTTTTTCAACCGCTTGCGGACAGTCTCCCGATCGGCGTCCTCGCGGTCAGCCCCCAACCCCGCATACCCAATCTCCAGGCTCTGCCACGCCTTCTGCAGACTCTCTTGAAAGGTGCGCCCAATGGACATAACCTCTCCCACCGCCTTCATCTGCGTCGTGAGCTCCTCGTCCACGCCTTCGAACTTGTCGAAGTTGAAGCGCGGAATCTTCGTGACCACGTAGTCGAGCGACGGCTCGAAGCAGGCACTGGTGTCGCCGGTGATCTCGTTCGGCAGCTCGTCGAGCGTGTATCCCACCGCCAGCTTCGAGGCCACCTTCGCGATGGGGTAGCCCGTGGCCTTTGAGGCGAGGGCCGAGGAGCGGGACACGCGCGGATTGATTTCGATAACGATCATGCGGTCCGTTCCCGGCTCGAAGGCAAACTGGATGTTGCAGCCGCCCGCGAAGGTCCCGATCGAGTTCATGGCCTTGATGGCCGCGTCCCGCATCTTCTGGAACTGCTTGTCCGTCAGCGTCTGCTGGGGGGCGACGGTGATCGAGTCGCCGGTGTGTACGCCCATCGGGGTGATGTTCTCGATGGAGGCGATGATGATGACGTTGTCGTTGGGGTCGCGGAGCAACTCCAGCTCGTATTCCTTCCACCCGTAGAGACACTCGTCGATCAGCACCTGATGGGCGGGCGAGAGCTCCAGGCCACGCGTGACCATCGACTCGAACTCGTCAGCGTCCCAGACGATGCCGCCCCCGCCCCCGCCGAGAGTATACGACGGCCGAATCACGATGGGCAGGCCCCCAAGCTCCTGCGTGATCTCTTTCGCCTCCAGCAGGCTCTTGGCCGTGTTGCTCCGCGACTGGTCGAGCCCGATGTCCTCCATCAGGTCGCGGAACTGCTGCCGGTCCTCCGTAATCTGGACCGTGTCGATGTCTACGCCGATGACCTCAATGCCTTCCTCCTCCCAGAAACCGGCTTCTTTCAGGTCCTGTGCCACGTTGAGGCCGGTCTGTCCCCCCATCGTAGGCAACACGGCATCCGGCTGCTCCTCGCGAGCAATCTGCGCAATCGACGACGGGGTAAGTTCTCGGAGGTACACCTCGTCGGCCATCATTGGGTCCGTCATGATGGTGGCCGGATTCGAGTTGACCAAAATAACGCGGTAGTCCTCCTCCATCAGCGCTCGGGCCGCCTGGCTGCCCGAGTAGTCAAACTCGCAGGCCTGCCCGATGACGATCGGCCCGGAGCCGATGAGGAGAATAGACTCGATGTCGGTTCGCTTCGGCATAGCTGGCGTGTGTGAGCGCGTGTCTCGGAAGGATTCGCAAAGTCGGTGGCTGGCAGAGAAGAGGGGACCCCAAGGGCATCCCCATAGCTCCTACAGTTGGACGCTTCGAGGAGAGAATCTCTCAGGATGAACTGTTCTCCTTTGGTTGAGCGTACGGCCCCTGAAAGATAATGGGAACTTGAATCTGGGACTGGACCGGTGCTCCGCCTCGAGTGGCCGGTCGGAATTGGAGCTGCTGAATAACATTCAAGGCTTCCGTTTCGAGCGCAGGATGCCCCCCTTGGGCCACCTGAATGCGCGTAGCGACGCCGCTGGCAGAAATGGTGCACTGCAGCCAGATCACGCCGTAGGCGTCGTCTTCTTCGGCAGCGTCGGGATACTGCTTCAGCCGTTCCACTTCAGCGTATCCACCATCAATCTCGGGCGGTTCGTCAACGTCCTGTCCCTCCAGCAAATATACCCGTCGTTCGATGTCGCCCCCAACGATCGGCCCCGACGACCCACACCCCGTCAGAACGATGCCAAGCGCTACAGAAAGCAGGCAAAAGAAGCGTACATTCTTCCCAAGAGACGACATCATCGTGTGGAAAAACTGAGTTTTGAAGTAGCGTGTACCCGACAGGTCAACAGTGAAAGTGGTGGGTAGAGCCATCGTCCACTCATCCGAACCACGTCCGAGCTATCTCACAGCGCGAACGGGTTCGGCGGGCTGATCGGGAACAGACACGTTTCGTTCACTCGCCACCATGTCCATGAAGGCGTCAAAGTGGTAATGACTGTCGTGCGGTCCCGGAGAGGCTTCAGGGTGATACTGCAGCGAGAGGCCCGGGAAGGTCTTGAACCGGAGCCCTTCGACCGTGTCGTCGTTCAGGTTTACGTGCGTCACCCGCGCCTTGCCGTCGTCAATCGAGTTCTCGTCGACGGCAAATCCGTGGTTTTGCGTGGTCACCTCGACCCGTTCGGTGTCCAGGTTCTTCACCGGATGATTGGCGCCGCGGTGCCCGACGAACATCTTGTAGACGTCAAACCCCTGAGCGAGGGAGATCAGCTGATGGCCGAGACAGATGCCAAAAATGGGGAGTCCCGTTTCCAGAGCACGTCCGACGCGATCAATCGCATCCGCCATCGCCCGCGGATCGCCCGGTCCATTTGAAAAGAACAAGCCGTCGGGGTCCCACGACAGGACGTCGTCGAGGGGGGTCTCCCCAGGCACGACCCGAACGGTGGCGCCGCGTGCCCGAAACGAACGGAGGATGTTCTGTTTGACCCCAAAGTCGTAGACCGCAATGCGAGGCCCGGTTCCCTCACAGTAAATGTATGGCGAGTCGGTGGTCACCTTCGACGCGAGCTCCAGGCCGTCCATGCTGGGCCACTCTCGTGCCCGTTCAAGGAGGACATCGTCGTCGAGCTCGTCGCTGGAGATGACAGCATTCATCACGCCCTTGTCTCGAATGTGGCGGACGAGTGCCCGCGTGTCGACTCCGGAAATACCGACGAGACCGTGCTCGCGCATGAATTCATCCAGTGTCTCATCGGCTTGCCGGTTGGAGTGGCGCTCGGTGAAAGATCGGACGATGAAACCAGCCACCATCGGTTCCTCGGCCTCCATGTCAATGTCAGAGGCGCCGTAATTTCCGATGTGAGGATACGTCATCATCATGAGTTGCCCGTAGTAGGACGGGTCCGTCATGATTTCCTGATACCCCGTCATGCTCGTGTTAAAGCAGAGCTCTCCCCCCGTGAGCCCTCGCGCCCCAATGGCAGTGCCACGGACCGACGTGCCGTCCTCGAGGACGAGTTTGGCAGGATCAGACGCTTGGGGGGACGTGTCGTTCGTGTGATCGGTCATAGATTGGGGATCGGTTCAGCGCAAAAGGGACGGAGCAACCGGGGAAACCTACAAAAAAACTTCCCCACCGAATCAGGAGGGGAAGGAACAGGCTTAGCTCGGAATCCGGGGAGATCCGAGCGGAGATTCATAAGTCCAGTGGGACACACGCATCCAGCGCACAGGGCAGTTTGATTTCATGATCGGTGAACCCTGCTGAGATTCTTCGGCTCGCCAATGTATAAACGTTCGTAAGGTTTCACAACATCGGGGCTATGAGTGATCCGGCGTTTTCCCATCTTTTCTTTTTGCGTTCCTCAGGTCTTTGCAGCAGAGTCCCCCCAACCTCCAAAGGTGCATCTGGAAACAGAATGCGAGCGCTGATTTTCAAGACCAATGAGCACCGTACTCAGCATCGATCCTCCTCCATGTTACTCTCACACGTCACATATTACCAGCGTGTGATGGGGGCACTGGTGCTTGTGCTTGGCATGGCCGTCGCTCTGGTCCGGTGGTGGCCGGCCGGAACGGGGACAGATTCGCCCTCCCTCTTCCGAGACCGTCCATCCGCCCCCATCCAGATCCGCGAAATTCAGCCGACGAGTCAAGCACAGGAGAAGTCCCCGCCTCCTCCCGCGCCCCTTCCTCCTGTGGTGGTGCCAAACGAGGTGCTGGTCAAAGAAGAACTCACCTTCGGAGAAGGGGAACTGCAGGTTGACGACCCCGACGATGACGAAAAGCTACAGGACGGAACGTCACAGGTCACCGCTGCGCGGCAACCTGACACCGAAGCACGCTTGTTGAAAAACGTACAGCCCGATTACCCCCTGGATGCCCAGAAGGAACAAGTCCGCGCTCGTATTAAGGTGGAGGTTCAGGTCAGCGAGACTGGGGCCGTTCAAAGTGCATCGATCACGGAGCGATGGCGCCTTTACGAGGACGGGTCGGCCCGCCCAGTGCAAGACCTCGGGTATGGCCTGGACCAGGCGGCCCTCACCGCAGCCCAACGATCGCTCTTCCGCCCTGCTGAATCACAGGGAACGCCCGTGGCCACCCGAACAATTCTTACCTTTACGTTCGGCCCTCGGTAGGAATGGGGCGGGCCATCTCGAATGAGATGCGAGACCATCCTCAATCACTCACGTCTCGCCAGTTGGCCTCCTCAATGTCTTCTCCCCAAAATGTCGGACGATCGGTCACTCCTTCCGTGTGCTGCCGCGGCGAGGGGCCTTCCCAGTTGTGGTTTGGATCTGCAGACGACACCTCGTGCTGGCCGCCCCCTCCACGCAGAATGTAGACGAGATTGCCAGCGGTCTGGAGTATAAAATAAATGATGACGGCACTGACCAGATACTCCATACGTGAACTGCGTCCCAGCGGATGGATGCAGAGGGCGGTTCGCTTTGAAATATGCTATCCGCGCTAACGGACGGGCGGGATGGTGAGCGTGAATTGCACCGATGCTCTACGAAAATCGTCTCCACTCCGTTCACGGAATCGGATCGTTGGAGCCTCTTCAGAACAGAAGAAGCTGTGGATTTCACGCTCCCTCGGTTTTCTCCTTCCGAATACGTCACCGCGGAACGTCGACTGCCGGCAATCCCTCTTCCTACAGTCGAAGCAGTTCTTCGACCTGTCGTATGGACGTGGAATCGGAGCAGGCGTCCAGCAAGGCCTGTACGGTTTTTTCCTGCGGCGGAGGAACCTCAAACTCGGGCGCAAGGTCGGCCCAGGGTTGGAGGACAAAACGGCGCTCGGCGAGACGTGGATGCGGAAGCGTAAGGCGGTCGGTCTCAGAGACCACGTCTCCCACCACCAGTAGGTCCACGTCGAGGGGACGCGGGGCCCACTGCCCCCTAGTCTCTATCGATCGTCCCTCGTCCTGCTCAAGAACGTGAGCAATGCGGAGAAGCTGCTCAGGGGAACTGGCGACTTCGGCCTGCACCACCGCATTCAAATACGACCGCTGGCTCTCGTCGGCCGTTTTCGTGTGGGCCTCCGTCTCGTACACGGGCGAAGCGGCCATGACCCGCACCTCCTCTCGTCGCTGCAGCCCGTCGAGGGCCGCCTGGAGGTGCGACAATCGGTCACCAAGATTAGAGCCAAGTCCAAGGAAGGCCGTTTTCATTCTGCGTGCTGCGTCCCTGAGAAAAGCGTACATCGCACTGCTATTAGACACCTGGAGTACGGAAAGGTCCTCTTCATCCCGAGTCTTGTGATAGGAGCTCTCTGTCCTACGAGCCCTCTTCTCTCGCCCGCTGAGATTGACCCTCAGGTTCGCAGCCCATATCATCACGACTCCAACCGCTCTTTCCCCCCCCTTTCTCAACCTCACGTGGACTACTGTTATCTTGGAACGACCGGCGTTAAAATTTCGCCGCTCTGTCTCGGCACAATGTCGTTTGGGGAGGACGCCGACCCTGAGACCGCTAACTCCATGTTCGCCCGATGCCGGAACGCGGGCATTAACGTATTCGACTGTGCGAACGTGTACGCAGAGGGTACGTCTGAACGGATTCTGGGCGATCTGATCACCGATTGCCGAGACGAGGTCGTCATCACGTCGAAGGCGTACTTTCCCACCGGGGACGGCCCCAATGACCGAGGCGGAAGTCGCTACCATCTCGTGCGGGCCGTCGAGAACAGTCTCCACCGGCTCGGGACCGACCGGCTCGACGTGCTCTTTCTTCACCGCTTCGATCCCAAGACGGCCCTCCACGAGACGCTCCGGGCCCTGGATGACCTCGTCCGTCAGGGCAAGGTTCTCTATCTCGGGGCGTCCAACTTTGCGGCGTGGCAGGTCATGAAGGGGCTTGGACTCCAACGCCGAGAAGGGTGGTCGCCGTTTCACGTACTCCAGCCGATGTATAACCTTGCGAAACGGCAGGCGGAGGTGGAAATTCTGCCGATGGCACAGAACGAAGACCTCGGCGTACTCCCGTACAGTCCGCTTGGCGGCGGCCTGCTTACGGGAAAATACGGCGTGGACACTCGTCCGGACGAGGGACGACTCGTCGAGAATCCGATGTACCAGACGCGCTACGGGGCCGACGAGCACTACGCGGTGGCCGATCGGTTTGTGGACTTTGCCGAACGCCACGGGTACGACCCGGTTCCTCTCGCAGTCGCCTGGGTGCAACACCACCCCGCCGTCACCGCTCCCATTATCGGCGGGCGCAACCTGAACCAACTGGAAGACTCGCTCGCGGCTCTGGAGATTGACATGACGCCCGACCTCCGCGACGCCATAAGCGAACTTTCGCCTGCGCCCCCTCCAGCCACCGACCGCACCGAAGAACGGTCGGAGCATACCTACGGCGACCGCTAAGCTTTTCTCCAATCTCTACCTCCGCATGACTACGTTTGCACTCCAGAATGGACGTTGGACTCAAACGGACTCGCTTGAAGACCACTCGACGGGTCTCCGGGTCCGGGCCGACGATCCTGCCACCTCGCCGGAAGTGCAATTCTGTACTAACAACCGTCCCTTCTTTCATTTTACAGGCAGAAATCCGCGACCGGCGACCGACACGACCCACACGGTGGCTCTCGTGGATGTCGATGCCGAGACGGGGAGCCCCGTCTTTTCGATCCACGCTGATGGCAAGGATCTTACGTTCGAAGACTGCCGCACAGAGTCGACGGCGGCCATCTCCGATGCCGCACTCGACCACGTCCAGTCGGCTCTCAACGAAATTCTGATCCCCGTATACATCGACGACGTGGTTAGCGACTTCAGCGAAGAGGTGTCAACGTGGGTGGCGCTTCACACCCTGCAGTATGAAGCGGACGGCGATTCCTGGTCATACTTCCGCACGTCGCTGTTCGACGACGGCGCACTACAGCTTGAGGATGAATATGGCGAAATCTGACCCCTGCCCCGCCTTCGGATAGCCAAACACCGGACGAGAAAACGTTCGTCCATCATCAGCACACGATTGATGGGGGAACACCTCCGGACTCCGCCCCAAGATTCGTTCGGCGTCCCCCGCTATGATCGCAGCGCTCGCTTGGAGGAGGCCGTGCGTGACCTGGGGCGTAACAATGGTGAGACGACAGCCACTTAACCAATTAGAGGGGCACCGATAGGACCTCCCCTCGTTGAAACGTCCTGCAAGAGTATTCTAACGCACGCATACTGTCTCACACGCATCGCTATGGTCTCTTCTCAGACTCTTCGCCTACACGTTGCACTTTTCGGTCCTCTGCTCCTCGGCGCGCTTCTCCTCGCCTGCACCCCGTCGTCCGATGCGGGAAGCACCTCCGCCATGTCGCCAGACTCAACCCTTCCGGCTGCGGTCGCCGACACTGCAACGTTTGCGGGCGGATGCTTCTGGTGCATGGAGCCTCCATACGACAAAGTGGACGGAGTTGCGTCTACGATTTCTGGGTTCGCTGGGGGCGAAATTGCCAACCCGTCGTACCGGCAGGTCGCCAGTGGCAACACCAAACACACCGAAGTTGTGCAGGTGATCTACGACTCGACGAAGGTCGAATATGAGCGTCTTCTGCGCATTTACTGGCACAACGTGGATCCCTTTGACGGATCCGGCCAGTTCTGCGATCGCGGTTCTCAGTACCGGCCCGCTATCTTCGCGCACGACGCTCAGCAACGTCGTCTCGCAGAGCAATCAAAAGAAACAGTGTCGGCCCGTTTCGACCAGTCGATTGCGGTGGAGGTTCATTCCCTCGACGCCTTCTACGCGGCGGAGCAGTACCACCAGAACTTCTACAAGAAAAACCCGACGCGCTACAACAACTACCGTGAGGGTTGCCGGCGAGACGCCCGGCTCCGCGAGATTTGGGGCGACGCTGCGGGCACGGATGCGGCGCTCGCAGTGAAGAACCTCCGCTAAAATCCGGAGACGTAGCGCATGAGAAGGCGCACGACCGGCGCCGGCAGCACGTCCGAAAGACGGTAAATCCACCGAAATTGCTTGCCGACTGGCCAGTGGATGCGGTCGCCGGCAAGACTTTCCACCACCACGTCGGCTACGTCTTCGGGGTTTAGGTTGGGCGCGAGCTGTCGCTGCGGTCGCATGGGCACCGACTCGTCTGCATCGCTCCCGGAGGGCGGGGCGTCCACGTACGGCGGCACTACGTCACACACGTGGATGTCGTGGTGCGCCCATTCCAGATTGAGGGCCTGGGTGAGGGAGCGAACCCCGGCCTTCGCGGCAGAATAACTGGCGAGGTCCGGAGTGCCGTACATGCTGGAGGCAGAGGCAATGCTCACGACCCGAGCCCCCTCCGTCTCGCGTAGCAAGGGAAAGGCGGCGTGTGTCACCGCCAGCATCGCCCAGAGATTGCCATCGACGAGTTCGCGATGGGCCTCCAGGCCAAGCTGTTCGAAGCGACCCGACTGCATAATGCCGGCGGCATTCACCAATACCTTCAGTCGGCCGCCCATCTCCGCCCCTACGTCCGAAACGACCTCTTGGACTTCCGCCTCGTCGGTGAGATCCAGGGGCCGAGTAAACACCGCAGAGGCCCCCGATAGCTGGTCAGCGACCTCGTTCAATGCAGCAGCATCCTCACCGAGAAGCCCGATCGTCCATCCCTGCTGGGCGAAACGATGGGCCACACTTCGCCCGATGCCGGAGGTGGCACCAGTAAGGAGAAGAGTCGACGTGTCGGACGAAGTCATTATTGTCGTTCAGGTTGTTGGACCAACAAAAGAGCGGAGGCAGACGTGTTGATGCCCCCGGGAAAAGAAAAAGGTCCCTCCCAAGAAGAGAGGGACCCGAACAGGCACAATCTGTATTTCGATCCTCAGAAGCTGTTTTAATTTCACACGATGGCAGATTGTCTACTCCAATCGGTTTTCAACGCTCATCCATCTCTCAGAGGCGAAATGCATGACAAAGAGACCGCGAGAGTAGCGCGATCGAAAAATTAAAACAGGTTCTTAAAGGACGGAGGCCGAGATGGGCGTTAGTCCAGAATCTTGCTCACGACCCCGGCACCGACCGTCTGTCCTCCCTCCCGAATCGCAAACCTGAGGCCCTCCTCCAATGCGACCGGCTGGATCAACTTCGCCTCAAACGTCGCGTTGTCCCCCGGCATCACCATCTCTACCCCCTCCTCCAACTGAATCGACCCGGTCACGTCCGTCGTCCGGAAATAAAACTGCGGCTGGTACCCGTCGAAAAACGGCGTGTGCCGACCGCCCTCCTCCTTCGACAGAACGTACACCTCGCACTCAAACTCCTTGTGCGGCGTCACCGTCCCCGGCTCCGCCAACACCATCCCTCGGCTCACGTCCTCCTTCTCAATGCCTCTGAGGAGAATCCCCGCGTTGTCTCCCGCCTCCCCCTCCTCCAGGGTCTTGTTGAACATCTCGATGCCGGTGACCACCGACTCCATCTTCTCCTCCTGCATCCCGACAATGTCGACCTCGTCTTGCAGCTGCACCTTCCCCCGCTCAATCCGGCCGGTCACTACCGTCCCTCGACCGGTAATCGAGAAAATGTCCTCCACCGGCATCAAGAACGGCTTGTTTACGTCCCGCTCCGGCGTCGGAATGTACTCGTCGACCTTCGACATCAGCTCCATGATCTTCTCCTCGTGCTCCTCGTCGCTCTCCAAGGCCTTCAGGGCCGAGCCCCGTACCATCGGCACCTCGTCTCCCGGAAACTCGTACTCGGTCAGCAGCTCCCGAACCTCCATCTCCACGAGCTCCAAAAGCTCCGCGTCGTCAACGAGATCGGTCTTGTTCATGAACACCACCAGGTACGGCACCCCCACCTGACGGGCCAGCAAAATGTGCTCCCGCGTCTGCGGCATCGGGCCGTCGGTGGCGGCCACCACCAAGATCGCCCCGTCCATCTGCGCCGCCCCCGTCACCATGTTCTTGACGTAGTCCGCGTGCCCCGGGCAGTCGACATGGGCGTAGTGCCGGTTCTCCGTCTCGTACTCCACGTGCGACGTCGCAATCGTAATGCCGCGCTCCCGCTCCTCCGGCGCGTTGTCAATCGACTCAAACGTCTTGGCCGCCGCTCCCCCTACCCGCTCGGCAAGCACCTTCGTGATCGCGGCCGTGAGCGTCGTTTTTCCGTGGTCCACGTGCCCGATCGTTCCTACGTTTACGTGCGGCTTTTCTCGGTCAAAGGCTTCCTTCGCCATGGCGTGTGTCGTTGGTAAGTGTCTGGAACTTCGAAAATGTCAATCTGAAAGGGCGCCTTCCCCTGGACGAGGCCTTATGCCGCAGCTTCGACCGTGTCCTCGTCAAGAATCTCGCTCGCAATGTCGTCCGGGACCGGTTCGTAGGTCTCAAACTGCATCGTATAGATGGCTCGCCCCTGGGAGATCGAACGGAGATCCGTCGAGTACCCAAACATTTCGGAGAGCGGCACGTCGGCGTTGATGACCTGGGCGTCGTTGCGCTGATCCATCTTCCCAATCCGCCCCCGTCGACTGTTGAGGTCCCCGATGATGTCGCCCATGTACTCCTCAGGCGTAATCACTTCGACATCCATCACCGGCTCCATAAGAACCGGATCGGCATTGCGTGCAGCCTCGCGGAACCCAAGGCGGCCTGCAATCTCAAACGCGTTTTGGTCGGAGTCAACTTCGTGGTGATCTCCGTCGTAGAGACGCACCTTCACGCCCTCGATCGGATATCCCGCAATGGGACCATCTTCCATCGCGCTCTCGATGCCGCGCTCAACCGACGGGATAAACTCCTTCGGGATAACTCCACCCTTAATCTCGTTCTCAAATGCAAGCCCCTTTCCGTCTTCGTTCGGGCCGACTTCCATGTAGACTTCGGCAAACTGGCCGCGCCCACCGGTCTGCTTCTTGAGAACGTAATGCTCGTCGATCGTCCGGGTGATGGCCTCGCGGTACGCAACCTGGGGCTGCCCCACGTTGGCCTCAACCTTAAACTCGCGCTTGAGGCGATCAACAATGATTTCGAGGTGGAGCTCGCCCATACCGGCGATAATGGTCTGCCCCGTCTCCTCGTCGGTCGAGACGTTGAACGTCGGATCCTCCTCGGCCAACTTCACCAGGCCGTTCATCAACTTGTCGCGATCGGCCTTCGACTTCGGCTCCACAGCAATCCGAATCACCGGCTCCGGAAACTCCATCGATTCGAGCACCACCGGATTCTCCGGATCGCAGATCGTGTCGCCAGTCTTCAAGTTCTTCGGGCCTACGACTGCGGCAATATCGCCGGCACGGATGATGTCCACGTCCTCCCGGCTGTTGGCGTGCATGAACAAGAGACGCCCGACGCGCTCGGTTTCGTCCCGAGTCGGACTATAGACCTTCGAGCCGGACTCCAGCGTGCCGCTGTATACGCGGATGAAGGTAAGCTTTCCAACGTACGGGTCGGTCGTAATCTTGAAAGCAACGGCACTGAACGGTTCGTCTTCCCGCGGATGCCGGACGACCTCGTATTCCTCTTCGTTGACCTCGGGCTCTTCGACCTCCTCGTCGTCATCGGCCTCCTCAGCCGCCTCTTTCGCAGCCTTCTTAGCAGCGCTCTCTACCTGTCGCTTCTTGTCCGGGTCGTGACCGGTGACCGGCGGCACGTCGTTCGGGCTCGGGAGAAACTTGATAACCCCATCGAGCAGGCGCTGAATGCCTTTGTTCTTGAGGGCCGAACCGCAGAACATCGGAGTGATGTCGCGATTGAGAGTAGCGGTTCGGATAACGGCCTCCAATTCCTCGGGCTGAATGTCCTCCTCGCCCTCAAGGTACTTCATGAGAAGCTCGTCGTCGTACTCTGCAACACTCTCAAGGAGTTTAATCCGCCACTGTTTGGCCTCAGGCTTCAGGTCGTCAGGAACCTCGAGGACATCCCACTTCATGCCCTGGGACTCCTCGTCCCATACCACGGCCTTGTTTTGAATGAGGTCGATGACCCCACGAAACATATCGCCGCTACCAATCGGAATCTGCAGCGGAATCGGATTGGCGTTGAGCCGATCCTCCATCATTTCGAGAACGTTCTCGAAATCCGCCCCGGTTCGGTCCATCTTGTTGACGAACCCGATCCGCGGCACATTGTACTTGTCGGCCTGGCGCCACACTGTTTCGGACTGCGGCTCCACACCGCCTACGGCACAGAACAAGGCGATAGCCCCGTCGAGCACGCGAAGCGACCGCTCCACCTCAACGGTGAAGTCAACGTGACCCGGGGTGTCAATGATGTTTACCCGGTGGTCATCCCAGTAGCAGGTCGTGGCAGCCGAGGAAATTGTAATCCCCCGTTCCTTTTCCTGCTCCATGAAGTCCATGGTTGCGGCCCCCTCATGAACCTCCCCCATGCGGTGGAGACGACCGGTATAAAACAGGATGCGCTCGGTAGCGGTGGTCTTTCCGGCATCAATGTGCGCCATGATGCCGATATTACGCGTCCGCTCAAGCGGAAAGCCTTCGTTGTTGTCCTTAGTAGCCATAGTAGTGTGTTGGTTGCGTGCTCAAGGGAGCCCGTTGCCCAAGCAGTGTGCCTGAACGACAGTGTCCTCGGTGACGCGCTAGAAACTAAAGTGGGCAAACGCTTTATTCGACTCGGCCATACGGTGCGTATCGTCCTTCTTCTTCACCGCTCCGCCTTCTCCACGGGCCGCATTGATAAGTTCACTGGCAAGTCGGTTGGACATGCTCTTCTCCTTCCGAGCGCGAGCGTACTGAATAATCCAACGGAAGGCGAGGGTAACACGCCGATCGGGGCGAACCTCGATGGGCACCTGGTACGTCGCTCCTCCCACACGCCGACTCCGAACTTCCACGAGCGGCGCAACGTTGTTGACGGCCTTCTTGAATACCTCCAGCCCTTGTTCACCTGTGCGCTCCTCGATCACGTCGAAAGCGTCGTACACGATACGTTGGGCCAAACTCTTCTTACCATCCCGCATCACGGCGTTCACGAACCGAGACACAACGTCGTCTCGATACATCGGATCGGGCTGGGTGGTACGCTTCTTGGCTGCCTTGTCGCGTGCCATGGTGGAGGCGTGTCGTTCGTCGAAAGCTCAGTTACTCAAGAGTCCGCCCGCCTGGGCGGTGGAGCCGAACCGGTCGGCCCCGGAACCGAATAGCGCTGTGCGGGAGCGATCCAGACCCATCACCCAAAGCCAGCGCTACTCACGAAGCCGTTAATCGGTCGGCTTCTTCGTACCGTACTTCGAGCGGCCCTGACGGCGATCCTCAACGCCGGCTGTATCCAGTGCCCCTCGAACAATGTGATACTTCACACCCGGAAGGTCCTTCACGCGACCTCCGCGCACAAGGACGATGGAGTGCTCCTGGAGATTGTGCCCCTCTCCCGGAATGTACGCCGTCACTTCGTTTCCATTCGTCAGACGCACACGCGCAACTTTTCGAAGCGCGGAGTTCGGCTTCTTGGGTGTGGTTGTGTACACGCGAGTGCACACGCCACGCCGTTGAGGACTACCTTCGAGCGCAGGGGCATCGCTCTTTTTCTCTTCCGTGTCTCGCCCCTTCCGAATAAGTTGCTGAATTGTCGGCACGTCGGAGTCTCGTTTTTCACTCAAGTCGGTGAATGGCATGCCCTCGACTGTCGCCCGTCGCGGACACAGGAAATATGGTAGTCTCTGAGGCCCCAAAGGATTCCACCTCCCCAGCGAAGAAGGAATGAAAAGAATTTATCCCTGCTCAGCGCCGCTCAACGGGCCCTGAAGGAAGACACCTGTTAGTATACCGGGTTATACCAATATACCGATTGGGAAAATAATGTCTCGACAGAGAAAAAGGCGAGCATGGCTCGCCGATGGTTCCCCGTCATCTTAACATCGCGTCTCTCGCCTACGGTCGGCTATTCTCCTGAGTTTCGGATGCCGACTCGATGGACTCGGATTCAGACGAACTTCCATCTCGCTCCGTAGAACGCTCATTTTCGGCCGAAGTGGAGTTCTCTAGGGACTTGCCCCGGCGGCCTACCTCCACGTATTCTCCGTGCGGACGCTCCCCAAGAATTCGGAGAAGTTCCTCGGGCCCAAGGACCTCTCGCTCCAGAAGGGCCTCGGCCATTTCCTCCAGCTGTGACCGCTTCTCTTGAAGCAGGTCGAGCGCACGGGTGCGAGCCTCATCAATGATCTGCTTCACCTCCTGATCGATGGCCTCGGCCGTCGCATCGGAGTACGGCTTGTCGAACATCGGGGCGTCGTCTTCTCGCCCGGAGAGATTGAAACTGAGATTGCCGATCCGATCACTCATCCCATAATCGGTCACCATGGCGTAGGCCATCTTCGTAATCCGCTCAAGGTCATTCTGCGCCCCGGTCGTGATGCGGTCGAAGATGAGACTCTCCGCCACGCGCCCGCCCAACGCCATCGTCATCCGGTCCAGCAGGGCTTCGGTCGAGTACAGATAGCGCTCTTCCGGGAGATACTGGGCGTACCCCAGGGCCGACATGCCGCGTGGAACGATCGACACTTTGACGACGGGATCGGTGTGCTCCAAAAACCACCCAACGATTGCGTGGCCCGACTCGTGATACGCAATCACCTCTCGCTCTTCCGGCGAGATGATCTTGTTTTTCTTCTCGAGTCCCGCAATCACCCGGTCAATGGATTGCTCAAAGTCCTCCATCTCGATCACGTCCTTGTCCTTCCGGGCCGCGAGCAGGGCTGCTTCATTGCAGACATTCGCAATTTCGGCCCCGGCGAAGCCGGGCGTCTGTCCCGCAAGAATTTCGAGCTCAACCGCGTCGTCCAGCAGCAAGTTTCGGACGTGGACCTTAAAAATTTTCTCCCGCGCCCGCCGATCGGGCTTCTCAATCAGAATCTGCCGATCGAAACGGCCGGGACGGAGCAGGGCCGAGTCGAGCACGTCCGGTCGGTTCGTAGCCGCCATGATGATGACGCCCTCGTCGGAGTCGAACCCGTCCATCTCCGCGAGAAGCTGATTCAGCGTATTCTCCCGCTCATCGTTTCCCCCCACCCGGTTATTCCGTCCCCGAGAGCGCCCGACGGCGTCGATCTCGTCAATGAAGATGATGCACGGCGCTTTCTCTTTGGCACTGTTGAATAAGTCGCGCACGCGGCTGGCCCCCACTCCGACGAACATTTCCACGAAGTCGGAGCCGGAAATAGAAAAGAAGGGCACACCGGCTTCTCCCGCGACAGCCTTCGCCATGAGGGTTTTTCCAGTTCCGGGAGGTCCAACCAGCAGGACGCCCTTTGGTAGCTCCCCCCCGAGCCGGGTAAACTTCTCCGGGAACTGAAGAAACTCGACGACCTCGGCCACCTCCTCTTTCGCCTCTTCCAGTCCGGCCACCTCATCAAACGTCACCGGCTCCTGGTCGGAGGCGTCGAAGAGGGTCGCGGTACTCTTCCCGATGTTAAGCATTTGCGACCCGGGGTTCATGCGCCGCAGGAAGAAGATCCAGACCACCGCCAGGAGACCGAGGGGAATCAACCAGAGGACAGCAGTGCCGAGCCAGTTTTCCTCCGTTCGTGCCGTAAAGCGAACCGGCGCTTCCTCCTTAGCCTCAACCGATTGGTTGTAGTCACGGAGAAACGCCGTAAGCTCGTGGTCGGACGGCTTCGTGGTCGTAAATTGCAGTCGGCCCGAGTCCGTCAGCGAACCGAGAAAATCACTCCCTCGGCGCTCTGTGACTTGAACACTTCCCGAACGCACCGCCGCCTCCGTGTACGTGCCCTCAATTCGGGTGTCGTTGACGATCTCAACCCGCGCCACGTGACCCGACTCGACGTACTCCAAAAACGTGCTGTACTCAATCTGAGCCTCCTCCCCTCCATCCCAGTACAGAACCAGGTGGACGACGAGGGCCAGAAAAATGGCTAGGTAGATCCACAGGGCAAACCGGGAGCGAAAGAACGATCCGGACGCCTCCTCGTCAGCAGACGAATCCGGATCCGGCATTTTTGAGCTGGAGTCAGACATAGGACTGTGTTCCAATCGATCGCCCGTCGAACGGGCGGAGATCTCCCGAAGCAACAGAAATCCATCGTGCGTCTAGTAGGAGGAGCCCCCGAACCGGAGGTCTACTTTCTGGTTCCCCTGGTCGGGTCGGCTGATCTGACGTGAATCTTCAGAGGGCCCATTAGGGCTGGCTGTCCCCTGACGTCCGCTGGTATACCTCCAGGGGTCCTGAGACTTCTTCCTGAAGTCGAGCCTTGACCTTTCCTGCAACCGCCTCTGTAGCGTATCGGCCGACCACGAGGAGAACCTCCTCATCCTCCGTACCGGCCCGCTGAAGAAGCTGCACGTTCCACTCGCTCCCAAGCTTCTGCCTCAGCCTTGAGACCTGTTGGGAGGCATCTCGTGAGGAAGAGAATCGATCGACAATAATCGTCCACCCACCCCCGCGGTCCACTGCTTCGTTCGGTCGCGGGCGTTCAGACTGGGTGTCCGGATCGCCGGGCGCCGGCAGAGCCGCTTGATCTTCCTCCCTGCCTGCGGAGTCTGCATCGGTGGGGGCGTTTTCTTGACGGTCGCTGGACCGTGAGGTGCGAGTCGTATCCGCCCCGTCTGAGGAAACGGAGGGGACACGATTCCCCAGGCGCGCGTCCTCAGACCTCGACCGCCCGGCAGAGTCGGAATCGGCGGTTGCAACCGTCCCTGAGTCCGTGCGGGCAGAGTCAGACGGCGACCGCTGCTCCTCGATCATAGCCAGGATCGTCCGTGCCCGTTCGGCCTGAGGAGCGTCCGCGTACTGCTTCGTCAGATGATCGAGAAGGGATTTCAGTGGAGCATACACGTCTGCCGCTCCAGCTGACGGGGACGCCGCCCCCCCCGCCTGCACGTCTCCCTCATTCGGCCCAGCCCGTACGCTATCGGGCGCATCCTGAATTGAATCCCTCCCGGCTCGAACACGAGTGGGGACTTCCCGAGACGACACGGTCCCAGTCTGCAGCGTGTCCGATGGGGCTTGGCGAATAGAATCCGTCTGTGGTGTCGCAGAGGACGTAGCACGAATCGAATCCCGCCTCGTACTTGTGGCTAGACCCTCCGCCTGCGCCGAGTCTCCTCGTGGGCCAGAGGCGAGAGAGTCTGTAGGCGCTCCGAGCGCATCCGGTAAGGTCGCAGAGGAGACCGTAGAATCCCCCTGCCCTGTTCGTTCTCCTCGCTCCAAAGGATTGGATGGGCTCTCGCCCAGTGATCGGTCAGCGAACCGTTGAAGGTAACGGGTAACTAATGAACGGGGGACCGTCGTGGAGTCGATTTTCGTTTGCCGCCAGTAAATAATGCCCGATGCCAAAAGCGCACGAGGAGCCGTTTGCGTCCCCGGATGTCGACCCGCGATGGAAAGAAGACTGTCGAGGGCCGGTCGCCAGGCCCCTTCCTGCCAACGGTTGTATGCATCGGCATAGGCGGAATCGGCGATGGCGACCTCGTTCTGACCAGAAGTTGTGGACGATCGGTCGAGACGCTGCCGGGCCCGCATGGCAAGCGGCGTGTCAGGATGCTGCTCGACGAGGCGTTGGTAGGCCTGCTGTGCCGCCGTCGTATCGCCTTGGGCCGAGTAGGCCTCCGCCAACGCATACAGCGCCCGCTTCGCAACGGGATGCTCCGCATTCTGCTGAAGAATCCGCCGGTACCAGGTCGCAGCGGAGTCGGGGCGTCCGGCGGCCAGAAAGAGAGAGTTGGCAAGCTCGTATCGGGCGACGGCCCGCTCCGCTTCCATCTTTGCCTGGCTGGAGGAGTCCCGAGGAATGCCCGAAAGATCGAGAGCAGTTCCCTCTGCCCTGGCCGTCGGAGACGGAGCGACCGCTTCATCTGATTCCGAAGGCTGCTCTGTCGTCTCGTCGGCGTCCGCCGTCTGGGAGCTTCTGATCGCATTCCGGCGACGCCAGTTGTCCACGCGCGGTCGGTCGCCCCAAATTTCTTGAAATCGCTGGCGTCCCTTCTGCACGCGCGCTGGGTCCTGGTGAAAAAGAAATCCAGCGTCGGACTGACGGGTGTCAGCCGCAGAAGCTCCCCGCTGTCGATCGCCGAGGGCTTGTCCCCGCTCCCGGAATCGCTGGGACCGGCCCGTCTCCTGCCGAGCTTGTTGACGATCTTCTTGCTCTTGCAGCCGCTTCTGGCGTAGCTCCTGAACGAATGCCTCGAATTCCTCGTCACTCAGTCGGCCAATTCGAAGGAGCGAGTCCATCCGGGCCACCTCCCCTGCGCGCTCCGCCAGATTTCGGTAGCGGTCGGCCTGTTCCGTTGCGTCTACGGGCGCCTCGGGGAGTCGCTGTGCCTCCGCCTGCGACCGGGGGCCCCCTTGTTGAAGACCGGTACTCGCCGTATCGAAGTGGGCCGCTGCTCGGCTAAAGTCTTTGTAGGCGTCGCGGTAGAGGGTCGCCAGATCATAGTGCAGACGGCCGTCCACGGTGCCGGACGGGGCCTCCTCCTGATAGAGCATGCCCCTGAGTGTTGCGCGGGCCCGGTCGTACTGCCCCATCGCTCGGTACACACGTGCACGGACGAGTGCGATTTCTCCTCGCTTCTCAAAGTTCTTGTCATCCGACTCGAGATCGTCCAGACGGTCGAGGGCCTCCTTGGCATTTCCGTGCGCTCCTTGAAGCTCGATGTCACTAAGCCGGGCCGCAAGTCCCAAATTATAGGACGGATCGTGGTCTTGAACCTGCTGATACGCCAACCGGGCCTGGCCGGGAGCCCCGATCGTCTCCCGCACCTGCCCAAGCAGAAACGCCCCTCGTGCCGCGGGTCGCTCCGGAAGGTCCCCCGACAAGCCCCGCTCCAGAGCGTTCGCTGCAGCCGTCCATTCTTCTTGCTGTACCAAGAGCTCTGCCTGGACGAGCAACAACTGTGCGGTCCACCGATTGTCGAGCGGTCCCTGATCTGTTTCCAACACACGAAGGACCTCGTCGGCAGCCGAATATTGTTCGTTCGCCACCAGGGTCCGAGCCAGCCAGAAGCGGGCTTCCAGGCGACGTTCGGAGTCCAGGGCAAGAACTTCCCGAAATTTCTGAGCCGCCCCGATGTAGTTGTTCTGATAATAATACGACTTTCCAATCAGCAGAAGCGCGTCGTCGACCCACTTCGACTCCGGATGCTCACGGAGCACATCTGCACTCTTCTGGATGGCCTGGTCGAAGGAGGAGTTGCTCCCCGTTCCCTCCTCTCCGGGATCGAGAAAAATCGAGACGTACTCCGACCGGTCAACCGGGCGTGTGCTTTCTTCAAGGGACTGGACTCCCTTTTCGAACGCCGCCTCCGCGTTGTGAAACTTGTTGTAGTAGGCCGTAAAGTTGCTGTACTGTCGGCCAAGAAAAGAAGTCTCTCCACATCCGGCGATTCCCATCGCCACGAGTCCGCCCAGAAGCATCAACAGCCAGCGGGAGTCGTCAAGTCGAGACGGTGGGAGACCAAAACGGCCCATGACGGTACGTGCAGGAAATGACCAGATCGGTCCGCTGGTCGGACGGGCGGTAGCATTGTGTGGAATGAGATCGCTCTAGACAAGATCCTCTAGCCGACCCTGAACGATCACTGCCCCCGTCCTCATCGCAGTGAAGAGCGAGAAGAGACGACCGCTCCCGAGGGCTACTTGACGCGACTCACGTGCACGGTATTGGTCCGTCCCTTCGCCGGGAGCGGCATGCCCACGGTGAGCACCACGTGATCCCCTGGATCGACGAGGCCATAATCCCGAAGCACGCTGTGTACTCGGGCAATCCCCTGGTCCGTATCCTGCTGAAAGGGGATGTGAAACGCCTCCGTCCCCCAGAGCGTCCCCAACTGTCCTACGACTTGCTCGTCGTCGGTAAAAGCATAGATGGGCATGCTGGGCCGGTGCCGGGCAATGGACCGAGCGGTCGCCCCAGAATTTGTGAGACAGCACACGGCTTTCGCCCCCACCTGCTCGGCAAGCCGACAGGCCGTGTAACTCACACTTTCCGTCACGCTCTCGCTTTGCTCCAACCGCCCAGGGGTCATGGCCAGGGACGGGCGGTGCTCCTGCCAGTGCTCCTCTGCTTTTCGAATGATCTGATTCATGGCTTTCACCACGCGGACGGGATCGTGCCCCACAGCCGTTTCGGCCGAGAGCATGACGGCATCACTTCCATCCAGCACTGCATTCGCCACGTCACTGGCCTCCGCCCGAGTCGGTCGCGGATTGTCGACCATGCTCTCAAGCATCTGCGTGGCCGTAATCACGGGCTTCGCGGCCGACATGCTGGTACTGATGAGCTTCTTCTGTGTACTGGGCACCTCCTCCATGGGCATTTCAATTCCAAGGTCCCCCCGCGCCACCATGATGCCGTCCACGGCCTGCACGATGTCGTCAATGTTTCGGACCGCTTCGGGCTTCTCAATCTTGGCGATTACGCCGATGTTTTTTCCGGCCTCTTCAATGCGTTCATTCAGGGCCTCCACGTCGGCTCGCTTGCGCACAAACGAGAGCGCGATGAGATCCACGTCGAGCTGGAGACCAAATTCGAGGTCTCGAAGGTCCTTCTCGGTGAGTGAAGGGGTGGAGAGCGAAAGATCCGGCAGGTTTACGCCCTTCCGTGAACGAAGGGGTCCCCCTTCAATCACCTCGGCTCGTAGCTCCGAATCTTCAACACTCGTAATTTTCAGCTCCAGCAGCCCATCGTCAATGAGGATGCGTCCTCCCACCTGGGCATCTTGTGGCAGCGTTTCGTAATCAACGAAAATCCGCTCACTGGTGCTTTCCTCGAGATGTTCGGTGGTGATGGTCACCTCTTGCCCCTGGCGGAGCATGACAGATCCATCCTTCATTTCCCCGACCCGAATCTTCGGGCCCTGGAGGTCCTGCAGTATCGTTACCACTTCTCCCTCCGCCTGTGCCGCTTCTCGCACCCGGCGTACACGCTCCTTGTGCTCTTCGTGCGTGCCGTGAGAGAAGTTCATCCGGGCCACGTCCATTCCCGCCCGGACGAGGGCCTGAATGGTGTCCGGGTCCGTAGAGGCCGGGCCGAGGGTGCAAACAATCTTCGTCCGTCGGTCCATGATCGAGCAGCGCTGAACGAAAAAGAGAGTCGATCAACCCAGCATGAGAACACCCGTTCGTGAGATGTTCCTACAGCCGCCGTCCAATGTAGGAGAGCGGATGCGGAAATGCGTGACGTAGAGCGTGAGGATACCGTGAGCGTGCCACGGTCCAAGAATACTCGTAGGCTCTACCATTCGGCAAAGGGGTCGCTAGCTGAGAAGAATCCAGATTTCCGGACTCCAAACCGGAGTGGTACTCAGGGAAGGGTCGTTGATTCCGAAGAAGCATGATCGTCGCCCGCTACGTTTCGCACTGTGTCTTCGTTCACGTCGGATCGCCGAATGGGAGCAGGTGACCGCCCCTGAATGGCACTCGAAATCATGATGAGCTCGCCGACGTTCTCAAGGGTAAGCAACCCTACGAGCCGGCCCCCATCGACCACGGGCACAGTCGTGCAACTCTCTGCATTCATCTTCTGAAACACCTCATCGAGGGGGGCCCCGGGTTCCGTCGTGAAGAAATCCTCGGCGGAAACGTCTCGAACTCGCGTGTCACGGTCGTGGGCGGACAAGGCCTGAATGAGCTGTTTCCGCCGCAGAAGGCCCACGATCTTCTCTCCTTCAACGATCGGGAAATCGTGGTCCGTTCCGGCCAGCAGTTCATTCACGGCATCATCCAAGGTATCGTCCACGTCGAGGGTAGTAAACCGCGTAACCATCGCCTGTCGGACGGGCATTCCCTCCGTAAACGCGCGGTACACCGCCTGCTGAGACTCTTGCTGGGCCCCAACATACACGAACAGTGCGATAAAGAGAAGAATTGGGTTGAACGAAAGCAATCCAAAAAGCCCAAAGAGAATGGCCATGGCCTGTCCCACGTTGGCGGCCGTCTGGGTCGCTCGGGCGTAGTCCTGGCGGAGGGCCAAAAGGGAACGGAGCACCCGCCCCCCATCCATCGGAAAGGCCGGAAGCATGTTGAATCCTGCCAGGGCGACGTTAATCCACATGAGGGACGCAACGGTATGCTGCCCCGGAGCCTGGAGGGCGTCCGGATTGAAGGTGCCGTCCACAACCAGTAGCACGGCAGCGAGAACGGCTGCGATCACGAGGTTGACCGCCGGCCCACCAATCGCAATCCAAAACTCTTTCATGGGCTCGGAGGGAATACGCTCCAGCCGTGCCAAGCCCCCGATGGGATAAAGCGTGATGCTTCGGGTCCCGACCCCGAACCGGCGGGCCGTGAGGGCATGCCCCAACTCATGCATCACCACACACAAGAAGACAGCGAGGATGAGTCCCATTCCCGCAAGCGCCGCCCCTACGCTCTGACTCTGCACGTAGTAGTACCCGAAAATAGCGGCGATGAGGAGAAAGAAGGTCCAGTGCAGGAAAATGCCAATTCCAGCCACGGACCCAATCCGAAGTGATCGTTTCATCCGCTTTTTGACAGTTGTCGAGAGTGCGGACTCGCATAACGCAGGCATCCGCAAAGGCGTTTCCCTACGCCGTGACGTTCTTTCACCCCACTTCATTCGATGCAGATCGGAAGCCTACAGCCACCTGAGCAGAAAACTGAGTGGCTCCCTATGGGTCAAAAATTTGTGGAGCTTCCACTTGCGTTGAGAACGAGGATTCGAAAAGTTATACCAGATACCGAGGATGGTTGTGCACTTTGTTGAGAGAGTTTCGGACCGAAAGAGTCACGAGGTGCGCCTCGTGACGGACGTTCCATTCTGACCAAAGCAATAATGGATACCGATCCTTCGGAACTGGTATTAGGCTACAACTAGAGGGTCTTCGAATTTGTACACTGGTCATACACTCTTCCAGCAAACGCTCCTCGCCCCTTGTCTTCTTCGTATACGATTACAGGTTCCCTTCTCGAAGCAAGCTCGGATGCCCCACTCGTCGGCCTGCTCGTGGAGGCCTACGCGGTGGATGCCCCACAAGACCGACGGCTGGGCGGTACCTTGACGGACGCAAACGGGGCATTCAGCCTCACAATCAATGAACCGTTAGACGAGACCGATCCGCCGAGAATTCGTTTCACTGCGTACATTAACGGGCGGTCCTCGGTCATTCATCAAACGGACCCGTTCACGGTCGAGTCCTCCCCCTACGATCTGGGACGGCTCCGGATTGTGCCGACCAGTGCTCCCCGCGCCGTCCCGCCCTACTCGGCCGCGCTTGGGCACGACCTCCCCGAGGCCTCTGCTCCCTCCGGGTCCAAGCTGCCCTTCCCCCGCCGCTTTGACGCCTTTCCCCCTCACAGTCCGCCCGACGAGATGCTCGAGCACCTTGGGGAGCCGGACGGTCCGATGAGCGAACGGAAATCCCTCTGGGCCGAGAACTCGTACGACAGTCCCAACCTGGCGGCGGGATTCACCTTCTTCGCCCAGTTTTTTATTCACGACCTGACGTACGACCTGGTCCAGCAGGCGAGCCGGAGGCAGCCGTCGACTCCCCGCTCACAGGCGTCGTCCATGCTTCATCTCAACTCGCTGTACGGCCCCGGGCCGGAGATGGCACCGCATCTGTACACCTTCTACGAACAGGAGTATTTCTCCGGGCGACTGCTCGACAGTCCCAGCGGGACGAAGCAGGATCTCCCCCGTAACCGTCAGGGTCGCGCGCTGATCGCCGATCCACGAAACACCGAGAACGTCGTGCTGGCCCAACTCCACCTGGGCCTCCTCCGGTTCCACAACGCGATGGTGGATCTGGTAGCGGAATCCGGAGATCACGGGCTCGCTTTGTTCGAACGCGCACGGCAGCAGGTCCAGTGGCATTATCAGTGGGCGATCCTTCACGACTTTCTCCCCCAAATTGTCGGCGACGACACGGTGGAAGCAGCCCTCGATCAGAACGCTGACGTCACTTCCACTCAGAGCCTCCCACTGGAGGTCGCCCAGGGCGTTCTCCGGTACGTGTATTCGCAGGTCCGGCTCAAATATCGGATTAACGAAGACGCTAATGTCACCCTCGTGCCTGCCGGAGATACTTCGGACACGCTTCTTCGCCGTCGAGCCCAGTCGATCCCGTCTCGTCTCTCGGTGGACTGGCCACGGTTCTTCGAACTGGGAGACTTGCCCACGCAGCCGAGTAAACTGATTGACACGAAGATCACCCCGGCATTCCTGAATCTTCCTCTGATTGAAGATCCCCGTCCGGCCCGGCGCTCCGTGGCGGTCCGATTTTTTCTGGAGGGCAAGCGCGCGGGGCTTCCATCGGGAGAAACAGTGGCCCGAGCACTGGGGCAGCCCGAAACCTTGCCCAACACCTCCGCTCTGCGGAAACTGGGCCTTCGAGAAACGCCCCTACTGTACTACGTTCTGGCCGAGGCTGAGCACCAGTTTCAACAATCCAATGAGGATCGGCTGGGGCCGGTCGGCGGGCAATTGCTAGCCGACGCGGTGGTTCGCCTACTTCGGGCCGATCCGACGTCCTATCTCAACGCCCATCCACGCTTCCAGCCGGCCTCCGAGTTTACGACGGAGGACGAATCGTTTGGCGTGGGCCAGCTCGTGACCGGGGGCCTCGGCGGGTGACCTCCCTCCCTTTACGGGCGTTCTTCCACTCGGCTCAATCGGGACCAGATGTTCTCTTGCCAGTAGGGACTTCGCATGTGCTCGATGAGCTGCATTCGGTAGCGCCCACTCGCCGCTTCGATCTGGAGAAGACGCCGCTGCGGCCCGACCGCACGCCAGTACGTCTCACGTGTGTCACTCGTCTCTCCGATCATAGACGGAACCGGCTCTTCGTACGAAACCGTAATCTGCTCGGCCGCAAACGATCCGGCCGCCGTCTCGACCGAGTCTCGCCCCTGGATAATCGCCTGCGCGGGCACGTGCTCGGTGCTGTCTGGTACGGTCACCTGAAAGCTGAGGGTATCCGAAGAGCCAAAGTCCAGTCCTCGGACGAGTAGGGGAAGCTGCGCCGGCGGATACGACTGAGGTTCGGCCGCAAAGGAAGTTCGCCGATTGCCGTAATCATCGCTCCGCATGCGCACCTCAATCGGCCCGTTTTGAGGGAAGGCCGCTTCCCGGTACAGATTCGAGCACCAGTCAAAGCTCGTGAAGGACTGCTTGAAGGGCCGGAGGTCGTTCTGGCGGGCGTTGACGACCCAGTTGCGCTTGTACTGGTACGAACCGCTCTCTAGCTCGTAGAAGAGGGCATACTTGAACGCCGACGTCCCCGTCCCGTCCGTCGTTTTCGTCATCTCCTCCGGATGAAAGCGCTGCTTTACCAGATACGTGCCGGCGACGAAGCGCTGCCGGTTTGCCTCCCCGTACTGATCCCGCGTCCGTTCCACCTGATAGAAGGCGACCTCCGCCTGCCCGTCGTTCCACACATCGGCGGTAAGATACGAGGCGTCGGTAATCGAGGGAGCGTCGGACGACGGAGCGGCGGTTCCCCCACATCCGCTTACAAGAACGACGGGAAGCAAGAATGTACAGAGACGGGCCGCGAGTCGGAAATCCATGGTACGCAGTCGGTACTACAGCAGGGACGCGATCATCCTCTCATCGATCGAGACAAGAGGACAGGTGAACAAGGACTGCGTTGAGCGGGATCCCAAAACTGTTACGATCGAAGGGCACGAAACAGCAGGGTGCCGATCAGAATCGCGAGTCCAAGCACGACGACGGTCGTAAGGACCGGGCGGCGCCGGACAGCGGCACGAACCGCCGGGGCTGGCTCCACCTCAACACCAGGCAATCCCACGAGACGCTCAAGGCGTCCGGAGCGAACCCCTTTCCCCATTCGTAGAAACGGGGCGCCCTCTAGACGCACCTCGACCGAAAGTCCAGACGTTCGGAGCGCCTCCTGCACGCGACGGGTGGCTTGTGATCGGTTCCGAGCCAGCGGCTCCGCAGCCAACATCCGGCGTCCCGCTTGCAAGCTGGGCAAATCCACGATGATGCGGTTGCCTTCCGCCTGGATGTCGATCTCCTCTCCTTCGACGGCAAGACGCAGGTCGGCAAGGACTTCAAGAGGTTGGGCCATTGGACTGAAGACGAGATGTTAGGAGGGAGACGTACTAAAATCAGGCACTGCTCTTCCCTATTATTCCGAAATCAGATCGACGCCAAATTCGAAGGACGAGATTCTACGCCGGTACACGCTCGGCAATGGTGGAAAGGAGGTCCACTCGCGCTATGAACTGAATGAGCGTCCCGACGAAAGCAACAGAACTCGCCGACACGAAAGACGCGAAAAGCCACACAGTCCCAACGAGGCCCCCCGCAAAGGACGCCTCGCTGAGCTGCGGGTTCGGATCAAAGAGCAATCCCAAGTCTCCCTACTCATCTTCTTTCGTGCGAATCTTTAGGGTCCCATTCATTTTCCAATGGGCGTATTCTGAATCGCCTCCGACCTTGCTGGGCACAAAGAGTTCGAAGTCCTCAAATTCGTACGTGATCTCGGCCCCGCGTCCCGTCAACTTGTCGTAGAGGCTGATCGCGAGTTCGGGCCACGTTTGGGTGTCTTCAACTTCAGCCATGAGCTAGTGGGATTCGTGAGTGGGTGTGACGTTGAATCTGCCCATCTGAGACGCATATCCCGGCACGTTCCCAGAACAGTGGACGACCGTGGCCATTGTGGGCCGGGTCGATCCTCATAGATATGCTTTCAGATGGAATGGAGACACGTGCGTTTGCTTTCTGAAAAACACGTGTGGGGATAGGATGTCTGTGGGACCGTCGTGGTTTTCGCTCCGATGGAATATTCTCGTAATGGACCCCCAGTAAAGATTCTGTTTCCTCGTCCAGCAGGGGGTGGGAAAGCAACCCGACTGCCTCACGGCACGTATTCAGTGGTGCTATTCTACCGTAGGTGCTGAATGAAAGTGCAACTCCACATGGCTCCGCCGTCTTCGACATCCGTCCTCGTGACCGGTGCCACCGGATACGTCGGCGGGCGTCTGGTCCCGTGCCTCCTTCGAGAGGGGTACTCCGTCTCTTGCTTCGTGCGGGACGCGGATCGCCTCCGCGCGCAGCCCTGGGGGGACAAGGTGGACGTGATTGAAGGCGACGCCCTCCAGGCTGATACAGTGCCCCCGGCCATGCAGGGCATCGATGCGGTCTATTACCTGATCCACTCGCTCGGGGCCGGCGAGGAGAGCTTTGCCGAACGCGACCGGCAGGCCGCCAAAAACGTCCGGACGGCGGCCGAAGACGCGAACGTGAGCCGCTTGATCTACCTGGGCGGAATGCGACCGAAGGGAGCACGCCAGTCCAAGCACCTGCAAAGCCGAATCGAAACCGGCGACGTTCTACGAGACGGCTCCATTCCCGTCACCGAGTTTCGGGCCGCCCAGATTGTCGGCTCCGGCAGCCTTTCGTTCGAACTGGTGCGCTACCTCACGGAGCGGGTCCCTCTCATGATCTGCCCGCGATGGGTACAGACCCCCACCCAGCCCATCGCCGTCCGAAACGTGCTGCAGTACCTCATCGCGGCACTTGAGCGTCCCGACAGCGCCGGAGAAATTGTCGAAATTGGCGGCAGCGACGTGCTCACCTACGCCGAAATGTTCCAAATCTATGCGGCTGTTCGCGGACTGCGCCGGCGGGTTGTCAACGTCCCTTTCCTCACGCCGAGACTCTCTTCGCACTGGGTCGGCCTGGTGACCCCCGTGCCGAACAGCATCGCCCGGCCGCTGATCGAAGGCCTCGACAACGAGGTTGTGGTGGACGATCCGCAGAAGGCCCGGCGCCTATTTCCGGACGTGGAGCCGATCGCGTTTGAAGCGGCCGTCCGGCTTGCCTTGCGTCGCGTCGAATCTGACGAGCTGCCCACGGTCTGGAACAGTGCCGTCTCATCCGCCCCCCAGCCGTCGGACCAGACCACCCTGGACATGACGGAGGGCCTGTACCGGGAGGTGCGCTCGGTTACTGTGGACGCGTCCCCTCATGCGACCTTCGATGCCCTTTGCCGTCTCGGAGGCGACACCGGCTGGTTGTATGGGGATGCCCTCTGGCGGCTCCGGGGCTGGATCGATCAGTTGGTGGGGGGCGTCGGCTTTCGTCAGGGACGGCGGCACCACGCCCACCTTCGGGTCGGCGACGCCGTGGACTTCTGGCGCGTGGAGGCCCTCAACGAGGACCGTCTGCTGCGCCTACGTGCCGAAATGCAGCTCCCGGGTCGGGCCTGGCTTCAGTTTGACGTGACGGCAGCGGACGACGATTCCAGCCGAACCCAGATCAATCAGACTGTGTTTTTCGAACCCAAGGGACTCCTGGGCACGCTCTACTGGAATTTAGTCCGCCCTCTGCACGGTCTGCTCTTTGCCGGGCAGCTTCGAGCCCTACAATCCTGGATCGAGGAGCGCGACCTAGAAGCGGACCGCCCCGATCCCTCCGAGCCGCCCATCGCCGAGATGCAGCAGTAGCGCCGACCCACTTCTTTCAATTCAACCACCAAATGGCGGCGTTCAGGGCCCAAGCGTACGTGACCCAGGCAAGGTACGGCACCAGAAGGGCCCCGGCAAGGGATCGGATCCGAAAAAAACGCACGGTCGTCCAGGCCAATACGCCCCAGAGTGCCGTAATCACGAGGAGGCCGAGGAGCGGGGACTGCGCCCCGAAAAAGGCAAACGACCATGCGCCATTCAGTGCGAGTTGCCCACCAAACAGCAGCAATGCCGTTCGGACAGCGGGCTGATCCGAAGACGTTTGCCAAATGAGAAATGCTGCAATCCCCATGACGGCGTAGAGCACCGTCCATACGGGGGCAAAGAGCCAGTTCGGCGGGGTAAACCCTGGCTTCGCCAAGGTGGGATACCACGTCGTTACCGACGTCTGCGTGATCCACCCGGCGAGCAGTCCCACGGCTTCACACCCCAACACAAACAAGAGGGCCTGCGACCACGGCGGCAGCCCCCAGCGACTGGATCGTGGCATAAAAGGAGCGGGAGTATCAGTCTAGCAACCTGTTGCGCATTGGGGTTTGGAAGCTCCCCCGAGCAAATTTTTTTGCGCTACATATATCCTGAAAGGGAAAATTTCCCTCACCTGCCAAATTATAGCCAATGTATTTGGTAGTTTTAGAAGCAAGTGTGAAGGTGAGTCTATGCGCAACAGCCTGCTAGCGTCGGAGAGGTGCCAAAGGCTCGCGGCACGGGTAGATCCATCATGGTTTTCAGGCCGGGCGAAACCTCCTCCATCAGCGGAGCCACGTTCACGAGCATTCCAATGGTCGCCGTATCCCCGAAAATGCCCCCATCGACGGTTAAATCCATCGGCGGTGTACCTTCTACCTGCACGGAATCACAGGATTCGTCGGCTCCGACGTACATTTTGAGGTCGAGGGTAATGCACTCCGTTCCGTCAATGATACCGGCAGCGGCATGGTGAATTCCCGCGACGTCCCCCGCGTCCACAGAGGCATGAGCAGTCTCAATGGCCTGATCTGCGAGCACGGGGTCCAAGGTCTCCTCCACTGAGTCGAGAGACCAGTCCAATCCCCGGGCCACCATGAGCAAGGACTCACGCAGTCCGATGTGGCCAAATCCGCCCGCAGCTTTCTTTTCTTTGAAGGCGTCTGTAGAGATCCCTGCGCCCACCTTTTTCTGTAGAGGCCCGCGCCGCTCCCCGGCATCCACCACGCGCTGGACGTGCACTGCATCCACGTCCGTACAGACCCCGGTGGCCGTGAGGGGCAACGTGTCCATGGCATAGCCCGGGTTTACACCGGTTCCCACCAGCACCACCCCGGCATCACGAGCCGCCTGGTCGAGTGCACTTGCCCGATCCGGGTGCCGATCATACGGAAAGGAGAGCTCCTCGGTCGAGGACACAACATCCGCCCCGGCCTCCATACACTGCATGAGCTGGTCTCCGACCCCGTCCAGGAACGAGGTCGTGGTATGGAGAACCACATCCGGCTCTGTTTCTTCGAGTACAGTGTCCGCTTCATCCGACACGATCACGCCCGTCGCCGGACGCCGCTCGTCGAGCAGGCTGGAAACGTCCCGCCCTACTTTGTCGGGATCGACATCAATCGCACCGACCAGTTCCACGTGGCCGGCCGTTTGCTTTTCGAGAACGCTCCGAGCAGCGGCCTGACCGATTGGACCCAGGCCGTACTGTACGATGCGAAGAGGAGTACTGGAAGACATTTACGCGTGGAGTATGTGCGAGGAACGGCTCTTTGCCTATCGACCCAAGGTAGGAATCGGTGGGTACAATTCCAGCCTCCCGTGGATGGAAGGGGTCCCAGTTTTTACTTTGTGGTTTGAATGCTGGCCAATCGGCTCTGCCTGCTCCACTGTGATTGGCTCAGACAACGAACGCCCCGTCGGGCATACGGAAAATCTCTCCCCGTTATACCCTCTTCCCATGCAGGAATACCCAATTGACGGCGAACTGGATCTCCACCTCTTTGACCTCTCGGACGTGGGCGACCTGGTCCCGGAGTACCTTCGCGCCTGTCACGAAAAGGGCTTGACCCAGGTTCGGATCATTCACGGGAAGGGCACCGGCACGCTCCGCCGACACGTGCGGTCGATCCTAGACGATCATCCCCTCGTTTACGACTACAACAAAGCAACCGACGCCAGTGGGTGGGGCGCGACCATCGCGCACCTGTCGCCGCCCGACGAGGAGTGACCACAAAAAAAACCCGCCGCTCCGAGCAACCCCCGGAACGGCGGGTGCAGATCAATTCAAGCCATCGGCTGGTTAAATGCTGAAGAGAAGTCCCCCAGTGAGTCCAAGTCGCTGCGCATCGCCCCCAAGAGTGGCGTTGAGTTGAGCGAACGGTTCGATTGACCCCAGCGGGAAGCGAGCTCCTCCCACGAGGTTCAGCCCCACTTCGGTTGAAGAAGTAGTCCCGCCGCCGAAGGTCTGTCCCCCGAAGGAAACACTTGGGTTGTCGAAGGAAAAGCTCGTGATGGCGAGTCCTCCTCCTGCGTACGGTGCAAACGCTTCATTTTCGATGGGAAACTCGTAGAGCGCATTCAGATCCACGGCAAAAACGGAGTAGCCGTCGACGTCCGTGAGATAGTAATCGAACGACGCGTTCGGCACCACGGGAAGCGCCTCGGTCGTGACGCGAACGTCTCCTCCGATAAACACAGAGCTTACATCAGAAAGGTCGCCCAGCGGAATTCCAAGGCGAGGCCCAATTTTGAAACTCGCTTGCCCCTGTGCAGTGGTCGGGGCCATCAGACCAATGGCGAGGATAAACGAAGCGAGGAGAAGAGAAAAGCGTTTCATAGGTTACCATGCTTTTTTTGGAAAGGATGCTATGGACGTGAGGGAACTCGGTCCTAAACTGAAATGACCTCCCACATGTATACACGAAAAATGACCCGGAAGGTCGCCACTCAGAATCGTAAAGACTCTGCAAACCTGATAGGGGTTACTTCAGAAGTATACATATAAAACATCCCAATCAGGGACATTTGCAAGGAATGTATAGTGAAATAACTTAAGTATTACTCAGAAAGAGATAGGGGGATCCTGCAGGACCAACATAGTTTATTCCTTCAACACAGCCACGTTAAAAAATACGCGAGGAAACCTGCAGCGGCTACGCTCGCGCCCCAATCGCGAGAATTGGCTGAGGCTGACTCGACGTGTTAGGGTCTCTAGCGGTGTCTCTCTACGCTCACCCAGTCGTCAGGTAGTGAATGCGAGAAAGAGACCATGTACATATCAACCTAGTGACCTTGCACAACTACTCTGGTGGTTTCGAGCGTCGGTCATCTGACGCCACAATCGTCAGCGTATGCTGGCAGCGGTCGATACCGAGCATATTCCGCGCAGGAGATAGAGACGGGAACAGCGTCACGATATCTGCGATTTCTCGCTTTTCAGTTGTGCAATCCCACTAGTGGACCGTTACAGATGAACTTGCGGGTTGAAGCCGCGATCTCAAAATTCCAGATTGTGGCATGTCATTTCGAGCATGGCAATCTGCGATTGCCTACGTCGAGAAATCTTCCAGGCGAAGCCTCCGACTTCGGAGAGGCTTCTCGACTGCGCTCGAAGCGACCTGCCTGAGGAATTTTGAGATCGCTTGTGACGCTAAATGACATGTAACAGTCCACTAGAAAGCAATAAACGAGGAAATCATCGTCAATTGAATTCATCCATTTCCCACTACTTCGCTTGTACAGCTACATTCCTTTCGATCCTTACCATGCGTGCAGCCCCGTGTACATGGACTCTTTTCTGTCCGCCTTCGGTCCACGGCCCGTGATTCGCCCCCTTCACATTGCCCTTTTCACGTTGGTCAGCCTCTGGGTCGCCGGAGCACCGGTTCACGGTCAGCCCCCCCCTGAGGATACTTCTCAGAAGAACCGCATCGACAGCACAACCCAACAGGCCCGCCCCGATTCCTCGCAGTACGGAGTGGTCTGGCGACCGCCCGAGTCCCCCGAACGAGCCCTTCGCGAATTGGCGAGCATCAACGAAGCCGGCGTGCGTGCCCTCCGACTGCTAAACGTCCCAAGCACTGACACTGTGTTTGCCCGGGCAGACGCCCTCGGGCTCCATCTCCTCATCGACCTGCCCGTAGCCTACGTGCCCACCTCCTCACTTGCCGACTCCCTATCAGAGGTTCGTCCCCTTCTCTCCCGCCTCCGGGACCTCAGCCAGCGTTACGAATCGATTCGATACGTCGGGCTCGCGACAAACGTCAACTCGACCCGCGCAGCAACCTGTGACGTGCTCCAGCAGTGGACACAAACCATCCACGAGACCTCACCACTTCGCACGTACTACGTCACACCGTTCTCGTCCTCTACCGATCGCTGTGCCGAAAGCGTCGATCTTCCGCTTCTCGACACTCGTGGGGTTGAACATCCTGTCGATCGCTGGCAGTCTTGGACCGATGCAACATCGCGAGGAATTGGGGCCCTTGGGACCTGGATCAACCCGAAGAGTCCTCCCGGCCTACAGAACTCCCACTCTCCCGAGCAGCACGCCCGGCACCTGGAACGAGCACTCAGGTCCCTTCTCGATCCCCCACCATCTACTCCCCCTGTGTTCGTCTACCGGTGGCAGGATCGTCCGACGCCGCTTCTCGACACGCGTCGGTACGGTCTTCATCCCTCCACCGGCCCCCCACGTCCTGCTGGAAACGTCATGAGAGGCTTCTACACGGGGACCCAACGAGTATTTGCCTTCCCTAAGGGCACTCCCCCCACCGCCGCTCCGCACGTGTTTGTTCTTCTTGGTTGGGGCCTCCTCGGGTTGTTGGGCGTGTTGTACGCGCGACGGCCCTTCGCTCGCGAAACGGCCTACCGGTATTTCGCTGCGCACGGATTTTACCGCGACGCACTCCAGAAAGAGCGGGACGTAAATTCAACCGTCAACATCCTGCTTCTGACAGTGGCCGCCCTCGCAGTGGGGATGATCGCATCCCTTTCCGCCCAGATCATTAGGGCTCAACCTTCCACAGTCTTTATTTTAGAAGCCCTCCCCTCTGACCTTCAGAAACCGCTGGCCAACGGCCTGACCGCTCCTGCTATGGCCGGGCTCGTAGTGGGAACGATTTCCTTTCTCCTTCTCAGCGTATGGATGGGATTCTTGATTCTCGCGGCGCGTACGAAGTCTTCATTCTCCGCGCTGCAGGGCCTGATGCTGGTGGTGTGGCCTTGCTGGCCTGCCCTCGTGGGAATGCTCCTGGCCCTCATCGCAGCCACCGCCCCGCCCGTCGCGGCCGATGACCTGGGCCTTCTTCTGCTCGCGGGGGGAGTCGGAACCCTCGCAACGGTGACGAGCCGCGTTCTTCTCGACTACAAAGCCGTGAGCGGTCTCTCGTGGGCACGAGTACTCCCATTGGTCCTCCCAAGCCCCCTCGTCCTGGTTTTAGGCGGCATGGTTGCCCTCATCCTTTCCTACGACCTTCCGCTTTCCCTCCTGTGGCAGCTCGCCGCACATTCCTGAACGCCTCTGGGGGCTCCATGAATGGCCGCACTCTAACGTCTTGAGGCCGACGACGCTATAGCGCCCAGGTCACCATCTCCGGATACAGCATCATCAGCAGCAGGCCCACCACCTGGATGGCAATGAAGGGCACTGCCCCGCGGTAGATCTGCATGGTCGAGACTTCGTCCGGGGCGACCCCCCGTAAGTAGAAGAGTGCAAAGCCGAAGGGCGGGGTGAGAAAGGATGTCTGGAGATTCATCCCCACCATCACGCCGAACCAGACGAGCGCCGCACTCGCCGTTCCCCCAAATTCGGGGGGCAGCAGTTCGGCGGCCGGCGCTTTCAGGAGAGGGATAATGATGAACGCAATCTCGAAGAAGTCGATGAAGAAGCCGAGCAGGAAAATGGACAAGTTGGCAATAATGAGGAAGCCGATCACGCCGCCCGGCAGATTCGTGAGCAGGTCCTCGATCCAAAAGTCTCCCCCCAACCCTCGGAAGACCAGCGAAAACGCGGTCGATCCGACGAGCAGAAACATGACCATCGACGTGAGCCGCATCGTCTCGTCCATTGTCTCCCGGAGGGCCGACAGTGACAAGCGGCCGTTCGCGACGGCCAGTAAGATCGCCCCTACGGCTCCAAGTGCTCCCGCCTCGGTCGGCGTGGCAATTCCCTGGAAGATGCTGCCCAACACGAGGACAATCAAAATGAGTGGGGGCAGCATCACGAGGGCGACTCGGCGCAGGAGGTGCAGGGGCGCAATGTCGCGGGTTTCTTCGGGGAGAGCGGGCGCCTGCTCGGGCCAGAAGAGCGCAACCCCTCCCGCGTAGGCCGCATAGAGGCTGGCGAGGGCGACGCCGGGCACGAGCGCCCCGATAAACAGATCCCCTACACTGATGCCCAGTTGGTCGGCCAATACAATGAGTACGATGCTTGGCGGAATGATTTGGCCCAGCGTGCCGGACGCGGTGATGACCCCCGACGCCAGCTCGCCGGAATACCCGTACCGAAGCATCACCGGCATGGAGATGAGACCCATCGCCACGACGGACGCCCCCACTACGCCGGTCGCTGCCGCCAGTAGCGCACCGACGAACACGACGGCAATGGCCAATCCCCCACGCACTGCGCCAAACAGCTGGCCGATGGTCTTCAGGAGGTCTTCCGCCAGCTTGGATTTTTCCAGCATCGTGCCCATGAAGATAAAGAAGGGCACCGCCAGCAAAATGAAATTGGACATGATGCCGAAAATCCTGGACGGCAACGCCTGCAGGAGAGCCCAACTCAGCATGCCCGTCTCTACTCCAATTCCGGCAAACAATAGGGCCGTTCCTCCCAATGCGAACGCTACGGGATAACCGGAAAAAATGAGCGCAAGTGCCCCGGCGAACATCAACGGAGCAAGGATTTCAGTTCCCATCGCGGATCAATACCTGTTCGACAACGACCGCAAGAAAATCAGGAACAAGGCTTAGCCGATGCGTGGACGAGACTCTTCCTGATGCAGATTATCACGTTCCACGCCTCGAAGGACGGCAACCTCTCGAATCATCAGCGATACGCCCTGCAGCATGACGAGAAGTAACGCCAACGGGATGACGGTCTTAATCGGATAGCGGGGCAATCCGCCGGGATCAGGCGACGACTCCAGAATGGCCCACGAGTTGGAGACGAACGGAATGGACATCCAGAGCATGACTGCGCAAAAGGGCAAAAGGAAAAGCGCCGTTCCCAGAAAATTGATCCATGCCTTTCCTCGGGACGAGAGTTGGCCGTAGAACACGTCCACCCGCACGTGATCGTCGTACTTCAGCGTGTAGGCCGCTCCGAGCAGAAACACGAGACTAAAGAGATACCACTGCAGTTCAATCCACATGTTGGAGCTTAGCCCAAGACCAGTATAGCGGTCGAGGTACCGGGCGATAGCGTTGAAGGCCCCAACGCCCACCATGCCAAGGGTTAGCCAGTACAGCCCCCGCCCCGACCATTCGCTTACACGGTCGATGCGGCGGGCCCAGCGAAGCCATCGGTCCATGAGGGAAGCTACTGATACGTGAATGGGTTTCTACAGACGACTCGAGCTTCGATCCCAAACGGTTTCCGGCATAGCAAGGAAGTGGTTCCCTACCTGGACACGGATCAGTAAGTCGATCTGATTCCCGGTGCCGGTGATCAACCCAAGGGTACGGTCCATCGTCCGCATCCTCAAGCCATTGGCAGACGCCTCCAGATTCAACCCTCCACCCTGCACGGGGACAAAGTCCACGGAAGACGCAGCGATCCAATCCCCCGGCGCAGTCTTTCTATCTCCGCGGGACGCACCGCAAGACGCGCCAAACAGGGACGTAGGATTCCAGGACGTTTCGCGTTATTGGGTCCACATCTCGATTCTGAGAGAGGAACTCTTCAAATCGAGCCTTCTTCGACAATCACTCTCCCATAGCGGAGGACTCATATGAAACGGTTAACGATACTGGGATTCCTTGCGGCTCTCGTTTTTGCCGCAGCGCCGGCCATGGCCCAAACGGCCTACGTCCACGGCGGGGCAGGATTCCCGAGTTCTTCCGGACTAAACGACGCCTACAAGACAGGATTTAACGTCGGCGTCGGCATCGGCATTCCCATCACCTCTCAGCTTGAGGGTGTGGTCCGAGGCAACCTGGATCGATTCAACAACGACTTCGCCGGCATTGACGACTTCGCGTCGTGGTCTGCCACCGGCAACCTGAAGCTGAACGGCCCGATGATGACGAGCCGGGCCATGCCGTACGCAATCGCCGGTGGGGGGCTTTTCCGCCTCGGTGTAGAGAACGCGTACGAAACGGATCTCGGCCTTCAGTTCGGTGCGGGTTTGAATATTCGAACCTCGCCCCGAACCAGCCTGATGGTGGAGCCCAACTATGTGCTCGTATTCACGGAAGTGGAGAACACGCACTACCTCCCCATTCGCGTGGGCGCCGCGATCGACCTGTAATCTCACCATCCTACCTCCGGATTGTGGAGGGTGGAAAGTGAACCGGGCGCGTGTCGAGAAATCGGCACGCGCTTTTTTGTTTATTCCGCACTCCGGTCCAGAGCTTGATCCAGATCGGCTTTGATGTCCTCGGCTGCTTCCAGGCCCACGGAGATGCGCACGAGGCCCGGAAGAATGCCTACCGCTCGCCGTTCCTCCTCGGTGAGCTTGCTGTGCGTGGTGCTGGCCGGATGCGTGGCAATCGTCCGCGAGTCGCCCAAGTTGGCCGTAAGAGAACACATCTCCAGCGCGTCCAGGAAGCGGGCGCCTCGCTCGATGCCCCCCTCCACCGCAAAGCTGAGAATGCCCCCCCCGCCCTGCATTTGTTTCTTCGCGAGATCGTACTGGGGATGCGACTCCAGAAAAGGATACCGGACAAACTTTACGTCCGATCGCGACTGAAGGTGCTGCGCCACGTCGAGCGCGTTCCGGCTATGCTTCTCCATCCGAACGTCCAGCGTCTCCAGACTTTTGCTGAACATCCACGCGTTGAACGGAGAGAGGGCCGGCCCGCTGTGCCGGGCAAACGACTGGATCGGGTCGAGGTATTCCTCCTTCCCCACCACGACGCCCCCCACACCTCGCCCCTGCCCATCGATGTATTTGGTTGCCGAATGGATAATGATGTCGGCCCCGTACCGTGCCGGCTTTTGCAGCACAGGCGATGCGAAGCAGTTGTCGACGATGTAGATCAGATCGTGGCGGTCGCAAAAGTCCCCCATCCACTCAAGATCGATGAGGTCGACCGTGGGGTTCGACGGCGTTTCGACGTACACGAACTTCGTGTCGGGCGTCACCAGGTCCTCCCACTCCGTCAAGTCCTCGAGGTCCCCATACGTGTGGCTGATGCCCCACTTCGGGAAGACCTGCGTCAGTAGTTTGTGGGTAGACCCGAAGAGGTAGCGGGAGGCCAGGACCTCGTCGCCCTGTTCCAAAAGCGCGGCGAAAGTTGTGAAGACGGCGGCCATGCCGGAGGCCGTGGCGAGTCCCTCCTCCACTTCCTCAAGGGCACACATTTTCTCGACGAACTCCTCGACGTTCGGATTGGTGAACCGAGAATAGATGTTGCCCTCTTCCTCTTGGGCGAAGAGCGCGCGGGCCTGTTCGGCGTCGTTGAACGTAAAGCTGGACGTGAGAAACATCGGCACAGCGTGCTCGCGCTGCCCCGATTGCTCCACCTGCGTCCGAATACTGGTGGTATCGTCGTTCTGGCTATCGGGTGTGTCCATCGTATTCGGTCCCGTTAACGGTAAACGCGTACGAAATGTCAGCCGTCTCCTCTAGCATGTGCGAGACGGAGCAGTACTTGTCCAGGCTCAGTTCGATGGCCCGGCGCATTTTTTCAGGGTCGACGTCACCCTCTACGTGATAGGTCACGTGCATCGATTTAAACACAGAAGGCACCTCGTCGGTGGCCCGCTCCGCCTCTACGTCGACGTCGTACCTCTCCACCGTCTGCCGCTGCTTGTCCAAAATGGACAAAATGTCGACGCTGCTGCATCCGCCCAGACTCATGGCCACCATCTCCATTGGACTTACGCCCTCCAGTTCCTCAGCGGAGGCAATCGAAAACTCGTACCCCGACTCGTTCTTCGCCCGAAACTGAATGGCATCATTAATGCGTTCCAGTTGCACCTTCATGACGATCAGAGATTGTCAGTATCGCATATCATCGAGTATCGCAGACGAAATGGCCGCCCAGGGCTACCGCAGCAGCCGTCTACAGTTTCACCTCAATGGTGTCGTCGTGCACCCGCACCTCAAAAGTATCGCCCCCTTCAACAGCAGGAGGACTGGCGGGCTCTCCCGTCTGTACGTCAAATTTTGCCCCGTGCCAGGGACACTCGACGGTATAGCGTTACTCAAACTGCTTGATTGCAACGGCTTCAGTGAGGCGCGTCTCGAGTCAGCAGTTGAGGCCGATTGAACACCCAACGCGACTGAGTAACGCTATATCGTCGAAGAGCTCCCCTCCACAGAGCGGCCCGCCCTGGTGCGTACAGCGGTTGGCGAGCGCGGAATACTGATCGCCGTTCGCAATCAGAGCGATGGCAATTCCCTTCTCCTCTACGCAGTAAATGGATTCGTCCTCAAACACGTCCGTCGTAGCCACCTCGACGAAGGTTCGATCTCACTCCTCCGCCTGCTCCTCGCCGACAAAGTCGTTCCGGGTACGCTGGTACAAATCGCGCAGATCCGGATTCAAGGCAGATCCATCTTCGTCTGGATCATACGCCCGAATCTGATCGGCGTCGATGCTTCGGAGAAACTGACTCTGAACCTTCTCAGCAATCGTCTCTGGGACCTGCTCACAGGCCAGTTGCTTGACGATGAATCGCTCAATTTGGAAAGACAAGCTCGACATGCAATAACGGATATTAATGAGCGGTCGTCGTGCATTAGTGAGGACAATCGGGATCCCTCATTCCTCCCGATCCGCGTGCCCGAGGTCTTTCTCCGGATCGATGGCGTCGCGAACACGCTGTTTCAACTCTTTCGGCTGTGGAAAACAATCGTTCTCTGCAAGCGACCACAGCAGGCGATCGTCAGCCCAAATCTCGAACGTTCCCCCAGTGGTCGGCACCAGGGCCACCTCGCCAATGGCGTCCGTGAAGGTCGCCAGCACCTCTTGCGCCATCCAGGCCGCGCGGGCCGTCCACCGGCATTGATGACAGTACCGAATTTCAATCCGAGGGCTGTTGGCCATACCGTTGTAGTATCAGAAACAAAAAAAGAGACCACCCCGGAGGTTAGTCGAGGTGGTCCCACAGGTCAAAAGACCTCGGTTACGCGTTCGGGTCGGCGCCCTGTTCGATGGGCACACCAACGATGTTGCCCCACTCCGTCCAGGATCCGTCGTAGTTCCGGACGTTCGGGTGGCCGAGCAGCTTCGAGAGCACGAACCAGCTATGGCTGGAGCGCTCCCCAATGCGGCAGTAGGCAATCGTCTCCTTGTCGGGCGTAATGCCTCGTGACTCGTAGATGTCCTTCAGTTCGTCGGCCGTCTTGAAGGTGCCGTCCTCGTTCACGGCCTCACTCCAGCTGATGTTGTGGGCGCCTGGAATGTGGCCACCGCGCTGCGCGCCTTCATCAAGACCTTCAGGACCGAGCTTCTCGCCGCTAAATTCTTCAGGCGAGCGGACATCGACCAACTCCAGGTCGTCACGGTCGAGGTTCTGCAGGACGTAACTGGAAAAGGCGCGGATCGACTTGTCCGGTGCCTCGGCCGTCCAGTTGCCCTTCGGATAGTCCGGCTCTTCCGTCGTGAGCTCCCGATCTTCGGCAAGCCACTTCTTGCGGCCGCCGTTCAGCATTTTGGCGTCCTCGTGGCCGTAGTACGTCAGCTGCCAGAAGGCCCACGTGGCGAACCAGTTGTCATTGTCGCCATAGAGGACGACGGTCGTGTCGTTGTCGATGCCGGACTCTTGAAGGAGCTCTTCAAAGTCTTCCTTCGACGCCAGGTCGCGGACCTGGGTGTCGGCCAGCTGGGTCTTCCAGTTCCACCCCACGGCACCCGGGATGTGGCCGTCCTCGTAGGCGGACGTATCTACGTCGACCTCGACGAAGCGGACGTTGTCGTCATCGAGATGATCTGCCGCCCAGTCGGTCGAGACCAGAACGTCGGGATTTGCATATTCACTCATAAGGATCTTCGTGTGTTTGTGTGATGAATCGATGGTTGGGTGCGTGCTCTTCGTCCGTCGGCGCCGAATGCGCCGAAAACGGGCGAAGAGTGCTACTCGGTCGTCAGAGACTCTGACGCTACAATCAGGCCGGTTTGAAATACTGCGGGGCGTATTCGGCCATGCCCTTAATCAAAATCGCAAGTTTGGGGCGGTCGGGCTCAAAATCGACGGGAAGGTCGTGCTTTCGAAGCTCCTCGGAGGTCACCGGTCCCACGGAGGCCACCATCGCGTCCTCCAGAGCCGTACGCAGGGCATCCTCCCACCCTTCGTCGGCGGCCACCTGGAGCATGTGCACGACCTGCTGCCGGCTGGTAAAGAGTGCGACCTGCGCCTCTCCCCCAATCAGCGCACGGATGCCGTTCTTTAGGGGCTTGAGGTCGTCGGGGAGCGTCCACCGGTAGATGGGCACGCGCACGATCTCAGCACCCGCCTCACGGAGCCCGTCGTTAAGCTCCTCGTTGGGCTGCCCGTACTCATTGATGGCGATCCGCTTCCCCTCCAGCGGCGCGGTCGTCTCGTGGGACGTGAGCGTATCCAACACTTCCCGCCAGGAGTGCGGCTCCGGGGCCTTCACGTCGATTGATACGTCGAGATCTTTGAGCGCCCCACCCGGCTTGGGGCTGCGCGAAACCACGATCGTCTCTCGGAGCGCCGCCCGCACGTCGTCCAGGTCGTATCTGGTTTCCAGTGTGTCGAACACCATCCGGGTGCCGACCCCTGTGTTGAAATACACCAGATCAAACTCGCCGTTGAGGAGACCCTCGGCAAAGTTGAACACGGCGTCGTGATCGTCGAGTGGGGCCTCCTGCATGGACGGCGCGGGCAGGGCCTCGCCGCCGTGCTTCCGGATGAGGTCGGCCGTCGTATCCGACATACGGCTCTCGAAGCCGACGACCGTGATGCCGTCGAGGGGAGTGTTGCTCATGATCGATCGTGGAAAGTTTTCAGGGAGCGTGG
>JAHENZ010000061.1 GCA_018609755.1 Salinivenus sp. | reverse complement strand
GAGAGTCTGCGGGCAGATCAGCAGGAGGCCCTGGCCGAGGGCCGCCTCTCTGCCGTGGACTTGGAGGGCCTCTCCCCGTCTCCTGCCGTGCGCGAGGCCCTGGTGGATGCAGGGGCTCGCACGCTTGGGGGCGACGAAGATCTGCTCCTGGCCGTGCGGTCGTCGGCACCGGAGGAGGACGCCGCCGAGCAGAGCTTTGCGGGGCAGCTGGAGAGCTTCCTCTTCGTGTCGCCGGAGGACGTGGCTGAGCGGGTGGCAGACGTGTGGCGCTCGGCCTTTCGCGAGTCGGTGCTGGAGTATCGTCAGGCGCAAGGACTGGAGGGCGCGCCGCCCCCGCCCGCTGTCGTCGTACAGCGCATGGTCAATCCCGATCGGGCCGGCGTCGCGTTCTCGGCGGATCCGTCGACGGGACAGCGCGGAGTGTGCGTCGTCGGGGCCGTGCGGGGGGTGGGGACGGCGCTGGTAGACGGGACGGAGGATGGCGACACATTTCATGTCGACCGGGAGGGGCAGGTGGTGGAGCGCGAGATTCGCAAGCAGCGCGTGGCGCACCGCTGGGATCGAGAGCGCTCGGGGCTCCGCGAGGCCACGCTGATGGCGACGGACGGTGCGGCACCGGCGCTGACGGACGAGCAGGCGACGGCGGTGGCCGATCTGGCCCGCCGCGCCGAACGCCACTTTGGCCGCCCGCAGGACGTGGAGTGGGCCTGGGCCGGCGACACGCTCTACCTCCTTCAGGCTCGTCCCATTACGAAGCTCGCCGGACGGCCCGACCCCGACGCCCCCCTTCGCGTGTGGGACAACAGCAACATTGCCGAGAGCTACAGCGGCGTCACCACCCCGCTTACCTACACCTTCGCCCGCCGCGCCTACGAGGCCGTCTACCAGAGCTTCCTCCGCGTCATGCAGGTGCCGGAGTCGACCATCGAGGCCCACGCGGACACCTTCCGCACCATGATCGGCCTCATTCGCGGGCGCATCTACTACAACTTGCTGAGCTGGTACCAGACCCTCGCCCTGCTGCCCGGCTTTCGGTTCAACCGCGCCTTCATGGAGGACATGATGGGTGTGAATGAGCGGCTGCCGGAGGAGCTGTTGCCGGAGCGAGAGGCAGCGTCGCTTGCCGAAAAGATCTGGGACGCCCTGCAGCTCGTGTGGTCGGCGCTGCATCTGGTGCTGTACCATTTTCGCATCGACGATCGGATCGACGACTTCTACGATCTCCTTGACCGCACGCTGCAGCCGCCGGCGCCCGGCCTGGAGCAGATGCGGCTGGACGAGCTGGCTGATTTCTACCGCACCCTCGAAGACGAGCTGCTGGCCCGCTGGGACGTGCCCATCGCCAACGACTTCTTCGCGATGATCTTCTTCGGCCTCTCGAAGCGAGCCGTCGAGCGGTGGGGTGGGGCGGCGGCCGACCGGCACAATCACCTCCTCACCGGCCACGGGGCGCTGGTGAGCACGGAGCCCGCCCGTCGAATGCGGGAGATGGCGGAGGAGGTGACGGGCCGTCCGCGGCTCACGAAGACGCTACTGGAGGGCTCGCTGCGAGAGATTGAGGTCGTGCTCGACGATCGTCCCGAACTGCGCGCAAAATACGAGGCATACCTGGACCGTTTCAGCGACCGGTGCCTCGACGAGCTCAAGCTGGAAAGTGCGACGCTGCGCGACGATCCGCTTTCGCTCTGGCGCTCGGTGGGGGCGCTGGCGCGGCGGCTGGCGCAGGAGGACGTTCCGGCTCCGGGGACGACGGAACAGCGGATGCGAAAAGAGGCCGAGGCGACGCTCGACGACGCCCTTTCGGGAAAGCCGGTCCGGCGTCGGCTCACGAAGTGGACCCTTCATCATGCCCGCGAGCGGATTGCGGCGCGCGAGAACCTGCGCTTCGAGCGCACCCGCGCCTTCGGCGTGGCCCGGCGGATTTTCCTGGAAATGGGCCGCCGCCTCTGTGCCAACGACCGCCTCGACGATCCGAGAGACGTGTTCTACCTGGAGCGCGGCGAGCTGCTGGGCGTGGTGGAAGGCACGGCCTCCACGACTGACCTGCGCGCGCTGGTGGACGTGCGCCGAGACGAGTTCGACGAGTACCACGCCGCACCGCCGCCCCCGGATCGCTTCCGCACCCGCGGCGCCGTGCACGCCTATGATCTCATTCCGGAGAGCAGTGGTGAACAAGCAGACGACGGCGACGACGCTTTTCAGGAGAAATGGACGGGCACCGGGTGCTGTCCGGGCACGGTGCGGGGGCCGGTGCGCGTCGTACGGGACCCGCGGAACGAAACGCTGGAGCCCGGCGAGATTCTGGTGGCGGAGCGGACCGATCCGGGCTGGGTGACGCTCTTCACGGCGGCGTCGGGGCTTATCGTGGAGCATGGGAGCCTGCTCTCCCACGCGGCCATCGTTTCGCGAGAGATGGGCGTCCCCTCGGTCGTGTCCCTGCCGGGTATTACCGACCAATTGCAGACGGGCGACGTGGTGGAGATCGACGGGCAGGCCGGTACGGTTCGACGAATCCGGGAGGAATGAGAACGCGCGTTCGGCTTGCCGTTATAGGGACGGTCCCGTTTGTTGATGCTGCGATTCCCCGTGCCTAGCCTGCTCGCCCGATGAGTTCTGACTCGTCCTGGACGCGCCGAACGGCGTTCTTGCTCTACGATCGGCGCTGGACCACCCTCGTTGGAGCGCTCGTGATCACGATATTTGCCGCGATTCCGGCCATGACCGTGCACGTGGATACCGCCGTCCAACACTGGTTTGCGGAGGGCGACCCGGCCCTGCAGGCGTACCACGACTTTCAGGAAACCTACGGCAACGATGAGTTCGTCCTCATCGGCCTGCAGCGCCCCGAGGGCGTGCTGACGCCCGACGGGTTGTCCCTCCTCCACACCGCCACGGAGCGGGTGCGCGCGGTCGATGGGGTGGCCGCCGTCACGTCGGTTACGACGCAGTCCCGCGTGCAGACGACGCTGGCCGGGCCGCAGCTCGTGCCGCTCGTGTCGTCGGGCACACTGTCGACGGCACAGGCCGGGGCGGTGCGGACCCACGTCCGGTCGGACTCGGCCTTCGCCCGACTGGTGAGCGACGACGGCACAATGGGGGCCGTGTACGCCCGCATGGAGCGCAACGCGATGATCGACGGCGAGCGCGGGGCCATCCTGGACTCTATTCAACACACGCTGGCGCCGCTTGAGGCGTCGGTGCACCTGGCCGGTACCGGCGTCATTCTCAACGCCATCAGCGAGGCCACGACACTGGACATGTTCGTGTTCATCACGCTCTCCGGGGTCGTCATTTTTCTGCTGCTCTGGGCGTACTTCCGTCGCACGCTGCCGGTCGTGGTCACGCTCGGCATCGTGGGGGCGACGACCGTGTGGCTCATGGGCATCTACGGATGGGCGGGACGCGACATCAACATGGTTACTCTCGTGATGCCGACGCTCGTTATCGTCGTGTGCACGGCCAACTGCGTGCACCTGCTCGTCTACGCCGCCCACCGGCCCGAGGCGTTATCGCCGCGACGGCGGACCGTCCAGACGCTGGACGCGATGGCGACGCCGTGCCTCCTCACGACCCTCACAACGGCTGCCGGCTTTGCGTCGCTCATGGCGAGCTCGATGCCGGTCATCCGCGACCTCGGGCTGTTCAGTGCCGTGGGCGTGATGGCTGGGTTCATGCTTACCTTTGTGGGTTGTGCGGCGGCGCTTCCGTACGAGGCCTCGCTTCCGAGTCGCCCGGCCCACTCGCGGCTGCAGCGCGTGACGGATACGGTCGTCGACTGGGGCCTGCGGCGATGGGGCCTCGTGTTGGGCGGAACGCTGTTGCTGGTCGTGGGTGCCGGGGTCGGGCTCCCGCGCATTTCGGTGGACACCAACCATTTTGACTATCTGTTCTACGACCACGAGGTGCGGCAGGACTCGCGGCTCATTGAACGCACCCTCGGCCCCTACGCCCCGCTCGAATTCGTCGTGCGTCCCGATTCGTCAGCTGAGGAGCGGGGCACGTCCGCACGCACGACGGAAAAATCGACGTCTCGCTCCACTGCATTCGGGCTACAGCCCGATCTGCTGCGCGCCGTGGGGCAGTGGCAGGAGCGGGCCGTGGACACGGAGGCGGTGCGGTGGGACCACTCCCCCGTGACTGCGTTGCGTCGTCTCCACGCGACGCTGCCCGGGGGGGCGGCCACGGTGCCGCAGGATCAGGGGCGATTGCGGGGGCTCGTCGAGCTCGGGCAAAAGGAATTCCCCTACCTTGCCGACCTCGTGGCCCATCCCGATCAGGTGCGCGTCACGTTCGGGTTGCCCATCCAGTCCGCCAACGGGGTGCGGGAGGCCATCGACACGGTGACGGGCGTGGCGGAACTGCCGGGGGACGTAACCACACGGGCCACCGGCTTTCTTCCGCTCTACGTGCAGATGATGAGCCTGCTCGTGGAGGCCCTCGTGAACTCGTTCGCGCTGGCTCTGCTCGTCATTCTCGGCATGATTGCACTCATTTTCCGCTCATTGCGGGCGGCGGTGCTTTCGCTCATCCCCAACGTGTTGCCCATTCTGCTGACGCTCGGCCTCATGGGGTGGACCGGCATTCCCCTCAACGTGGCCACCATGACGATCGCGGCGGTGGTGTTTGGCCTCGTGGTGGACGACACGATCCACCTGTTTCGGCACTACGTAGACGCGCGCCATGAAAACGGACCGGTGGCGGCCATTCGGGAGAGCGCGCATCACACCGGGCGCCGAATGGCCATCACCACGAGCGTGCTGGTCGGCGGCTTTCTGGTGCTCTGCTTCGCCCAGATCAAGTCCGTCGCCTGGGTGGGTGGGCTGTCCGCCCTCGCGATCGTCGTGGCCCTCGCCGCCGACCTCCTCGTGCTGCCCGCCGTGCTGGCGGCGATCTGCGGCACGGAGGACGCGGCCCTCGCTTCTTCGTCACCGTCCACTGCGGACTCGTCATGACCGACGCGCCGACCTGGGCCCATCGCGGGGCAACGTGGCTGTACGACCATAGCGGGTCGGTCCTGGCCGCGGTTCTTCTGCTGACGGCCCTAGCTGCCGTGCCGGCGTCGCAGGTACGGGTAGATACGGCAGTGCAGCACTGGTTCACCGAGGGCGATCCGGCGCTCGAACGGTACCACGAGTTTCAGGAGACCTACGGCAACGACGAGGTCGTCCTCATTGGCCTGCAGCGATCCGAGGGGGTGCTGATGCCCGAGGGACTGTCGTTCCTCCGCACCGCCACCGAGCGCGTGCGGGCCGTCGACGGCGTGGCGTCGGTCACGTCGCTCACGACGCAGTCCCGCGTACAGACGACGCTTGCGGGGCCGCAACTGGTACCGCTCATTTCTTCCGGGACGCTATCGACCCAGCAAGCGCAGTCGCTTCGGTCCCGTATTCAGCAGGATTCAGCCTACGCCCGGTTGGTGAGTGACGACGGGACGATGGCAGCCGTGTACGCCCAGATGAAGCGAAATTCGGTGATCGACGGGCGGCGCGGGGCCATTCTCGACTCGATTCGGGCCACGCTGGCGCCGCTCGACGCGTCGGTGCACATGGCGGGGACGGGCGTCATTCTCGACGCCATCAATGAGGCGGCTACGGAGGATTCGTTCATCTTTGTACTTGCCTCCAGCCTCCTCATCTTCCTGCTGCTCGGGGCGTACTTCCGGCGCCTGGGGCCCGTTCTGCTCACGCTGGGCGTCGTGCAGGTGGCCACGATCTGGCTGATGGGAGCGTACGGCCTCGCCGGAAAGAACGTCAACATGGTGACGGTGGTGATGCCGACGCTCGTCCTCGTGGTCTGCACGGCCGACTGCGTGCATCTGTTGATTTATGCCGCCGATCTGCCGGACGGCCTCTCGCCTCGAGAACGCACGATTCGAACGCTGCGCGACCTCGCCGTGCCGTGTCTCGTGACGACCCTCACCACCGCCGTCGGCTTTGCGTCGCTGGGCACCAGCTCGATGGCCATCGTCCGCGACCTCGGCCTCTTCAGTGCGGTGGGCGTGGGGGCGGGGCTCGTCGCCGCGTTCGTTGGGGGGGCGGTGGCGCTTCCGTACGACCGGCTGCTCCCGAATCGGCCCGACAATTCCTGGCCGGCGTGGGGCGTGGAGGAAACGGTCGGCCTCGGCGTACGACGTTGGCGGCCGGTGCTGCTGGGGACCGCTCTACTGGTGGGGGCGGCCGGTCTCGGGCTTGCCGGGCTGGAGGCGGACACGAACCCGATCGGCTATCTCTTTTCCGACCACCCGGTCCGCACGGACTCGGACCTCATCGAGCAGACGCTCGGCGCGTACGCCCCGCTCGAATTTGTTGTGCGATCAGACTCGGCAGGGGGCGGGCAGAAGGGAGAGACACCGTACGGGCTGCAGCCGAAGCTTCTGCAAGCGGTGGGCCAGTGGCAGGAGCGGGCGGTGGCCACTGGGGCGGTGCAGTGGCACCAGTCGCCCGTCAACGATCTTCGACGCCTCCACGCGGCGTTGCCCGGCGGGACGCACACGGTGCCCACGGATGCGGGGCGGCTGCGGGGCCTCGTCCAGATGGGGCGCGACGAGATGCCGTCCCTTTCGGGCCTACACGCTCATCCCGACCAGGTGCGCGTGACGTTCGGGATGCCGATTCAGTCCGCCGACGGCATTCGGCGCGCCATCGATTCGGTGCGGGCGGCGGCTCCGCTTCCGGACGGGACGACGATCCAGGCCACCGGGTATCTTCCCCTCTACGTTCGTATGATGACGATGCTCACCGAGTCGATGGTGCACTCGCTCGGCCTCGCCCTGCTGGTCATTCTCGGCGTGATCGGCCTCCTGTTCCGGTCCGTGCAAGTGGCCCTGTTGTCGCTTCTGCCCAACGGCCTGCCGGTCCTGATCACGCTCGGCTTGATGGGGGCGCTCGGCATTCCGCTCGACGCCGCCACCATGACGGTCGCGGCGGTTGTCTTCGGCCTGGTGGTGGACGACACGATTCACCTGCTGCATCGCTTCGGTACGGTCCGCCCCGATGGGTCGGCCGTAGCGGCCATTCGCACGAGTGCCCGCGAGACGGGCCGCCGCATGGCGATCACGACGAGCGTGCTGGCGGGGGGCTTTCTGGTGCTCTGCTTCGCCCAGATCAAGTCCATTGTGTGGCTGGGACTGCTGTCTGCCGTCGCTATCGTCGTGGCTCTTCTCGCGGATCTCCTCGTGCTTCCTGCAGTGCTGGTGGGGCTGGACGAAACCGACGACCGACCGCGGACCGCTGACGATCGAGGTAATCATTCTACTGATCCGTGCACAGGTACGTAAACCACTTCCTCGTTTTGCTGAGGACCGTTTGTGATCAAAGCCCGAATCGTCTTTATAAAGCCATTTAAGTATCAGTAAGATCTGGTTTCACCCCTCTCTCCGAGCGGCGGTCCGCCGACAGTCGTCGGCCGTCTTTACAATTGAGCAGAATCGTTCGAAGTGACTGCTTATGACTGAACCTAGCAGCCATTCAACCGGGCCCGAAGTCCAGGCCGACTTTTCCCAGATCCGCTACGCCCAGTGCTGGGAGGACGCGGACGTTATGGTCGAGGGGCTCGACGTGCAGCCGGGGGACGTGTGCCTCTCGATTGCCTCGGCGGGGGACAACGCGCTGGCGCTGCTGACCCGCGACCCCGAGCGCGTCGTGGCGATTGACGTGAGTGCGGCCCAGCTGGCGTGCCTGGCCCTGCGCGTGGCGGCCTATCGTACCCTTTCGCACGAGGAACTGTTAGAGCTGATCGGGTCGGAGCCGAGCGATCGGCGCCGGGCGCTCTACCGACGGTGTCGGCCCGAACTGGAGGCGACGGCCACGCAGTTCTGGGACGAACGACTGGCGCTCGTGGAACAGGGAATTGGGGCGGTGGGCAAGTTTGAACGCTATTTCCGGCTCTTCCGGCGCTACGTGCTGCCGCTCACCCAGTCGCCCGACCGGGTCGAACGGCTGCTGTCGGAGGGGAGGTCCGTGGAGCAGCGACGACAGTTTTATAACGACGAGTGGAACCATTGGCGGTGGCGCCTGCTCTTTCGGGTGTTCTTCTCCCAATTCGTGCTGGGGCGGCTGGGCCGCGATCCGAGCTTTTTCGAGCACGTGGAGGGGACGGTCGCGGATCGGCTGCTCGACCGGAGCCGGCACGCCCTCGTCGACCTCGACCCAGCCGCCAATCCGTACCTACAGTGGATCCTCACCGGCCGGCACCGCACGGCCCGGCCGCTGGCCCTTCGCGCCGAGCACTTTGACACCATCCGCGAGCGGCTGGACCGGCTGGAGTGGCGACAGGTCTCGCTGGAGGGGGTCTTGGAGACGGCGGAGGCGGACTCGGTGGATGCGTTCAACCTGAGCGACGTGTTCGAATACGTGAGCGCAGAGCACTCCCGCCGTCTCCTCGCGGAGTGTGCGGAGGTGGGGCGGTCGGGGGCCCGGCTCGCCTACTGGAATTTGTTCGTGCCGCGTCATCGTCCGGAGGGGTTGGCCGATCGGCTCCGGCCGCTACGGGCCCGCGCCAACCGGCTTCACAAACGGGACCACACGTTTTTCTACGGCGACTTTGTGTTGGAAGAGGTGGTGCGGTCGTCTTCGGTGGAATGATCAACTCGCGTAGATTTGGCGACGTACCTGTTTAGCGGAATTCGGTATGATGTGCTTGACACCGACGAACGTGTCAATTCGCCCGAATGCAAATTGCCTCGGTTGAAGAATGCTTTCTTTCAGTAGCGCCGTTGGAATCCAACGGCGCTACGAAGGAGAATGCAGGCCTTTTGGAGGCCCTACAGTGTTGGCCCTGTAGTAAACTCATAACTTCACAGTCCAACGACGCTGCAGAGACGCATCCGGATCGATACCGTGCAGCGCACCAATGGCATGACTTCGGCCCCCGCGTCGCTACGGCTGGCCCAACACGTTTCGCTTCCACGCGCATAACGCCCTCACGCACACACGCAGATGCTCTCTCCCTGGCTTGGCATCGGTCTCGTGCTCGCCGCCCTTGCGGCCATCTTCGGAGGCCTGCGGGTGTTGCAGGCGCAGTACGATCTCGATTCGGAAATGACGCGGAAGGGCGTACACGTGCTCATGGGCGGGGTGACGCTCACGTTTCCGTGGCTGTTCGAGGCGGTTTGGCCCGTCGCGGTGCTGGGCGGAATGGCAGGAGCCGCGCTGATGGCCGTGCGGTTCGTTCCGGTGTTGTTGGAGAACGTGGGAACGGTGCTGCACGGCGTCAAGCGGTCCTCGTACGGAGAACTGTACTACGTCGTCGCCGTCGTGCTGCTCTTCATCCTGTCCGAAGGGGATCCCATACTGTACGGCGTCCCCATCCTCCTGCTGGGCCTCGCCGATCCGGTGGCGGCGCTCATTGGACTCCGCTACGGCACCTCGTTCTACCAGACGAGCGAGGGCTTCAAGACCGGAGAAGGATCGGCCGGCTTCTTCCTGGTGGCGTTCTTTTGCGTTCACATTCCTCTTCTCCTGGCCACCGACACCGGCCGCCTGGAGTCGCTGCTCATCGCGACCATAGCGGGGGTATTGTTGATGCTCCTCGAAGCCATCGCGTGGCGGGGACTCGACAACCTATTTGTGCCCATCGGTGGGTACGCACTGCTGAGCACGCACATGGCCATGGACGCGTCCGACCTGGCGGTGCGGCTCGTCGTCATCGCGACGCTCTTTGCTATGGCCACGATCTGGCACCGGGAGACGACGCTCGACCACAGCGCCACGTTCGCGGCGGCGCTGGTGGGGGTCGTGACGTGGATGATTGGCGGGTGGCAGTGGATTTTGGCCCCGGCCGCCCTCTACTTCGGCTACACGCTCCTCTGGCCCAGCTCCGCCCGCGTCGATGCCGACACGTCGGGGCCGCCCACGCTGCACACCGTCCACAACGTGCTCGGCGTGGCCTCGGTTGGAATGGGGTGGCTCTTCCTTTCGGCGGCCGACCTTTCGGTCTCGCTCTTTTATCCGTACACGCTGGCGTACGCTGCCTACCTGGGCCTCATCGGCGTCGAGCGCCTGCGGTCGTTTCCGTACGCCGTATCGACGACGCGCATCCTCATCGATGCCACCCTCAAGAGCAGCGGGATGCTTCTGGGGCCGCTTCTCATTGTGGAGGGGTTGGACCTTCGCGCCGTACTGCTGGGCGGTGGGCTCGTGATCTGCGTGATGCTCACGGCGCTGCTCTACCTCCAATGGCCGCACGACTTCGAAGAGGCCCGGTCGCCGTTTCGGGTCCAGGTGCACCGAGCCCTGCTCGTAACCACCGGATCCAGCCTTGGGCTTCCCGTTTTGCAAATGAGTTACGTGTTCTTTTAGGTAAAGAAAAGACGATAATCGTCCAGTGGAATACGTCCTGTTACGAAGGGCAACAGTTTGCCACTTTCGGTATACCTTTGTCCCTGTGCGAGAGCGTACTCGATCGAACTGGTTCGCCACTCACGTCTGAGATACTGAAGCAGTCATGGAGGTCACAATTACGTTTCGCACCCCATCGCACGAGGGATTGCAACGCGGGCCGACGATTCACGAGCGCACGCTGGTTTCTGTCCCTCGGTTGCAGGCGGAGCAGATGGCGGAAGACTTCGTCCAGTACCGAAACGGGACGAACGAGGAGAAGGAGGGCGAGCTATACCGATACCAGAAGGACGGGGAGGAAGTACTCGTCGCCCTGGATTTCCGGGAGGTCGTGGCCCTCACGGCGACGGGAGACACGTGACGCCTATTCAAACCGACGTGTCACGACGGCACGGAGCCGGTCGGCGGCCTCCGACGGAAGGGGGAGTCGCGGTAGATCATCGTCGAGGTGACGTGGCGCACGCTGGCCGCCGACGTAGCCGTTCACGAGGGCGGCTGCCGGGGCGTTGGCGAAGGCCTGGTCGCTTGGGTAGACCGCGCGGACGGGCTCATACAGCTCGGGGTGGCGGCGGAGCTTGTGCTTTTGGTGGTACGCTTCGGCTCGGTAAAACGACGCCCCTTCAATGACCTCCGTGGTGAGCGCGGATTCTTTCCGTTCGGCCATCGCGGCGACGGACGCCCGCGCCTGCTCCACTTGAGCGTCGGTTCGGGGAAAGAGGGCCGTCTGATACTGACGCTTGAAGGGGGCCCGCGTCGGGTCGTGAGAGGCCCAAAACGCATCGAGGAGGTCGGCATAGGGGAGGGCCTCAGGGTCGTACTCGACCCGTACCGTTTCGATGTGGTCCCCGATGGCTTCGTACGTTGGGTCGGGTGTCGACCCGCCGGCGTACCCGACGCACGTGCGCACCACCCCGTCCATTCCGCCAAAAAGGGCATCCGGCCCCCAGAAGCAGCCGAGACCGAAGATCGCCTCGGCGGTGTGAGTGGAGGCGGCCTGATCGATTGGAGGACGCATTATTCGTTGTCGAAACTGAGGGTAGCGGTGCGACCCTGATACTCAATCTCGATCCCCTCGTCCACTTTCTGTACGGTCGCGACCGTGCGTTCGACGTCGAAGTTTTGCCGCTTGATGTGATCCGTCACCGTTTCCTGGGCCACGGCTACGTGCTGTGGTTCGTCGCCGATTTCCTGAGCCTGGTCGGCCACGTCGAACAGGAGAGGCGCAATTTGGGCCACGTAGGTCGCAGCCATGAATTCGGGACTCGGTTCGTCCATTTCGAGATCGTCCATGGGAGGGCGGAGCGTTGATGAAAGAAAATGAATGCGGTCGGCTGGGCGATGGTTTGCTCCAGACCGAAGACAGCGAATGAAAGGGGCGGATGGGGCGTTCCAACGTCGGGCGAGCAGTGACAGATCGAGGGCCATACGTGGGGGCCGTGAGCGAATTGGGGAGTTCCCGCTGGAAATCAAGACGACCACACTCCGGTTCGTTACATTTTTGTAGTATTTTGTTTAAACGAAGGTGGGGGCGTGATTTGTTATGTTACTGGTAGTCGTAGTCGAAAAGAAAGCAGTGCCTGCTCCGATCATGTCGGGGTGGGCTTTTTCATTTCGGCGCGTTGATTCTGCTCTTTTTCGCGCCGTTCATGTTGATCTCTGCGGATCGATCCTACAGTTCTTTGCCGTCCGGGGAGCCTGCCGGTCGGTGATCCACCGGAGGACGTGCCTGTCTTGGCCGTTGCAACACGCGAGCCGACGGCACGGACAACACCACTGGTCGTCCCCCAATTCGTGCGACGAACATGGCCGGCCCGCTTTCCGATCTCAGCGACGAAGCACAGCAGTACGCCGAACGGGACCAGTGGGGGCGGTACCGAAACGTACGGTACGACACAGCCGAGTACGTTCGCGAAGAGGGAGAGTGGAAGCGGGCGGGCTTTCTGTACCTTGAGATTCTCATCTTCGATCTACAGGGGGTCATGAGTGCGCCTGGGACGAAGGGCTTTCACGAAGCCTACCAGAGCCCGATGCCGTCTGTGGTCCGCGAGGTGGCCCGGTTCGTGCTCCGAGCAGACATCGGCGAGGAGGAACTCCGCACGGTGTACGACCGCGTGGCCGAGCAGACGTGGCTGGATGCCTTTCCCCGGTCAAAGACGGACGTTTGGACGGAGGTTCTCTCGCTCGTGGCCGAACAGCGGGATGCTCTTCAACTTGAGAAGAAGGTCGAGGCCTTGGGGCGAGATCGGTTGTTGTCGGAGGCGGAGTGCAAGCGATACGTCGAGTGCAAGGACGCGTACGAAGTGGTTCGGCGCGTCGAACAGATTCTGGAAAACGAATCCCCTGGACAGATTCCGAAGGCCAAGCAGGAGCGCGCGCGGGTCTATCTTGCGGCCGTTGATCCCGACGACCTTGGCAATCGTTGGAAGGCGAAGGTCTACCGGCGGGCGGGGGAGGTCATGCTGTCCAGCAATGGGGCGCAGGGGAAGAAGAAGGCCCTCAAGTACTTCGAAAAAGCCCTCGACGCCGTCGATCGAGACGAGGTTGCGGCCGTAGAGCGACACGTAAAGCACCTCCGTCGAGAGCTGGGGCGGTAGCTCTCCGCCCGACCGCGTGCGGGCGGGGTTTCGACAGGCATCCGAGCGGTCCGGAGAGCGGGAGGAGGCAGGTGCCGAATGGAGCACGTTCGTCGGAATGCTGCTACAATGGCTTCATACCAAATCCTACAGCATTATTCGTGTATAAAAATCCAATCAGTAGCGCCGTTGGACTCCAACGGCGCTACTGAGGCCATGTCGTACAGCGATTCAGGGTGACATTTCCCTTTGAAGGATGCTCGCCTCCTCCGATACCAGAAGTCTATTTCCGGGCTCGGTATGAATCCAACCCGTCGAGCCGCGCTCTACTCGGCGGGGGAAACGGGACGCACCGCGATCCCTACTGCCCCCTCGTGAGGGCCGGTT
>JAHENZ010000060.1 GCA_018609755.1 Salinivenus sp. | reverse complement strand
GTTTCGATAGTCGGCGCCGCGAAAGCGGTAGATGCTCTGCGCGTCGTCGCCCACCACGGTAACGTTGCCGTGAACCGAGGCGAACTGCTTCACGAGATCGGCTTGTAGGGCGTTGGTGTCCTGGTACTCGTCGACCATAACGTGCTTACAGCGCCCCGCCACCTGCTGCCGGATCTCGTCATCTTTGTCGAAGAGCTCCAGCGTGCGTTCCAGCAGGTCGTCGAAGTCGAGCATGCCGTGGGTCTGCTTGTACTGCCGGTACTCCGACTGGAGCTGGTTCAGGGCCTGGAGGTGACCGCTGTACTGCGGATAGCGGTTCGCCAGCACCTCGTGGAGTGCCTCGTCCCGGTTCGTGGCCGCCGAGAACATGTTGTAGAGCGTCTGCTTCTGCGGAAAGCGCTCCTCGCCGCTCCCGTAGTCGCCGCGGGCGCGGAGGACGCTCAAAACGTCGGCGGCGTCGGCCGCGTCGAGGACGGTAAAGTTGCGGGGGAGGTTGAGGGCCTCGGCGTGGCGGCGCAGCACCTGCAGGCAGAAGGCGTGGAAGGTGCCCCCCTGCACCTTCTCGCAGCGGCCGTCGAGCAGCTGGGTCGCGCGGGCCGTCATGTCGTTGGCGGCCCGGCGGGTAAACGTGAGCAGCACGATTTGCTCCGGGCGCGTGCCCGTCTCCACCAGATACGCCAGGCGGTAGATGAGGGTGCGCGTCTTGCCGGTGCCAGCCCCGGCCACGATGAGGAGCGGGCCGTTGCCCGCGGTCGCGGCGGCGTGCTGCTGCGGGTTCAGCTCGTCCTCGTACTCAATCGTCAGATTCTCCGGAGAGGGACGATCCGGGTCCTCTTCCGAACGCAGGACGATGCGGCGGGCCATAGAGGCTTGGGACGGTGATGAAGAGGGTATCAGAGGGAGTCGACCCGGGAGGTGACGGAGAGCGGTTGCCAATTCATGCTGTCAGACAGAAATCCAGCACAGGGCCCACAACTTCGGCCGTCTCATTGTCGACGAAGGCCGAACACGTTCCGGCGCACGCCGGTTCACACACGACAACTGTTGTCTGACCAGCCAGTGATCTCAAACCCCGCGGCCGAGCGAGTGATCCGGTGAGCGGCCCCGTGCGAAGAGGGCGTGACGCCGGCCCCATCCGGTGGACATTGACGCGCGGCATTCCGTAGGTTGAACGTATCCCGGCAGACAATAAATACCCCCTCTGCCGCTGCAGGCACGACGAATTACAGGGACGCTTCGGCCCGTTCCTTCCTCAAAGAGCGAGTACACCTATGGGCAAAGTCATTGCCATTGCGAACCAGAAGGGAGGCGTCGGAAAGACGACCTCGGCCATCAATCTGGCCGCCTCCCTGGCAGCGACCGAACACTCCACGCTGCTCCTCGACATCGACCCGCAGGCCAACTGCACCTCTGGCATCGGCCTGGAGTCCGAGGAGATCGATGCCTCCATCTACGAAGTGCTCATCGGCGAAGTGCCGGCGTCGGAGGCCGTGATCACGACCGAGATGCCGTTTCTCGACGTGATTCCGAGCCACATCAACCTCGTCGGGGCCGAGATTGAGATGATCGACGAGATGCAGCGGGAAAAAATTCTGAGCAACCGGCTCCCGAGGATTCGGCGAAAGTACGACTTCGTGGTGGTCGACTGTCCGCCTTCCCTTGGGCTGCTCACGCTCAACTCGCTCACGGCGGCCAACTCGGTCCTCATTCCGGTGCAGGCCGAGTACTTTGCGCTGGAGGGACTGGGGCAGCTGCTCAACACCATCAAGATTGTGCGGCAGCACCTCAATCCCGAGTTGGAGATTGAGGGCGTGCTGCTCACCATGTTCGACACGCGCCTTCGCCTCTCCAACCAGGTGGCGCAGGAGGTGCGCCGGTACTTCGGCGAAAAGGTGTTCGAAACCATCATCCAGCGCAACGTGCGTCTCTCGGAGGCGCCCAGCTTCGGCAAGCCGGCTCTGTTGTACGAGGCCTCCAGCAAAGGGGCAAAAAACTACATGGCCCTCGCCCGCGAGATTTTGGAGCACAACCAGGAGTTTCTGGAGCAGCACCACGCCAACGGCGAAGACCGGACAGACGACGCGGGAGCAGACGAAGAGGACGAAGCCGGTGCAATCGATAACGAGTCGTCCGAATCGGAGGAGTCCACGACGCCGGCCGACGACTTTTCGCTGTAGATCCGCGAGCCGTGATTCGTGACGCCTGGGACGCGAGCTGTCGTTATCACGCGTCACGCATCAACTTGCTCACTCCCCTTACCGCCTACTCAGTATGGCTGACAAACCCGCACTTGGCAAAGGATTGAATGCGCTCATCCCCTCCGAAGAGCAGGAGCAGGACGCCGACGAGACGGAGGAGGGGACGGGGGGCGAAGACGTGTCTGAGAGCCAGCTCTACCAGTTCGACGACGGGACCCGAATGCTGGGGCGCGTGGCGGAGGTGGCCATCGAGCGCATTCGGCCCAACCCGTACCAGCCGCGCCAGGAGTTCAACGACGAGACGCTCGACGAGCTTGCGGCCTCCATCGAAGAGCTCGGCGTGATTCAGCCTATTACGGTTCGGTCGCTGGGCGACGGCCAGTTCGAGATCATCTCGGGGGAGCGGCGGTTGCGGGCGGCCCGGCGCGCGGGCATCGAGCGCCTGCCGGCCTTCATCCGCAAGGCCAGCTCGGAAGAAATGCTAGAGATGGCGCTGGTGGAAAACGTACAGCGGGAGGAGCTGAATCCCATTGAGGTGGCCCTCGGCTACCAGCGCCTCATGGAGGAGTGCGGGCTGACGCAGGAAGAGGTGTCCGAGAAGGTCAGCAAGAGCCGGGCGACGGTTTCGAACTTTCTTCGCCTGCTCCGTCTGCCGCCCCGCGTGCAGGCTGCCCTGCGCGACAAGGAGGTGGCCATGGGGCACGCCCGCGCCCTCATTGCCATGGACGATGAGGAGGCACAGGTGGAGCTTCTGGAAGAGACGATCGAAGAGGACCTGTCGGTGCGGGAGGTAGAGCAGCGGGCCCGGAACTGGCACGAGGAGCAGGCCGACGAGGCGGATAAGGACGAGGCGGACGATTCGCCGTCTCCCTCCGCCGCGCCGGACCGAGACGAGCTCCAGCTCGACGATTATCGCAGTAAGCTCCGCTCCCGCTTTAGCACGCAGGTGCAAATCAACCATAAGAAGGATGGAGAGGGGAGCGTTGAGATTTCGTACTACTCGGAGGAAGACCTCGAACGCCTCGTAGAACTGATGATGGAGCACTAACGGACGTGGGGCGGGGCGAAGGACCCCCGGGCGTCAGTTGCTCATTTCTCCTGATCGTTTCCGGGCACAGGGTTGTTGCACCATGTCTGTTCGCCGAACCCTCCATATTGCAGTGATTCTGAGTGCCGTACTGTGGGCGGGGAGCGGGGGGCTCGCGGAGTGCCAGGCCCAGCCCGACAGCGTCCGGGCCGAGATCCTGAAGGAAAAAGGCTTTTCGCCGGACCACTCCCCCCGGAACGCCCTCTGGCGCGCTGCGGCCGTGCCCGGATGGGGGCAGCTCTACAACCGCCAGTACCTGAAGCTCCCGTTCGTCTTTGCGGGCTTCGGGGCGCTGGGTGCGCGGGTGTACCAGGCCCACCACCGGTACAAACTCTTCCAGCGCGCTCACCTGTACGGAATTCAGGAACGGCAAGTCCGGAATGAAGAACGGGAAACCAACGAGTATCAACGCTACGAGGGACAGTACCAGGAAGTCCAAGACTTCGTTGGGGCCGACCCGGAGTCGGATCAGTGGCGACTCAAGGAGTTGCGCAACCAGCGCGATCGGTTTCGTCGAAAACGCGACCTGTCGATCTTGGGCGTAGGGGTGTTCTACGCGCTTACGGTGTTGGATGCCTACGTGAGTGCCCACCTGCTCACGTTCGACGTGGGCGAGACGCTTTCCGTCCGCGTCCGTCCTGCCACCAGCAGACCCACGGTAACGCCCACGACGTCTGGCATGGAGATGAAGCTCCGTCTCCGCTTTTAAGCGGCTGGGGGGCGTGCATTGTGTTTGGGGGATCAGATGTGCAAACTCGATGAAATAAAAATTTCGAATCGGCGGCGCGGAGGAGTGAAAAGCGCGATGCGATCGTGAGCTCTCGGTGGGAGGATGTGAAAGCCTCCACAAAACAGGGGGGACTGGGGACGAAAGCCCTTCCGAATACAGAAGTCTCAAAGATTTGAGGGACACGCGGGGAAGACGAGGCGTACATAGACCATCCACTTTGCGAGATCCCACCAGCAACGATCGCACAGCGTTTGCGGTGACGGGGAGGTGGTATGTTACCTTTTCCGAAATAGTCGCGACTATACCCGGAAGGGGAGACCAGTCCCCTGTTGTTTTTGTGCCGGAACGGCGACGGGAATTGCCGTTTTCCGGGTTTGTACGCGTGCTCATGCATCACGTCCCTGTATCATATGACTGATCAGAAACGGCCCCACGAGTTCGTCCACACCGAAGAGGTGGAGACCGATGCCCTCGACGAACCCTCCCTCTTCGAAAAGTGTCACCGTTTCTTCGATCCCTCGAACGACTACGCGAAAGTCAAACAGGCGGATCTATATCCGTACTTTCGTCCCATCGAGTACAGTGAAGGCTCACGGGCGGTCATGGACGGGGACGAGGTGATCATGGCGGGGTCGAACAACTACCTCGGGCTCACCTCGGACCCGCGCGTGCAGGAGGCGGCGAAAGACGCGATTGACGAGTACGGCACCGCCTGTACCGGCAGTCGCTTTTTAAACGGCACGCTCGACCTCCACCTGGAGCTCGAACACCGGCTGGCGGACTTTATGGGAAAAGATAAGGCCGTGTTGTTCTCCACGGGATACATGACGAACGAGGGCGTGCTGCAGTCCATCGCTGGGCGCAACGACATCATTTTCTCCGACAAAGACAACCACGCCTGCATCGTGGCGGGGACGCAGGCAAGCATGGCGGAGACGCGCCGCTTCCAGCACAACGACATGGAGCACCTTCGGGGGATGCTGGAGCGGGCCCACGAAGAAAAACCGAACGCGGGGAAGCTGATCGCCACCGACGGCGTCTTCTCGATGAGCGGAAAAATTGCGCAGGTGCCGGAGCTTTTGGATCTGGCAGAGGAGTTCGACGCGGCACTGATGCTGGACGACGCCCACGCCATTGGAGTGATCGGCCCGGGAGGGCACGGCTCGGCGTCCACGTACGGACTGACGGACGAGGTAGACCTCATCACCGGTACCTTCTCGAAGAGCTTCTCGTCCATCGGCGGGTTCTGCGTCGGCGACCGGGACGTGATCGAGTACATCCGGCACGAGGCCTCTACCCACATCTTCAGTGCGTCGATGCCGCCTTCGACAGTGGCCACCGTGCTGAAGTGCCTCGATATTCTCGAAAATGAGCCCGAACGGCTGGAGCGTCTTTGGGAGATTTCGGACTACATGCGAGACGGCTTCCGCAGTCTCGGCTTCGACGTGTGGGAGAGTGAGACCCCCATTATTCCGGTCGTCGTCGGCAACATGGAGCAGTGCTTCCGCTTCTGGCGCGACCTGATTGAAGAGGGCGTCTTCGTAAATGCGGTCATTCCGCCCGCCGTGCCAAAAGGACAGTCGCTCATGCGCACCTCGTACATGGCGACCCACTCCGACGACGAGCTGGACCAAATCCTGGAAGCGTTCCATCGGGTCGGCAGGAAGCACGGCGTGATCGGGACCAACGGGCACGGCACGCCGCCGACGGAGTAGTATGCTTTGGGCTTTTTTGTCTGAACGTCAGTCGTAGGGGTAGAACAGCCGTGCCATTCGTGTCGTAATTGACGCCGTCGCTCCCGTTCGGGATCGGCGGCGTTTCGTCTGTTCTCGCTCCTCATCTGCCGTGCCATGTCGATCGCCTCCGCCGAGACCGCCGTCACCATCCGCCCCGTTGAGAGTGCACGGGACCGGAGTCGGTTTGTCGACGTGCCCTACGACTTTTATCCGGACCGATATCCGAAGTGGGTGCCGCCCCTGCGCCGCGACGTGAAGGCCACGCTCGACCCGTCGGAGAATGCCTTCTTCGAGCACGGCGACATGCAGCTCTTTCTGGCCGAGGATACGTCCGGGGCCGCCGTGGGGCGCGTCGCGGGCATCGTGAATGGGATGCACCTGCAGACCTACGACGATGATACGGGGTTCTTCGGCTTCTTCGAGTGCGTCGACGACTACGCGGTGGCGGAGGCGCTCCTCGACGCCGCCTCCGACTGGCTCCGCGATCAAGATTTGAAACGGGTGCGGGGCCCGGCCAATCCGTCCCTCAACGACACCGCCGGCCTGCTTGTGGACGGTTTTGACCGGGAGCCCTCCGTCCTCATGCCCTACAACCCGCCGTATCATGAGGACTTCCTGGAGCGCTACGGCTTTGAGCGCAGCATGACGATGTGGGCCTACTACCTTCACAAGAAGTACTGCGACTACGAGCGCCTGCGGCGGGGCGTCGAGATCGTGAAGAAGCGCACGCCGGGCCTTTCGGTCCGCTCCCTCGATCCGGACCGATTCGAAGAGGAGGCGCGCACCATTCGTGAGATCTATAACGAGGCCTGGGCCGAAAACTGGGGCTTTGTGCCCGTCACGGAGGCGGAATTTCTGCAACTGGCCGAGGAGATGGAGCAGATTCTGGAGCCCGAGCTCGTGTTTTTCGTCGAGCACGAGGGCCGACCGGTCGGCTTCTCTATCGCCCTACCCAACGTGAACCGGGCCCTGCGGCACGTGCCCGACGGCCGCCTCTTTCCGTGGGGGCTCCCGAAGCTTTTTCTCCACATGACCTATGGAATATACGAGTGCCGCATGCCCCTTATGGGCGTCCGGCCGGCGTTTCAGGGGAAGGGGCTCGACAGCATGCTCGTCCTCGAAACCACTGAGCGCGGACCCGCAAACGGCTACGACGCCTGTGAAATGAGCTGGGTACTCGACAGCAACGACCGCCTCAAAAATCACGTCGAGTCTCTCGGCGGCGTCAAAGACAAGGAATACGCTATGTTCGAGAAATCAATTTCGAATGTCGAATAGCGAATTTCGAATCTGCTCTCAACGATTTGTCCTCCCACCCGAAATTCGACACTCGCCATTGCCTATGGACATTTCATTTGTCTACTTCGACATCGACGACACTCTGCTCGATCACACGCACGCTGAGCGGAAAGCCTTATCGGATCTGCGGGGGCGGTACCTGGAGATTTTCGGCACCCTGTCGGTCGACGAGTTGCAAGAGCAGTACCACGCCATCAACGCGCCGCTCTGGCGTCAGTACGCCGATGGCGAGATCGATAAGACGACCGTGCAGGAGCAGCGATTCGAGCGGCTGCTCGACGCGGTGGGGGCGCCGCACGCCAACGCGGGCCTCGTCGGACGCTACTACATGCAGCGCTACGCGGAGCACTGGCGGTTCATTCCGGGGGCGCGGAACGCGTTTGAAGCAATCGCCGAGCAGTGGCCCGTGGGCGTGATGACCAACGGCTTTGCTGAAGTACAGGCGCAGAAGCTCGACACCTTTCCGGTGTTGAAAGAACGGTCCGACGCGATTGTCATCTGTGAGGAAACCGGCACCCTAAAACCAAGTCCGCGAGTATTTGCGCACGCTACCGAGAAGGCCAAGGTCGAGACCGAGGACGTGCTGTACGTGGGCGACTCTTATCGCTCGGACGTGGAGGGAGCCCAGACGTCGGGCTGGCGGGTGGCATGGTTTGCTCCGACGGGCACGAACGGCCACTCGACTGACGATCGCGGATTCGTTTTTGAGGACTGGGAGGTTCTCGTTGAGCGGCTGACGTGACGCCGGATCGGGAGCTCACGTCTTGCGTCTCGGGCCTAGCAGGCTGTTGCACATAGACTCACCTTCACACTTGCTTCTGAAATTACCAAAGACATTGGCTTTAATTTGGTAGGTGAGAAAAATTTTCCCCTTTAGAGTATACGTAGTGCCAAAAAAATTCGCCGGGCGAGCTTCTAAACCCCAATGCGCAACAGGTTGCTAGATCAGGGGGGCAGACGTACTCTTCGTCCAACGTTCAAGACGTACGGAGGTATCGGTACCTCTTCCCAATGGTCGGTACAGTGCACTCATCCCCCCTTCGACACCACCGGAGGGAGACAGGCGCGTTTTTACTACTGAGGTAAAATTTCAATGAACGAACGTCGTGGGAGTAGCCGGTCCGTGTCCGGAGGCTGCTCCCGCTTTCGTTATATATAATGTATTCGGTACGACCCTTAAGGGAAGAAAAGAACCTGACTTTGAGAGGTCTCAGTCTTTTCTTGAAGTAAAAAATCGTGTAGGTGAATTGCACGAGGTCGTTTTCTGATTGCCGTCCAGCTCTTTCAGGCTATGGCTTTTCTTCGCTCGGCCCTCATTACTGCCTGTTTGCTGTTCCTCGGAAATGTCTCAGTTCAGGCCCACGATTCCCCAATCCCCGTAGGTGCGGACACCTCGTTTGGAGCTATTCCTGCGACCTCGCTCGCAACGGGCCCGACAGATTTCACCGCCAAGAACGTGAAAGGATCGAGGCGCCCCCTGCATGTGGACGCGAGGTATCGCTACCGTCCTTGGAATGAAAGCAGGGCGGGGATACGAACAGGGGAACGTCGTACACTAGCGCTCCCCGTGCCCCCTCCGCAGGTGACGACTGAGCCGCCGTCCAGTGTTACCGATACGTCGGCGACGCTCACCGGAACCGTCAACCCCGGAGAGCTTGAGACCCGTGTCTACGTCGCGCTGGTTCAGGTGGCGACCGAAAACGTCACGATTGCCCCCATCGACACGCTCCGATCGAATCTGAGCACAGATCAGACGGTCAGTCTACGCGTCGACACCCTTCAGCCGAGCACCGAATATTATTACGAGATTGCGGCGGCGAATGACGCCGATTCGTTGTCTGGAGACCTGGTCACCTTTACCACAGACAACGCTCTTCCCGTTGCCACTGACGATAGCGTGACGACGAAGGAAGACCAGTCCGTCACGATTGAGGTGCTTGCTAACGATTACGACGTGGACGGCGAACTAGACTCGTCGAGCGTGACGGTTTCTCAGCCGCCGGAGTTTGGCACCACGAGCGTAAATGACGCAACAGGAGCGATCACGTACGTTCCGGCTCCGGACGCGAACGGCACCGACCGCTTCGCCTACACCGTTGCTGACGAACGGGAAAACGATGAGGACATTACGAGCGACTCGCTAGAAGGCACCTCCGCCGAGGCGACGGTCTTCGTGAACGTGGAGGCCGTGAATGATCCCCCGACGGCTCGCCTCGATACTTTACCGGTACGAAAGGGCGGTTCGGTGTCGGCTCTGGTGGTGGCCAATGATACGGACATTGAGGGGCCGCTGGATACGTCCTCCGTCGAGATTACCCGTCCTCCGAGTGCAGGAACGGCCACGCCCGAAGGGGACGGCGTGATCTCGTACACCCACGATGGGAGTGCAACCTTGTCCGATCAGTTTGCCTATCGGATTGCCGATCCGGAAGGGCGCTACGACACGACGACGGTGCAGGTGAATGTGCGCGAGGTGGCCCTTACGGCCGAGCAGGACACGATAGATCTTGGGGTCCAGCAGGTCGGGCATCCCGGCGGCACGGCCTCGGTGACGGTCACGAATACGGGGGAGGTTCCGTTTTCGTCCCTGGACGCGGTGCTGAGAGACGGCCCAAGCGGATCGGCCGACGACTTTGCGGTGGTGGAGGGGCCCAGCGACGACTCTCTCGACCTCGATGAGGAGCGGACCTTCACCGTGAGCTTTCAGCCTACGGCCGAAGGAACGCGACGGGCCGAGCTCGCCTTCACCGCGCCGGAAGGACCCGCTCCGGATAGTGCCGTCGCGACCGTAGGTCTTGTAGGCACCGGGGTTGGCATCTCCGTGGACGCCGAGTCGCCCGATCAGAGCACGCCCGCACCGGTGACGGTGACGCTTCGTGGAGGGTTCGTCCCGAATCGGGAAGCGACCCTCTTCGCTCGTCGGGGCGGAGCGTCGTCGTACCAGTCACTGCCGCTCCAGCGTGAGGAGACCGCGCCCGACGACCCCGTCCAGCTAACGGGCACTATTCCGTCTGCCCTGGTTACCCCGGCGGGTGTGGATTACTACGTCGTATTGTCCGATGGCTCGAATACGCTCACGGTGCCGGGGCAGGGAGCGTCCAAAAATCCGCATCACCTGCCGGTTACGGTCGAGCAGCTGTCGGCGCAGGGCCCATTTCCCCCCGAAACCTACCGCATGATTTCGGTCCCCGTACAGCCGCAGGGAAAAAGCGTAAAGGACATACTCCGGTCGAACTACGGGGCCTACGACCAGAACTACTGGCGGTTGTCCCGTTGGAATCCGTCGAGCGAGACCTATCGCGAGTACCCGGAGATCGACACCCTCCGACCGGGCGACGGCGCATGGCTCGTGACCCGGGCTGGGAGTACCCTCGCAGTTTCGGAGGGACGGACGGTGGAGGCGAGTGCTCCGTATCGAATTCCACTGGACGCCGGCTGGAATCAGGTGGGCGTGCCCTTCGGGTTTTCGGTGCCGTGGGACACGATCCAGGCCGCCACCGGTATTGGTCCGGCCAATCTGAGTGGACCGGTGGCCTATGGAGATACCAGTACCGGTGCGTCTCTCGATCCCGCCTATCAGTACGAGCGAGAGGCGCTCCATCCCTGGAACGGGTACTTCGTGTACAACGGGACGGGATCGCGCGACACCCTCGTCGTTCCGCCCGTTGGGCATGAGGAGGACCCAGCGGTCTCGACGCGTCTTGCCTCCCGTACGTCTCCCGCTGCCGAAGACGGCGGGTACACCCTTCAGGTTACCGCGACCGCTGAGGGCGGTACCCTCCGCGACGAGCAGACGTGGATTGGAGTCCATCCCGACGCAAAGGCCGGGCGCGACCAGTACGACATCGTCAAAGCCCCACCCGTGCATTCCTCCTTCGTTCAGGTCAGTGCGCAGGCGGGAGCCGAGCGCCGAATTCCGTACGCCGCCAGCTATCATCCGCCCTCTTCGTCCGGGCAGACCTGGACCCTCACCGTCCGAGCGCGCACGGACAGCGACGGCCCTCATCCCGTGCGCCTGCAGCTAGAGGAACGGGGATCTGTGCCGGAGGACGTCCAGCAATACGTACTCGACCTGGATCGGAAGCGCATGATCCCGCGGGAAGGACAGCAGTTCTCGATTGAGGTCGAGGACGGAACGCCCCGTCGACTACGCGTCATCGTCGGCACGGAGTCGTACGCCGAAACGAAAAGCGAAGGCATTCCCCTGCAGTCCGTAGAGACGGAGCTGAGGGGCAACGCGCCCAATCCATTTTCCGGCGAAACGCAGGTCAAGTACCAACTGTCGCGTCGGCAACCCGTCACACTTACGGTCTACAACGTTCTCGGCCAGCGGGTCCGCACGCTGGTGCAGGAAACGCAGCTGGCCGGGGCGCACAAGGTCACGTGGAAGGGAACGAACCAGCACGGCACCCCCGTCGGAAGCGGCGTATACTTCGTCCGGATGAAGGCAGAGGACACCACGATGTCCCGAAAGATGGTGCTGGTTCGGTAGCGCCAGACGTGAGACTCATCCGAGCAGGTCTCGAAACGACTGGAGGAAGATCTGGACCGAGCGCGGCTCTAGCAGGATGGTGAGGAGGATGCCCGCCAGCGCTCCGCCGAGGTGCGCCTCGTGGGCGATGCCGCCCGAGATGCCCTGTTGTCGGCCACCGCGCATGGCGTAGGCCGAGCCAAATACGTAGAGAAAGGCGAAGACGATGGCCGGGAGCGGGAGGGCAAAGAACACGTACAGGTTGCGGAGCGGGAAAAAGACGCAGAAGGCAAACACGACGCCGCTGATGGCACCGGATGCCCCCACTGCCGCGTAGTGGGGGTCGGTTCGGTGCATCACAAAGGTCAGCGCGTGGGCAATCAATTCGGCACCAAAATAAAGGACCAGAAACGCTCCTGCCCCGAGAATTCGTTCCAGCAGGGGGCCAAAGAAAAACAACGTGATCATGTTGAAGGCCAGGTGGGCTCCGCCCGCGTGCACGAAGCCCGCCGTGAGGAACCGATAGTACTCCCCGTGCTCTTGGATGCGGACGGGTCGAAACGACAACTCGTCAATCAACGAATGATCGGCGAGCATGGCGTACCCGCTGATGCCCACATTCAGCAGGAGCAGGGCAAGCGTGATGGGCGACTGCAACAATGCATCCATGAAGTCGGAAAACCGGTCGGAAGCGGGTGAATCTCGACAGGGGCGCGACACACCTGCACCAGGAATGCGGACGAGCGCAGAAATGGTTCTTCTGCCGTGGTTAGACCCAGTGGAGTCCAGTGAAACTCACGGGAGCAGCAACTGGGGGGCAGCAATCCAACGTTGTACAGATTACATCCCCGAAGTCGGTTCACCCACGATTCCGTGCAAGCCCCTTGGGAACGAGAGTCGGGAGAGGAATGGTTGCGCTACTGCAGCATGCCGTAGAGGGAGTTGCCGGGCGCGTCGGCATCGTTGGAGAGGTAGAACTCCTTCGTTGCCTCCACGAGGTCCTCTTCCGTTAGGTAGCCGTTGTCGTTTCGATCAAGCCGCTCAAAGGCTTCCTCACTTCCCTCGGCGCCCCAGGCATCGAGCCAGTCGGCGTACTCTGCCTCCGAGATTTCCCCACTGTCGGTGGTGTCGATGGTCTGGAACGTGACCTTCGCTGCGTGCTCCAGGCTTTCAAGCATCTGCGATTTCTCCTCGTCACTTCCCTCCTCGACGGAGGCCTGAATGGCTTCCCAGAAGCGGTCCCACTCCCGTCGACTCACCCGGCCGTCCTCGTTTACGTCGGCGGTATTGGAGAGTTGAGTCCACCAGCCAAGCATTTGGTTGTGCAGTGCCTCCCGATCCGCGTCTGAAAGGTCGCGCGTATCTGCGAGACTGTCGGCCTGAATCTCAAAATCCTCTTCTTCAATGAAGCCGTCTTCATCGCGGTCGATCAGGTCGAAATAGTGGTGCGATTTCTGGCGTTGGAGATGTCCAAGCATCGAACTGAGAGGTCGGTTCGAAAGGATGTGCGAACGTAATCGATTCACAGTTGCCGGGCCGACGAAAATGGCCGGGCGCGGGCTAGGAGCCTGTATTCAAACAGAACCGAAAGAACTGCAAATGGCTCTGCACGCCGCTTCCAGCGTTCCGCACGCTAAAAGCACTCGCTTTGCGGCACTGCATCGCCTGTTTCGCGCGCCTTGGAGGCGATGCGAAGCGCTCATTTTCGCCTACTTCCTTCGATTGAATACAGTCTCTAAGGAGGGAGAGCGCCACCAGTATGTAGGTGAGGAAACGGGGGACGCACGGCTTTATGGGCAGTCAGATCCCCGTACATCCCGGCTCAAAACTCCACCGTAGGGAAGCAATGAAATCGTGATGACTGTGATCAACCGAATTTGACGACGTAATCACGTCTATTGCGGCGGATAGCGCTCGCACATTCGATCGGCGATGCTCGTTTCTTCTCTCTTCCCAGCCGGCCCGTCACGTCTACGTGTCTTACATCTCTCCTTGTAGAAGGGGGGACTACTGATTTTCGTGTTGGGAGGAGCTGTGACGCACGTTGTTGGTTCCTGGGGCGTCGCTGAAGGGATTCTGCCGGATCCGAAGTGAACCTCCCCCGTCGAGCTCCTCGTCCGACAGGGCCTCCTTTCGCTTTTCCGGCAGGTCCTTCATCTCCAGGTGAATGGCCGTCGTGATCGTAAACTGCTGCATGGGTTCTTCCCAACTTCCGTCTTCCTCCCAGGTGTGGAAGTGCGTCTGACCGCTGGGGGTTTGCACATTGCCTTCCGTGGAGGCATACTCTCGCGTACCGTCAGGCTGAAAAGCAGGGGACATAGAGAGGGGGCGGTTGCGTCAGATAAGACGGCGGAGACAAAAGGAAAAGGTGTGGCCAGGGACGGATTCGAACCGTCGACACACGGCTTTTCAGGCCGTTGCTCTACCACCTGAGCTACCTGGCCCCTCGTCTCTGCCGGCAAGGCGGCAGCACAGTACTCGAATGTAGGAGTCGCAGATACGGGCGTCAACGAGCCGACGCGACCTTAACGGCCCATTCACGGCCCCTGGAGCTTATTTCGATCCGTCCGAACGGCGCACGCCCCACATCAGTTTCGACCGTAGGGTCTGGAAGTAGTGCTGGTTCGGAAGCTTCACGAGATTTACGGTATGAGGCGCCTGCTGGACGGTGAACTGCAGGCCGTGCTCCTCAAACAGAGTGCTTCGCCCGTCCGCCGCAAAGACGTAGGGCTGGTCGGGGTCCAGCACGCGGCACCGTATGGTCGAGTCGGCGGGCAGAACGATGGGGCGCACCGTGAGGGTGTGCGGCGCGATCGGCGTGAGGATGACGGCCTCGACGCCGGGAGTGATGATGGGACCGCCGGTGGAGAGGGAGTAGGCTGTAGAACCGGTGGGCGTGGCCATGATGAGACCGTCGGCCCAGTAGGTGTTGAGCGGGGTGCCATCTACCTCCACCTCAATCTTGATGAGGCCCGCCGCCCCGCTGCGATCCACGACGAACTCGTTGACGGCCCACTCCGTGTCAAAGGGCGCGTCGCTGTCTGCCTGTGCCTCCAGCACCATGCGCTCCTCCACGGTGTACTCTCCGGCCACGATCGATTCGAGGGCCTCGTGGAGCTGTTCCACCTCGATGTCGGCCAGGAAGCCGAGGCGGCCGATGTTGATGCCGAGCAGGGGCGTGTCGTTGGGGCCGGTGAGGTGGGCGGCCCGGAGGAGCGTCCCGTCTCCGCCGAAGGACAGGACGAGGTCGCCGCGCTGTACGACGTCCGCTACGCTGTGCTCCTGTTCTACCTCAGACGAGATGAGGCCGCGCTCCCGTAGTCCCTCCGCAATGGGCTCGTGGATCCAGAAGTCGTGCCCCCGCTCACGAAACCACGAGACGACGGTCGCCACGGGATCCCAGAGCTCATCTTTCGTAGGATTTCCGGTGATGCCGTAAACCATGCTGCAAAGAAGGGCGCGCGAAGAGCGGCGAACGTGGACCTCTGCTGAAAGGCTCGGCCCGGGCGTAACGTTCCTTGCGAATCGGACGACGAACCTGAGGGGGACGGATCGGTGTCTGTGCCGTGTCTGTTCAGAGGCATGCGAAGGGGGAAGGGCGAGGGGCAAAGGAGGCCTTACTGGCGATTCCTACTACTGGCTACATCTGTCTGCTGATGGTTTCTCTGCTGAAGCAATACGCGAACTGGCTCCACCTCCAGTGGCCGGCCGGCGACGTCGAAAACCTGCCGCGCGTCGACGAGGACTTCCAGACGAACGTGGACGGGGTCTACGTGGTGGGCGACCTGGCCGGCGTGCCACTCCTCAAGTTTTCGATGGACGGCGGGGCGCGGGCCGTGCGCGACGTCGCGGAGCAGAACGGGACCTCCGGAGAGCCGAACGGCGAGAACGGGCCGTACGACATTGTCATCCTAGGGGCCGGGGCGGCGGGCATGGCGGCGGCACGCGAGGCGCAGAAACAGGGCCTGTCCTTTTGTGTGCTGGAGGCGCGGCGACGCTTCGCGACGATCAAGGACTTTCAGAAGGGGAAGCCGATCTACACCTACCCCAACGACATGACGCCGGCGGGGGACCTTCAGGTGAGTGCCAAGGTGAAGGAGGAATTGGTGGAGGAGTTGGAGGGGCAGACGCACGACATCCCGGTGCGGCACGCGGAGGCTCATCGGATCGACGAGACGGCGGACGGCCTGGACGTCGTGACGAGCGACGGGGAGCGAATCCAGGCGCAGAACGTGATTGTGGCCATTGGGCGGAGTGGCAATTTCCGGAGCCTGGACGTGCCGGGGGAGGACAAGGACCACGTCCATCATCGCCTCTACGACCCGACCCGCTGCGAGGGGGAGGACGTGGTCGTCATCGGTGGGGGCGACTCGGCCCTCGAAGCGGCGATCGCGCTCACAGAGGCTGGGGCGAAGGTTACCCTCTCTTACCGGCGCGACGAATTCGTGCGCCCGAAGCCGGAGAATGTGGACCGCGTGTACGAGCTGGCCGAGGAGCCGGAGGGCAACGGCCATCTGACGATCCGCATGCCGACGGACGTGGAGGAGATCCGGGACGAGAGTGTACGTCTCTCGACGGAGACGGGGCAGACGGCGGTGGAGGCCGATCAGGTTTTCGCTATGATCGGGCGGGAGGCGCCGCTCGACTTCTTCCGACGCTCCGGCATCGCCCTCCGCAACGACTGGGGCGACGTTCCCGATTCACTGGAGGAGGCGATGAGCGGCCTGTCGTGGCTCAAGGATCTGCGCTGGGACCGCATCGGGGCGTTCGCCGCGTTTTTCTTCTTCATGGTGTGCGTCTACAGCTGGAAGGACGGCGGATGGGTGGGGCAGCTTGCAGAGTCCGCCGGCGTCTTCCCGTTCGGGTGGGAGCCGGCGGACGGGGCCGGACTGGGCGACGTGATCCTCACGTCTATGCAGAACCCCGGGTTCTACTACACACTCGTCTATTCGGCCATCGTCGTCATCTTCGGCTTCAAACGCATCCGGCGGCGAAAAACGCCCTACATCCGGGCGCAGACGCTCACCCTGATGACGGTCCAAGTGGTACCGCTCTTCATCCTGCCGGAGATCGTCCTCCCGTTTCTCGCAAAGAACGGGCTTCTGTCCACTGCTTTTCTCGACGCCCTGTTTCCGACGAGTGAGTACGCGGTCCACGGCCGGCAGTACTGGCGGGCCTACGGTTTCATTCTGGCCTGGCCGCTCTTTATCTGGAACGTTTTTTCGTCGGACCCCCTCTGGTGGTGGCTTGCCATCTGCTTCGTGCAGACGTTCGTTCTCATTCCCGGCATGATCTACTTCTGGGGGAAGGGGGCGTACTGCGGCTGGATCTGCTCGTGTGGTGCGCTGGCCGAAACCCTTGGGGACCAGCATCGCGACAAGATGCCGCACGGCGAGGGCTGGAATAAGCTCAACCTGGCCGGGCAGGTCATTATGGTGGTGGCGTTTGCCTTGCTCTTTCTCCGCATCGGCGGGTGGATCTGGCCCGGCGGCTGGATGGAGGCGATGTACCAGACCGGGCTGCGCGGGCAATGGCTGGGATTGGGACTCAACTATGGCTGGTTTGTGGACGTCCTGCTGGCAGGAATGGTGGGCTATGGGGTCTACTTTTGGCTCTCGGGCCGCTTCTGGTGCCGCTTCTTCTGCCCCCTGGCGGCGCTGATGCACATCTACCATCGCTTTAGCCGCTTCCGCATCCTGGCCGACAAGAAGAAGTGCATTTCCTGCAATGTGTGCACCAGCGTGTGCCACCAGGGCATCGACGTGATGGCGTTTGCGCAGAAAGGGGAGCCGATGGAGGACCCGCAGTGCGTGCGGTGCTCGGCCTGTGTGCAGAGCTGCCCGACGGGCGTGCTGGAGTTTGGGCAGGTGGACGGGGACGGCCAGATCGTTCACCGTGATGCGCTGGAGGCCTCGCTTACCCGGATTCAAGAGGAGGAAACGAACGGACAGGTCCCCGCCTAAGTGAGAAATTTGGAATTGGGAATTCGGAGTGTGGATTGACCTCCCCGACGACGCGATTTGTCATGTTCTGAACGCGAATCCGTCGAAGGTCGGGACTGCGATTCTCCAATGCTGGAATTAGGCGCATGCAGGCGAGGGAATCGCTTCGCGGACAGGATCGTCGTTCCAAAAAAATACGTCCCATGCACTCGTCCCGTCTCACTGTCGGTCTCGTGCTGGTGTTCGGAATTGCCGTCGTGCTCGTCGCAGTCGGGACGGCGACCGACGCGGACGGCGGAAGGGAGGGGCGTGGGCAAACAGGATACGAGTCCCACTACCTCGTTTTTGGAGCGCGGGCCGCGTCGGGGACGCCGCGACTTCTCGCGATTGATTTCAACCGGACGACGCACGAGTCCGGCCGTGTAACCTACGAATACAAGCTGTTCGTGGCCCGGGGCGGCGAGTGGTCGATGCCCGTCTACGAAACGTGGGAATCGACGTCCGACCCTGACGTGCAATTTCCGGCCCGCGGTGGGCTCCGGCCGGTGCTGACGGACGAGGGAATCCTCCGCCGGGTGAAGGCCGAGCTGTCTAATCTGTCTCTTGAGGTCGTACCGGAGGCGTCCTCATTTTCGTTTCCCGAAGATGCGGCTTCGGAGGAAGGGACCGGGCATCCGCACATGACCGTTACGTGGAATGGCACGACCTACGAGGGCCCGGGCGTCTACGAGTGGATCTCGTCTGGTTCAGGCGACGACCTTACAAATCCGGAACGAGAGCGGCAACTGGACGAGACGGCGTCGTTCGGTCTGTACGACTGGATCGTGCTCTACGACGACCGGGGACACCTCTGGCATATTTCACAGGGCACGCTCTCACCCGATTTTGCCTATCAGAACGGGTCATCGGCGCTCCCCACGGAGACTGACGATGTTCTCATCCGATGGCTCGCCACCGAGCCCGACCCGAAAGCCCACATGCACAGCCCGACCCGCTGGCTCGTCGACGTGCCGGCGTGGCAGATGCGCGTGCGGCTCCGGAAAACGGGAGAGCACCGGGGGCACGGATCCATGCGGGCCGACAGCACCCGTCCAATTTACGTCCAGGCCAGCGTGCAGGGACGAGGGCTCATTCGTGGGGAAGACCGCCGGTTCTTCGGAATGGTCGAACACATTCGGGATTAAGAAGGAGGACTGCGCAAGCAGCGGGCGGACCGTTACTGGCGCGGTCTGAAATCACTTCGTCGTTCGGTCATCCCGACAGCGTCGGAAAGACCTCACTCAGGGCGCAGTCTGAAACTACTTCTTCGTTTCACTCAGGGCGCACTCTAAAAGTACTTCCTCGTTCGCTGCGCTCACTCAGGGCGCACCCCAGGAGTACTTCTTCACTCACTGTGTTCGCTCAGGGCGCACCAGGAGGACGGAGCACGGTGCGAAAATGGCGACCTGGTGGCTCACCGTGCCCACGTTCGTTTCGTCGGCGTCGCGGCTCACCTTGTGCGAGCGCTGCACGATGAGATCGACCTCTTGCTCGTCCGCCACGCGGGTGATTTCGGGGCCGCGCTCGCCGTACGTGATGGCGGCCTGCACCTCGAAGCCGTCCTCGGCGATCATAGCGGCCCAGTCCTTCATTTTCGCGTCGGCCTCCTCGCGGAGTTCCTCGTAGAAGTCGTCCATCTCGCCGGGCTCGTCGTCCTGCAGCGTCTCAATGACGTGCAGGAGGAGGACATCGGTCCGGTCGGGATCGGCCAGATCGCGGACGGTGGAGAAGACCGCTTCGTTGGTGGAGGAGAGGTCGACGGGGATGAGGATTTTGTCGTACATGGAAGAACGGAAGCTACGAGAGAAGCAAGTGAACGTCGGATGTCGAAAGATTCCCGTTGGGACACTCGAACACGCACAGAGTTGGATCTTCCAACTCCCGGTGTTGGTTTTTAATGGTGACAAGAATCAGACGAGGAGACTGTACTTCTGGCTCCGTACGCGTAATCGGGTTGACGTTCCGGGGGTTGGGGAGCGTCGGCTGGAGCTGAGGCATTCCCCTGTGCTCCAAGGAGCGCTGGTGCGGACCGGCCCTCCGTTCCCGAGCACCGACGCCCAACCCTCTACTGCACAACCCACAACGCATTATACAGAAATCGTACCATAGATCACACTCTGATCACGACGTGAGTGCGCAGCAGTCCAACTTGCGGTCTCGATTGGCGCAGCGGCAGCAGGAGAAGGCCGAGCTTGAGCGACAGCTTCACGCCGCTCAGGCTCGGTATCGGGACGAAGTCGCGCCGCTCGAAGAAGAGGTACTCCGCCTTCAGATGGAGCACCTGCGGCAGGCGGCCCAGCGCCACATGCAGAGCGCGAAGCACCGAAATGCCTACCACGACGCCCAGCGTGCGTACGAGACGTTTCAGGAGGAGCACTCACAGTCTAAACCGGCTCCGGATCTTTTGAAGCGTCACTATCGGCAGGCCAGCAAGCGGTGCCATCCGGATGTGGTGCCCGAAGCCTATCGCGCGCAGGCTGCGGCGACGTTTCAGGCCCTCGAATCGGCGTATCAGGCGGGGCACGCGGAGGCCGTGCAGGCCATCGCGACGGCGCTGGACCGATGGGGGTTCCCGAGGGAAGAACCGGACGGACGTCGGACGCAGAGCCGAGAGGTCGACGATCTGCAAGAGGCCGTATCGTGCGTGGAGACGGCCATCGAGGCATTACAGAATACCGACGTGTACCGGGCCGTGGCGGAAGCCGAGGACGTGGAGGCACTGCTGGAGGCTCAAAAGCGGGAGCTCCTACGCCGTCTTCGCGCCCTCAAGGAGGGAGCACGGCCGTCTCCTCGGTCGTAGATCGAAATCCCGTTCCACCACAGCGTCATGGGGGACGGAAGGTTCTCTCTTGCAGGGGGCTCGTCCGAGCGGAACGGGACACAGTGGCGCGAAAATTCGCACCGGGTTTTGCGCGTTCCCAATTGGAACTGACGAGCGCGTCCGATACGTTGATACCTGCATCTGGTTTTTCCGCGCGATCTCCGCATCTGCATGGCTCCCTCGACGACCGACACTGATTCTTCGACGGCCAACAAGGGGCGTACGCCCCTCATGCGACAGTACTACGCCATCAAGGAGCGCCACCCCAAGGCGATTCTGCTCTTCCGCATGGGCGACTTCTACGAGGCGTTCGACGAGGACGCCCAGACCGTGAGTCGCCTCCTCGGCATCACGCTCACGGAGCGCAACAACGGGGAGGCCGACGACGTGCCGATGGCAGGCTTTCCCCACCACGCCCTCGACAGCCACCTGCCGAAGCTCATCCGATCGGGTCTCCGCGTGGCCATCTGCGAGCAGACGGAGGACGCCGACGATTCGAGCGGAAAGGTGGTGGACCGCGACGTGGTGGAGGTCGTCACGCCCGGCGTCTCGTTCCACGACCAGCTCCTGAATCCGAAGCAGTCCAATTTTCTGGCGGCCGTGCACTTTGGAACGGGCCGCGACAAAGGCGAGATCGGCTTCGCGTTCATCGACGCCACGACCGGCGAGTTTAGCGTCACCCAGGCCGGGATCGAGCAGTTGCCGGACCTCATCCAGACGGTGGCGCCGTCCGAGGTCATTCTCGACAAGCGCCGTACCGACCGTCTGGAGCAGCACTTGCGCGAGGTGCCGTTTACGGTGACCGAGCAGGAGGACTGGGTCTTCAAGTACGACTTTGCCTACCAGACGCTGCTGGAGCACTTCGAGACGCACTCGCTGAAGGGCTTCGGCGTGGACGACATGGACCTGGGCGTGGTGGCCGCCGGGGCCGCGCTCTACTACCTCGGCGAGACGCAGAAGGGCAAGTTGCCCCACGTCCGCAAGATCAAACGCTACTCGGAGGAGGAGCACATCGCGCTCGACCCCGAGACGAAGCGCAACCTGGAGCTCGTGCAGTCCATCCAGTCCCGACAGCAGTCGGGATCCGAGGGGACGCTCGTCAATATCCTCGACGACACGGAGACGCCGATGGGCGGGCGGCGCCTGCGCGCCTGGCTCGTGCGCCCGCTCCGCGAGGTGGACCGCATCCAGCACCGCCTCGACGCCGTGGAGGCGTTCGTGGACGACCGGCACCTGCGCGACGACATCCGCGAGGAGCTGGGGCAGATGGGCGACCTGGAGCGGCTGGCCGGAAAGGTGGCCACGGGCCGTGCCTCGCCCAGCGACCTCATTGCCATCAAGCACACGCTTCGTCGCCTGCCTTCAGTGAAGGAGCGGCTGGCCGACGCCCAGTCGGATGCTCTCGACGAGATTGAGGATCAGTTGAGCCCGTGCCCCGACATCGTCGATCAGATCCAGAGTGCCCTCGTGGACGATCCGCCCGCCAAGATTAGCGAGGGCGGTCTCATCCGCGACGGCTACTCCGAGGAGCTCGACGAACTGCGCACCATTGCGCAGGAAGGGAAGGACTGGGTCGCGAACCTCGAAAAGGAGGAGAGCGAGCGCACCGACATCCCGTCGCTCAAGGTCGGGTTCAACAAGGTCTTCGGCTACTACCTGGAGGTCACCGACACGCACGCCGACAAGGTGCCGGACGACTACATCCGAAAGCAGACGCTCGTCAACTCCGAGCGCTACGTGACGCCGGAGCTGAAGGAGATGGAGGAGAAGATCCTGACGGCGGAGGAGAAAATCGAGACGTTGGAGCTGGAGCTCTTCAACGAGCTGCGCGACATGATTGCGCAGCAGACGGGCAAGCTGCAGCAGAATGCGGAGCTGCTGGCCCACCTCGACTGCTTTGCCGGGCTGGCGGCGGTGGCCGAGCGGCAGGACTACGTGCGCCCCGAGGTGGACGACAGCCTCACCATCGACATTGAGGAGGGGCGCCATCCGGTCGTGGAGGAGACGCTGCCGCCGGGTGACCCCTTCATTCCGAACGACACCTACGTCAATCCGGACGACGAGCAGATTCTCATCATCACCGGGCCCAACATGGCCGGGAAGAGTGTGGCGCTTCGGCAGGTGGGCCTCATCACGCTGCTGGCGCAGGTCGGCAGCTTCGTCCCGGCCGACGCCGCGCACATTGGCGTGGTCGACCGCATCTTTACCCGCGTGGGCGCGTCCGACAACCTGGCGGCGGGCGAGAGCACGTTCCTCGTCGAGATGAATGAGGCTGCCAACATCCTCAACAACGCCACGGCGCGGTCGCTCATCCTCTTCGACGAGGTGGGGCGCGGCACCTCCACGTTCGACGGCCTCTCCATCGCGTGGGCCATCGTGGAGTACCTGCACGAACGGCCCGAGGTGGCGGCGCGCACGCTCTTCGCCACGCACTACCACGAGCTCAACGCCATGGCCGACCGCCTGGAGCGGGTGCATAACTATCGAATCCAGGTGAGCGAGCACGACGGCGAGATCGTCTTCCTGCGCAAGCTCATCCGGGGCGGTGCCGACCACTCCTACGGCATCGAGGTGGCGCGCATGGCGGGTCTGCCGGACGCCGTGATCGCCCGGGCGCACGAGGTCCTGCAGAACCTGGAGAGCCAGCATCTGGAGGTGGGCGGCGACGGCGAGATGGGCGACGAGCCCTCCGAAAACGGCGTGCAGGCCAAGAAGGGCGACGCCGACGCGGTACCGGACCTGGAGGACAGTCAGGCCAATCAGATGCACCTCTTTGCCCAGCCGGACCCAGTGGCGGAAGAGATCAAGGAGATGCTCGGGGAGATCGACCCGAATCGCATCACGCCCGTCGAGGCACTGATGAAGCTGTCGGAGATGAGGGACAAACTCCAGGAGTAGGGGGCTCCTGGCAGGCAGTGGAGGTGCCCGGAACGGTTGCGCCTTGCGTTGCGCAGAAAAGCGTTAGAACGTTGAAACGTCCAACGTTCAACGAATTTCGGTCGGAGCAGTCGGTTGGTTGAGGACGTTGTTGTACGCGACTGTTTTCTCCTATCGTCGAAATGCGCCATGACCGACTACCGCCGTGGCTTTGAGGATCTGACGCGGGAGGTGTACGAGCCCGAACTGCCGGTGGAGGGGGACTGGCCGGAGTGGCTGTCCGGCACCCTCATCCGCAACGGGCCCGCGCAGTTTTCGGTGGGCGATCAGAGCTACAACCACTGGTTCGACGGGCACGCGATGCTTCACGCGTTCCGGATGGGCGGCGGGACCGTGAGTTACCGCAATCGATTTCTGGAGACGCAGAGCCGGACGGAGGCGCTGGCCGAAGGCAAGATCGTGCGGTCGGAGTTTGCCACGGATCCGTGCATGTCGCTCTTCGGGCGGATCATGAGCGTCTTCAACCCGAAGCCCACCGACAATGCCGGCATCAACGTCGCTCGTCTCGACGACGCCTACGTGGCGCTCACCGAGACGCCGATTCCGGTGGCGTTCGATCCGGAGACGCTGGAGACGGTCGGTGTGGTCGACTACGACGATGACGTGGACGCCCAGATGGCAACGGCCCATCCGCACGTGGAGCCGGACACGGGCCGCACCCTCACGTACCAGGTGGCCTTCGGCCGGCAGTCCGAGTACCAGATCTGCAGCATTCCGTCGGGCAGTGCCGCACGGACGGTCCTCTCACGGCTCGACGTGGACCGGCCCAGCTACATGCACAGCTTCGGAATGACGGAGAACTACGTGATCCTGAGCGAGTGGCCGCTGGTGGTCGATCCGCTGGACCTGCTTCTGCGCGGACAGCCGTTCATCGAGAACTTCGAGTGGCAGCCCGACCGCGGCACGCGATTTCGGATTTTGCGGAAGGCGGACGGGGCGGAGGTGGCGACCTGCACGGCGGACGCGGCCTTTGCGTTTCATCACGTCAACGCCTTCGAGCAGGAGGGCGAGATCGTCTGCGACATCGTCACCTATCCGGATGCCTCCATCATCGACGAACTGGCCCTCGACAATTTGCGCAGCGAGAAGCCATCTCCCGGCACCGGCACGTTGCGTCGCTACCGGCTGCCGCTTACGGGCGGATCGGCGTCCGCACGCGTTCTCAGCGACGAGAGGCTCGAACTGCCCCGGTTACACGAGGCATCAGCCCGCGCACGGCCATACGACACAGTCTACGGCATCGGGACGCGAACGGAAGGGAATTTTGCCGACCAGCTTGTGAAGGTCAACGTGGGGAGCGGCACCGCGCAGACGTGGCAGGCCGACGACACCTATCCGGGCGAGCCGGTGTTCGTGCCGCGTCCGGGGGGCACAGCGGAAGACGACGGGGTATTGCTATCCGTCGTGCTCGATCCGGCCAACGATCGTTCCTTCCTTCTCCTCCTCGATGCGACTACGTTTAGCGAGCAGGCACGGGCAACGGTCCCGCACGCGATTCCGTTCGGGTTCCACGGACAGTTCTTTGAATGAGGAGCAGCGTGTAGATCGGGCGAGGGACCCGCGTTTAGGGGAAATGGAATGCACTACGCCGTCTCTGCCTCGTCCGCGGGCGTCGGTTCCCACCAGCCGCTGGCCACGAGCTTAGCGACCTTTCGCTTCGACCACGCCTTGTATCGAATCTCCGGACGGTACTCCACCGCCTGCCCATTTTCCTCTAGCCACTCGAAGCACACGCAGGTCGACGTTTCAAACAGCACGCCGAGCGTGCACCCCTTGCCGCGCAGGCAGTACTTGTAGCAGTCCTGGCCCGGCCGGTCGCAGACGGAAAAGTCGGTCGGGGCTTCCTTCTTGAACTCCTCCAGATGCATGGGCAAAGCGGCGCTGAGAACGTTTGGTGTTTAGACGGAATCTAAATAAACGCCCGGCCCAATGATCGCAATGCATCTCCGTGAAAATTCGGGCGAGATCGGGTAATATTTTGCCTCAGAAGGGGGGTGTGATGCGATTCCCAGAGCGTTTCTACCGGATTTAGACTGCCTATAAATATCGACAATGGTGGATCCTGGATTCCTGCTGTGGTGTATGGCTTTATGAAGTTTATCGACAGATCCATAAAAAACCAGGGAGCGGCAGCCATGGCCCACGACATTGAATCGATGTGCAAATCCTGCCAGCACCTCGATCGGGACCGCGACGACGAGGCGGTCTGCGAGGCCTTCCCGGAGGGCATTCCGGAGGAGATCTGGCGGAACCAGCACGATCATCATGAACCATATCCGGGGGACCGCGGCGTGCGCTTTGAGGCCATGCCGATCCCCGAGGAAAAGGCGGAAACCGTCGCGTAATCCGCCCGACGATATTCTCACTCTCTCTGAGCCGATCTGCATTTTGCGGATCGGCTTTTCTATTGTGTGCCATGCATACTCACAGGCTGGAGGGTGAAAGTCCCGAGTGAGCCAAGTCGTAAGGAATCATTAGCAGAAGGCAAGGCGCTGCCCGTGAGGGCAGGACTGAAAGAAGCCGAATGCGAAAAGGGGTTTCGACGAACAGGAACAGGGTAAGTAGGCCTACCGCGAGGGTAATCCTGCATTGGAAGGAGATGCCCAATGACGACCGTACCCGCGGGTGGTAAACCCTGCGAGACCCCTGGACAGGCTGTGAGTTGACCATGGGAGATCTCCCGCACTCGACAGCCGTCGATGTGGGAGAAGTCAGCCGAGGCCATAGTACTTCGACCGAGTCGGAGGAAGGGCCGAACCTCTGGACCAAGAAGCAGGGTTTCCCATCCTGTACAAGTTACGTCGAAGGCAGAAATGACCGAGAGGTCTCCGATTTGGCAGGAGGCAACCGTATGTTGTCCCCGGAGTCAAAAGGTCGTCCGAGTGACTTGCGGCGAAGGGAAGTGACCGAGTCTTGGCCGATACAGGTTCAAAGATCCAGAGGAACCGCCGGGTGCGTAGAACGCATGCCCGGTGGTGTGAGAGGGACGTGGGGACGGGACACCAATCCCGTCCTCACTCCCTACTCGATT
>JAHENZ010000059.1 GCA_018609755.1 Salinivenus sp. | reverse complement strand
GGGTGCCGAACGGCGTCGTGCACGTGTCGCTCACGACACGGGAGGGAGCTCAGCGAACCCTGCGTCCCTAAACAGAGCATTCTATGAGCCCCCGCTCGGCTGAATAGGGCACCGCTGGGGACCCAACGGCCCTTCGGAAACCCCTACACAAGCAAACGTGCTTTTCGGGTCCACTTAGCCGAAGGAAGAGTCCCCGCGTGGGGTCTGGTTAAGACCTCTTCATCCATCAATAGAAAAGTCAAGTCCCTTCCGCTCCAAAATGTTACGAATACGTGAACGGATGATCGCTCGTTTGTGGTTGGGTCGTGTAAAGGATTACATGAGGGATGTAAAGGATTACATACAGCCCTCGCTGTCGCGATTCGTCTTCTTGCCCCCGCACTTTTCTCCATGAGCACGACCATTCGAGATGTGGCAGAAGAAGCAGATGTCTCGGTGGCCACGGTCTCCCGTGTGCTGAACGGGAGTGACAGCGTGCGGGCAGAGACGAAAGAGCGGGTGCTGAAAGCTGCACAGGCTCTAGACTACCTTCCCAACGAGACCGCCCGGAATCTGCGCACGCAGAAGACCCGCACGGTCGGCGTGTTGCTGCCGAACATGCACGGGGAGTTCTTCGCGCAGATTACCCGCGGCCTCGACCAACGAGCCAAGGAGGATGGCCACCACGTCCTCGTGTCGAACTCACACACCGACGAGACGGAAGCAGAATCCGTCATCCGGTCGCTGCTCGGACGCGTGGAGGGACTGATTATTCTTTGGCCCCGGCTCGACATCGGATTCCTGGAAGATCTCGTACCGGACTCGCTGCCGATTGTGTTGTTGAGCACCTCGGCAGGGGCCTCTCACTTCCAGACGCTCTCGTTCGAAAACCGAGCGGGGGCTTATGCAGCCGTGGAGCACTTGGCCGAACACGGACACGAGCGTGTGGCGATCCTGACGGGCGATCCCGTCAACTACGACGCGCAGATGCGCCTGGCCGGATACCGCGAGGCGGTGCAGGACCTCGGCCTCGACGACGACTCTTCCCTTGAAATCGAAGGCGACTTTACACAAGAAAGCGGACGATCCGCCGTAGAAAAGCTGCTTTCCCTTACCCCATCCCCCACCGCACTCTTCGCGTCGAACGACTCGATGGCGCTTGGCGTGCTCAGGGGCGTGCACGAGGCGGGCCTACAGGTTCCTGAGGATCTGGCGTTGGTCGGCTTCGACGACATTCCGACCGCCCGCTTTGCGACCCCGTCGCTCACGACGGTCCGGACCCCCACCCTCGAGTTGGGCCGGCGTGCGATGGATGCTCTTCTGGATGCTTCTGCATCCAATCAGCCCACCCATCGCACGCTGGACACCCAGCTCGTTCGTCGCGAATCATGTGGCTGCTCCTCCGACGAGTAGCCCTTCGGTCGATTTTTCCCTCCACTCCTCTGAGGAGAGAGTTTACCCTCACTAAATAACCCCCACACGACGCGTGCGACCCTCCGCTTAGAGAAGCGCTTCCGTCCTGGGACCCAATTCGCTGGGCGTGGATGCGCTCCACTGAGCCCCCGATACGAGTTTTTCCTTCCAACCCCCACCCCTCCCATGCGTGGTTTTCGATCGATACTCCTATTCGTTCTCACCCTCGGCCTCTGCTGTGCCGCCGCTCCGAATGTGATGGGGCAGTCCACCGGCAGCGTGACCGGAACCGTCATGGACGAGCAGGAAAGTCCCCTGCCCGGCGCCAACATCGTGATTCCCGGCACGCAGCGGGGGACTAGCACCAACGCCAACGGTCAGTACACCCTGAGCGACCTGGAGCCCGGGACCTACACCATCCGAGCCACCTTTATCGGCTACCTCCGCCAGGAGAAAGACGTGGACGTCGCGGCCGGCGAAACGGTCGAGGTCGACTTCACTCTCAGTCCGGACGTCTCCCAGCTCGACGAGTTGGTCGTCGTGGGGTACGGCGAGCAGGAGCGCCAGGACCTCACCGGCTCCGTGTCGAGCGTCGAGGGCTCGGAAATCAGCAAGGTGTCGACCTCCTCGGTGGAACAGGCCCTACAGGGGCAGGTGTCGGGCGTGCAAGTGAAGCCCACGTCCGGGGCACCGGGCGCAGGCGCACAAATCCGAATTCGGGGCGTGGGGACGCTCAACAACGCTTCGCCGCTCTACGTGGTGGACGGGATGCTCACCAATGACATCTCCTTCCTCAACTCGCAGGACATCGAATCTGTGGAGGTACTGAAGGACGCCTCCGCCACCGCCATTTACGGATCGCGAGGCGCCAACGGTGTCATCATCATTACTACGAAGAAGGGCCAGAGCGGAGAAGGCACCACCTTCAACGCCAACGTCTACCAGGGCTGGCAGGAGGTCATGAGCCCGATCGAGCTCACGAATGCACAGGAGTACGCGACCCTCGCCAACGAGCTTCGCGCCAACCAGGGACAGGCCCCCGTCTTCGAGAATCCCGATCAGTTCGGGGAGGGGACGGACTGGCAAGAAGAGGTCTACCGCACGGCCCCAATCTTGAACACACAGCTGTCGGCCCGGGGCGGCACCGAGGACATCACGTATAGCTTCAGTGCCAACCTCGTTCGCGAAGACGGCGTGATGGAGAAGTCCGACTATCGCCGGGCGTCGTTCCGCACCAATAACACCTACGCGCTCACGGAGGCCCTGGAGCTCGGCCACAATCTGGGCTTCACGTACCGGACGGGCACGCAGGATCCGGGGGTCGTCGGCGCCGCCTATCGTGCCGACCCGACGATCCCCCCGACGAACGAGGACGGCGAGTTTAACGACGCCGGCCTTCGGGCGTCGGCCGGCAACCCCGCCGCCACGGTCTTCTACCATCGAAATACGTACTCCGGGCGGCGCTTTGTAGGGAATCTCTACGGAGAGTACTCTTTCCTGGACAATTTCACGTTCAAATCCAGCGTGGGGACGGACCTCGACTTCGAGCGGGTCCGGGACTTCAACCCCGAGTTTGCCGTCTCTTCTGCCCAGCGCAACGACCGCAGCTCGCTCAACATCGAAACGGACGAAAGCTACAGCTGGCTCTGGGAGAACACCGTCAGCTACAACCGCTCGTTCGGCGACCACTCGGTCGACGCCGTGGCCGGTGTAACGGCACAGGAGTACAAGCAGGAGTCGCTGGATGGAAGCCGCTTCAACATTCTCGGGGAGGACGAGAGCCTCTGGTACCTACAGGCCGGCGAGGAGAGCGGCCAAACCAACACGAATGAAGCCGGAGACTGGAGCATGCTCTCGGGCCTGTTCCGGACCAACTACTCCTACCAGAGCCGCTACCTGTTGACGGTGTCGATGCGAGCGGACGGCTCTTCCCGCTTCGGCGAGTCAAATCGCTACGGCTACTTTCCGTCGGTGGCCGGCGGCTGGCGCATCTCCGAGGAATCGTTCATGGATGACGTGAGCCTCATCAGCAACTTGAAGCTGCGAGCCAGCTGGGGCGTGATCGGAAACGACAAGATCGACTTTTATCCCAGCGTCGCGAGCGTCACTACGAACCAGAACGCCGTCTTCGGCAATCCCGGGAATCAGGGACTCCAGTTCGGGGCCACGCTGGGCGAGCTCGCCAATCCGCAAATTCAGTGGGAGGAGACGCGCCAGTCGAACATTGGCCTCAACATTGGACTGCTCGACGATCAGCTCTCCGCCGAGGTGGACTACTACAACCGGCGAACGAGCGGCATTCTCGTGCGGGTCCCCATTCCCCAGTACGTGGGCGTGAACACGCAGCCGTTCGTGAACGCCGCCGAGGTGGTCAATTCGGGGATCGACGCCCGAATCAGCTGGGCGCAGTCGGTCGGCGACTTCTCCTACCAGATCGGCGTCAACGGCTCCACCACGAACAACGAGGTGAAATCGCTCGGTAGTGGGCAGGAAGAGATTCTGGGCGGTGGACTCGTGAACGAGATTGACTTCACGACTCGCACGGTGCCGGGCCAGCCCATCGGGTCCTTCTACGGCTACCAGGTAAATGGCATTTACCAGAACCAGTCGGAAATCGACAATACGCCGTCCATGCCGGGCGTGGAGCCGGGCGACCTCAACTTCGCCGACGTGGATGGAGACGGCGACATCGACGGAGACGACAAGACCTTTATCGGCTCCCCGATCCCGGACTTCACCTACGGGATCAACCTGAGCATGAGCTACAAGGGACTTGACGTGTCGACGTCCCTCAGCGGGCAGATGGGATCCGAGATTTTCAACGCCAAGAAGGCCGTCCGCTTCGGGCTCGAAAACTTCGAGACCTCGTACCTCGACCGCTGGACGGGAGAAGGCACGAGCAACTCGGAGCCCCGCATCGGAAATCCGGGACACAACTGGTTTACGGCCTCCGAGTGGTTCATTGAGGACGCGTCCTTCCTCAAAATCCGAAACGTGCAGGTGGGCTACACGCTGCCGACGAGCCTCACGAGCCGCATCAACATGCAGCAGGTTCGGTTCTACGCCAACGGAACCAACCTCGTCACCTTCACCGACTACAGCGGATACACGCCCGAGATTAGCGGCAGCTCGGTAATCTCCGACGCAATCGACACCGGCATCTATCCGATCCCCCGCACCGTGACGTTCGGGGTGGACCTCACGTTCTAAATCGGACACGGCGCTCCTTCCTCCCCACCGTTTTTCGACCAACCTGGGCACACTCATGCAATTTGCTCCTTCCTCTCATCGCCCGTTCTTCTTCACCGTTCTCTTCCTCCTTGCGGGGGGGCTCACCTTCTCCGCCTGCGACCTCCTCAACAAGTCGCCCAAAGGGGAGCTAACCTCCGGCAACTTCTTTGAATCGGCGGACCAGGCCGTGCAGGCCACGAATGCCACGTACAGCCAGTTGCGCGACTTCAGCGTGCACGTGTTCTCGTGGCTGGGCGTAACGGAAATCGCCTCCGACGACGCCACAAAGGGCAGTGTGCCGGACGATGCGTCGTTTCTGCTGGAGCTCGACCGCCGGACCTTCAACGCCAGCAACCTCGCGTTTGGCTCCACCTGGAGCGGATACTACAGCGGCGTGTACCGGGCGAACGTGGCCATCGAAAACATCCCGTCGGTCGACGACATGAACCCGGACCTGCGGGCTCGGCTCATCGGGGAGAATCGATTCCTCCGGGCGTACTACTACTTTTACCTCGTCCGGGCCTTCGGTGGGGTGCCGAAAATCACGTCGCCCCTGCAGCCCGACGAGTTCGAGCAGGGGCGTGCCTCCCGGGACTCCATTTACGCACTCATCGAGCGCGACCTAAACGCCGCGTCGGCCAACCTCCCGCCCCGTACCGGATACTCCGGCGATCAAATGGGCCGGGCCACGAAGGGCGCTGCCGAAGGCTATTTGGCGAAGGTGCACCTGTTCCAGGAGGAGTACGGTGAAGCCCTCACGCACGCCCAGAACGTCATCCAGGGACGCAACGGCGTCGACCAGTACAGCCTGCTCGATGACTATTGGGAAATCTTCCGTCCGTCGGCCGAGTTTTCGTCGGGATCGCTGTTCGAGATTGGGGCCGTGGCACTGGAGACCGGAGGTGAGGGCTCCAGCCAGTACGCGCAGGTACAGGGTGTGCGCGGCAGCGCCAACAACGGCTGGGGCTTCAACCAGCCATCGGAGGACCTGGAAGACTCCTACGAGCCCGGCGATCCGCGCCACCAGGCCACCATCCTGCACCCGTGGGAGACGCTGCCCGACGGTTCGGGGGTGATCGCCGAGGTCAATACGAACATGCCGAACCAGCGGTACAACGAGAAGGTGCAGCCCGCCACCACGACCCCGGGCGGCTCCGGCAATAACGACGTCAACATCCGCCGCCTACGCTACGCCGACGTGCTGCTGATCGCGGCCGAGGCGGCATACCAGGAGGATCAAGCGGACCTTGCCCGCCAGTACCTGAACACGGTCCGGGAGCGGGCACGGGACGGACGTTCCGTGACGCTGGGCCTGCAGCCGGAAAATATGGCGGCACCTCTGGCCGCCTCGCTCGGCGTGGAGGCTAGTGGTCCTCACGTCTTCGCGCGCTACGTCAACGAGGACGGTGCGGCGGCGCAAGCTGGTCTCCAGAGCTTCACGTACACCGAGGACCCCGTGCTCGTCGAGTCGGTGGACGTGCTCGAAACGATCAACGGAACGGAGGTGACCACCCGGCAGGAGTACTACGACGCACTCTCGAACGTGTCGGCCGACCAAACGGTGGCTGTGGGCGTCACGCGCCTCACGCAGGAGGCCGAAAGCGACGGCACAATTTCGACGAGTACGGAGTCGATGACGATGACTGTGACGGCCACGCAGCTGCTGCCGGACGTGACGACCGGCGGGCAGGCGCTGCTCGACGCCATCTGGGCCGAGCGGCGGGCGGAGCTGGCCATGGAGCAGCACCGTTTCTTCGACCTCGTGCGACAGGGCCGCGCCGCCGAGGAGTTGGAAAACTTCCAGACCGGCAAGCACGAGCTTTATCCGATCCCGTCAAGCGAGATTCCGCTGAGCGACTCGATGCTCACACAGAATCCCGGGTACTAAACGGGTGATATGCTGTTGCTGACACTCGCCCCTGGACGCGAGGCCCGCGGTCGGGTCCCGTTCGGGGGCGTTTTTTCTTGAGTCTACGACAGCGGACGGCCGACGACGGACCGCCAACTGCTACCACGGCCTTTGCGGCGGTTTGTCGTCCGTAGTCGGCCGTCATTCATGGTAAAACATCCGCATCCGACAACTTGGTGATTCTCGGATGCTCCCTTTGGAAACCCTCCTCCTCCCATGACCCGTCTCTCCCTGTTTCTCGTCTGCCTCGCCACACTTCTGGCCTTTGGCGCCTGCTCGTCGGATCCCGGTGCGCCCACCGGCGACGGCCCGTCGGGCCCAACGTATGAGACCGGTCCCTTTCTCGACACCGTGCAGGCCCGCACGTTCGACTTTTTCTGGGAGACCACGAACGCGGAGAACGGCCTTGCGCCCGACCGCTGGCCCGACCCGCCGTTTTCGAGCGTGGCGGCCGTCGGCTACGCCCTCACGGCCTACCCCATCGGCGTGGAGCGCGGCTATGTAACCCGCGAACAGGCCCGCGAGCGCACCCTCACGACACTGGAGTTCTTCTGGAACGCCCCGCAGGGGGACGCCTCTTCCGGCATGACGGGCCACTGGGGCTTCTTCTACCACTTCATCGACATGGAGAGCGGCGAGCGATACCAACAAACGGAGCTCTCCACCATCGACACGGCGCTCTTCCTCATGGGGGCCCTCACGGCCCAGCAGTACTTTACCGGCGACGGCGAAACGGAGGCCCGCATCCGGGCGCTGGCCGACTCGCTCTACCGTCGCGTGGAGTGGGACCGGATGCAGCTGCCGGACGGCCTGGTGAGCATGGGATGGAAGCCCAACGAGGGTCGGTTCGACTACGGCTACGAAGGATACGACGAGGCAATGCTTCTCTACGTGCTAGCTATGGGGTCGCCCACGCATCCGGTCGATGACACGGCCTGGGACGCGTTCACGAGCACGTACGACTGGACCTCCTTCTACGGCTACGAGCACGTCAACTTTGCCCCGCTCTTCGGCCACCAGTACTCCCACCTCTGGATCGACTTCCGCAACATTCAGGACGAGTACATGCGCGAGAAGGGCATCGACTACTTCGAAAACTCCCGCCGGGCCACCCTCGCCCAGCGGGAATACGCGAAAGATAACCCGAACAACTTTGCAGGCTACGGCGAAAACGTGTGGGGGCTCACCGCAAGCGACGGCCCCGGCAACACGACCGTTCAGGTGAGCGGGCAAGAGCGTGAGTTTCGGGGATACTGGGCGCGCGGCGCCGCAAAGGGCGACATCCGCGACGACGGCACCATTGCCCCCACAGCCGTCGGCGGCTCCGTCCCCTTTGCTCCGGATGCCACCATCTCGGCCCTCAAGACGATGCGGTCGCGCTACGGCGAACATTTGTTCGGGCAGTACGGCTTCTACGATGCCTTCAACCTCACGTACACTCTGCAGGAGACGCCCCCCGACGGCGGCCAAACGACCCCGCAGGGCTGGTTCGACGACGAGCACCTGGGCATCGATCAGGGGCCGATCCTCGCTATGATCGAGAACCACCGGACAGGACTCGTCTGGTCGCTCATGCGCGAGAATCCGCACGTCGTGCGTGGTCTCTGCCGGGCCGGCTTCTCCGGCGGCTGGATCGACGGCAAGTGCGAGTAACGACCTGCAGTTGTGGATTCCTAGCTTCGTGTTGTTTGTTGAGAGGACGGGACAGCGGAGTGGGCAGTCCCGAACGGCCGCACTCCCAACCATCGACCTTCTACGTCCAATGAGCTCCGATAAGCGTCTCCTTCCCGGCTTCCTCGCCGTTCTCGTCGCCGCATCCCTCCTGCTGAGTGCGAATCTCGCCCATGCTCAGTCGGACGATGCTCCCACGAACGTCATCTTCATCCTGAGTGACGACCACCGCCACGACTTCATGAGCTTCCACGAGGATGCGCCGGACTTCCTCGAAACCCCGGCCATGGACCGGATGGCTCGCGAAGGCGCCCACCTCAAGAACGCATTTGTCACGACCTCCCTCTGCTCCCCGTCCCGTGCCTCCATCCTCACGGGCAAATACGCCCACAACCACGGCGTCGTCGACAACTCGACGCGCGTGCCCGACGGCACCTCCTTCTTTCCGGAGTACCTGCAGGAAAACGACTACCGGACGGGCTTTATCGGCAAGTGGCACATGGGCCGTGCCAGCGCCGAGCCGCGTCCCGGCTTCGACCACTGGATCAGCTTCCGGGGACAGGGCTCCTACAACGATCCCACCCTCAACATTAACGGCGAGACGGTGGAGCGCGAAGGCTACATGACGGACATCCTCACCGACTACGCGCTCGACTGGCTCGACGAGCAGCAGAATAGCGAGGATCCGTTCTTCCTGTACCTCTCGCACAAGGCCGTACACGCCCAGTTCGATCCGGCCCAGCGGCACGAAGGGGAGTACGCGGACGTGGAGCCGGACTATCCGGCCTCAATGGCCAACACGGAGGCAAACTACCGGGGCAAGCCCAACTGGGTGAAGGAGCAGCGCTTCAGCTGGCACGGCGTGGAGCACATGTATCACGGGGAGCTGGAGTTCGACCAGTTCTACCGTCGCTACGTCGAGACCCTGCTGGGCCTGGACGAGAGCATCGGCGCGGTGCTCGACCGCCTCGAAGCCAATGGAATGGCTGAAAACACGATCGTCATCTACATGGGCGACAACGGCTTCCTCTTGGGAGAGCACGGACTGATCGACAAGCGCAATGCCTACGAAGAGTCCATCCGCGTGCCGATGCTGGCCTGGGCGCCGGGCACCATCGACGAGGGAACCACTATCGAATCGCTCGTCCGCAACGTCGACATCGCCCCCACCATCTTCGACCTCACCGACACGTCCGCCCCCTCGATGTCGATGGACGGCACGTCATTCCTGAGCCTACTGCAGGGCCGAGAGAATACGTCCCCCGATGAAAGTCGGGCGTTCCTCTACGAGTACTACTGGGAGCACGCCTTTCCCCACACGCCCACCACCTTTGCCCTCCGCGGCGACCGGTTCAAGTACATCTACTACCACGGCGTCTGGGGCCTAAACGAGCTCTACAACCTCGAAAACGACCCAAATGAGCAACACAATTTGATCAACATTCCGGCGTACCAGGACCGGGTCGACTCGATGCGTACCCGACTCTTCGACCGACTGGAATCTGAGGATGCCATGCAGATTCCCATGCGCCGCGGCAACTGGCAGGCCGACGAGCGCCTGCAGGACGCCGGCAGCAGTCCGGAATAACACGACTACACACTGAAACCGGGTGTATCATCCTCTGAAAAGGTCTGCATCTTCGTTGTAGCGCCGTTGGAGTCCAACGGCGCTAAGAGAGAGATCCAGACTCTAGAGGGCAAAAAGCCCGGTACTGCATTTTTTGTCCTCCGATTAATCTCGCAAAGGCATAAGGCTTGTAAGTGAAGACGACCTCGACGACGTACAGCCCTCCCAAACGACCTGAGCATCCGGAAGCATCATAGGCAGGAGAGCCACTGCCTCCCGAACAATCGTCTGTGTGTGATTGCCCCCACCTTCCCCACCAACCACGGCAATCGCATCTTGCTTTCGGAACCGGGCGCGACGTTCAATAGAGACACGCTGGCCGCTCTCCCACACTCCCATACCCACACACATTCCGGCACAATCCGCCGGAGGAACGGCAGGCGAGCCGCCTGCACTCGACTGGAGCTTTACCATACGATTGCCCTGCCCCACCAACCCGAAGTTTGATGTCTTTCC
>JAHENZ010000058.1 GCA_018609755.1 Salinivenus sp. | reverse complement strand
GACGACATCCCTTGTCGAAGAGAAATTTCGATCCCGTACCACCGCTCCAGCTTTCGCATTACCTCTTCGAAGGGAGCGTTCTCGAACACGAGCTTGCCGTCCATCCACGCCAGATGCGCCGTCGGATCCACGCCACGACGGACCACACGCTGTCCGCTTTGATGGACTTCTCCCACCTCCTGCTTTTCCAGCACTACGTCGTCCTCTTCCTGCGCCTCCCCCGACAGCTCAGAACGCATGGCCACCCGACCTTCCGTGACGACCACACGGGTCACCCGCTCGTCGGGGTAGGCATTCACACCGAACGCCGTCCCTAGAGCCTGTGCGTCGGCCCCCCGGGCGTGAACGGTAAAGGAACGCGTCGAGTCTTTGGCCACCTCGAAAAATGCTTCTCCTTCGAGACGCACCTCACGGGCCTTCTTCCCAAACGACGGCAATACTGTGAGGCGACTTTCCACGTTGAGCCGTACCTGGGTCCCATCCGTCAGACGAACGGTCGCCCGCTGCCCGCCCTGCGTGGTAAATACCTTTTGCTGCGACGCCTCCCCGGAACGAGGCTGACCCTCAAACAAAAATACGGCGATAGCAATCATGACGATCACCAGCACCGATATCGCCCCCGGAACGAACTGCCGCCTCCCCCCCCGAGCCGTACCAGACGTCCTCCTGCCCCGCCGGGACGGACGGTCTGCTTTTCGAGACGGCTGCTCTTGCACTGACGACTCGCGTTCCACCGCGTCCATTTCCTGCTGGAGCTCGTCCCAGAGCCCGTCTACGTCGATCGGCAGGGTACGCTGTTGTTGCGACACCCTCTCCCACACCTGCTGGAGCTCCTCCAGCGTCCGGCGGTTTTGCAAATCCGAGGCCGCCCACGTTTCCACGACGACCTCCTCTCGGTCGGAGCACGACCCGGCAACGTACCGGGAGAGAAGATTCCAATCGACGGGACGCTCATTCCTGCTTTCCATACCCTTGACGATTGAACGACGAATCCTGATGACAAACCTCCTCTACCGAAGCACCCTCTTCCTCCTCGGCGTACGAGTATGACGTCCACTCTCTTTCTCATCATGCTTCACCCCCATAGGCGTCTTTTCCCCCGCACGACCCTGACGTACTTTTTTTAAGACGGGATGTATAAACTATGAAGTGATATCCCCCCAACGCGACATCGGGGGAGCGATTTATCAGAATGCATCTCTGAAGCACCGTTGGATTCCAACAGCGCTACGAAAGGAATGAAAACCTTTCTAGAGGACGAAACCCTTGGGTTGCGCCACGATGTGTCGCTCTTGCGATCAATCTCGCAAAGGCACAGTCCAACGGCACTCCAGACGCGATGTCGGACGGAGTCGCGAACCACGTACGCGGCGTGTCGGACTCTTCACACTCAAACATTGACGGTTGACGTAGCATTACGCCACGACGGGAAAACGTGAAACGTACCTAGACACAGAAGCCAAGAGCGCCCTCAGTAAACCTCTTTACTCCGCCGTGGACGGCTTGAGCTTCTCGCGCAGTGACTTCAGGGCCCGTCCCATGTGCGTCTCGACCGTTTTGACCGAAATGTCGAGGGCAACGGCAATCTCCGAATAGGTGAGATCGTGGCGACGCGACAGCACAAAGATCTGGTATTGGCGTTCGGAAAGCGATTCAATTGCCCTCTTTGCCTCCTGCTTCCGCTCTTTCTCCTCAAGCCCAATCCCGGACCGATCCGCCAACATCCGGGGAGACACCTCTTGTAATCCGCCATTTTGCTTCCACTTGTCGCGGGTCTGATTTCGCCGCAAGTAGGTAAGCGCACGGTGGCGCACCATCCCGTAGAGGTAGGCCTTGAGGGACTGCTCCACCTCTAGGCCATGACGCTTCTTCCACAGATCGAGAAATACGTCTTGAACAAGATCCTCTGCGACTCGAAGATGATCGACGAAGTTGAGCGCAAACCGGCACAACTCCTCACAGTGGATTCGGAAGAGGTGCTCGAACGATTCGCGGTCCCCGTTCCGAATCTCGTCAACCGTCAAAAACTCGTCCCGATCGTGTGGCAACTCATCCATGGCAGACAGTGTCCTATCGACATCAATTCGTTTCCGGACTCCGACCCACACCTCCATTCCCTCTACGCCCGTCTTCCGAACGTTGTAAGGGCTTACATTTCCGCACTCAGTGGTAAAGAGCCTCGTCGGGAAGCACGTACGCCCCCTTCCTGTCCAACGCCCAGCCGGTACATAACCGGTTAAGGAGCGCTTAGCCAGAAATGGGTGGTGGGGCTCGTTTCCAACTCGGCAACGACCAGCAAATTAGTCCCGCGCTCTCACGTTGACCTTACAGGGCTTCCAAAACAGATTCAAATGATTTAAAACTGGTTCATTCCGCTTCATTCTGCTTTCTTTACGTTGCTTTGTCCCATAAGGCGCTCTTTCTTTGGGATTCCCCTGACATGGATTTATAAATAAAATGTTAACTGAATGTGAATTCAAAAATCGCCCGGTTTGATCCCTCCAAGCCGGAATCGCTCCGGACGACGATTGATATGATTCTCTCAGTGCTCACAACCTGACCGGGTCCCTTTTCACTATTGCACCTCTACGACGTCCTCAATGCCCGACCCAATCTCCGACGCACAGGGGCGCGACATGGGCGCGCCCGACTTCGACCCGCGCGACGTCGTGACACCCCAAGCCTTCGAGGTCGACGACGCACTTCTCAATACCCCGCTGGCTGCCCCCTGGCAGCGGCTGGCAGCGCTGGGGATCGATCTTGCGATCGCAGGAGTTATTGCGAACGTAGCGGGGGGACTTGTCGGGCTGGTGGTCGCCTATGTGTTCTACCGAGTGGCCACACGCCCTACGATTGCGTCTCAATGGAAGCGCTGGGCACGGGGCTGTCTCGTGCTGATCGGGGCTTTCGTGCTTTTCGCCCTCTCGATTGCGTTCGTGGAGAATGCGCAGGAATGGGGCCCGAGCGGGCCCAGCCTTACGGCGTTGATCCCCGGCGTCCAGCCTGACACGCCCGAGCAGACAGAGACGAGTGTCCCGGGCCTCGATTCGACGGCGTCGGTCCCTCTCGACTCGGCCCAGCTCCGAACGCTTCAGCAGGCCGAGGGGCTGGATGCGTTCCTGCCTTCCCAGCCCCCCACCGACTCCGCCTCCGCCAGACAAGCCCCTGACCTTCTCCGCCGCTACGCCCAGGCCCTGGCAGAAAACGACTCGGCGGCACTCGACACGCTGTCCGCCCCCGTCCAGTCAATTACAGCGGGCGAGCGCCTCCACGATCTTCAGCAGAACGTCCTCATCCTGCAGGCCCAAAACGAAGATCTGGGGGATGAGGTGGAGAATCTCCAGGCACAGGTCAACAATCCGAGTCTGTGGCGCATGGCCCGCGCCACGGCCAACGACCTCGGCCTCACCATCGGGTGGATCGGGCTCTACTTTACCCTCTTCTTGGCCTGGTGGCATGGGCGCACGCCTGGCAAGTACCTCTTTGGCCTCCGCGTGGTGCGCCTGAGTGGGGAGCCGCTGAGCCTGTGGTACGCCTTCGAACGGTTCGGTGGATATGCGGCCGGCATTGCCACGGGCCTGCTCGGATTCATCCAGCTCTACTGGGATCCCAACCGGCAAGGCATTCACGACCGCGTGGCCCGAACGGTCGTCATTCAGACGCAGTCCCGCTCGCCCGAGACCGACTCCTAGTGGGCTTGCACAACTGAAACGCGAGAAATCGAAGATATCGTGACGCTGTTTCCGTCTGTATCTCCTGCGCGGAATGTGCTCGGGATCGCCCGCTGCCAGCAAACGCTGACGATTGTGGCGTCAATGACCGACGTTCGAAACCGCCAGAGTCGTTGTGCAAGGTCACTAGTGCCCACACCTCACACCGGCCACTCCTGCTGCGTCCAGGCCTGCTCCCAAAACATCCACTCGTAGCGAGCACTCGTCGCAAACGCGTCCAGCGCTCGGGAGCGAGCCGCCTCGTCCACGGCCTGCGCCCACCGGTCGAGCCGCCCGGTCAGTTCGTCGATGTCCATCGACTCGTCGGGATCGGGGTCGGCGTAGCGGCGGATCCAGTCGGCGTACGGATGCTCGTCGTCGACCGACCCGCCCAGTTCATCCCAGATGCGGGTGCCGAGGTCGCGGTAGAGCCACGGGCAGGGGGCCACGGCAGCCAGGGCGGCCAGACGCGTCCCCCGCTGCACGCGCTCCAGCATGTGATTCTGGTACGCCCGGTTGTTCGGCGTCAACTCCAGGGCACGAAGATCCTCCGGGCCGTAGCCGAGCTGCTCACCGTAGTGCAGGTGAAGCGACCGCTCGGTCTGCAGCGCCCGCTCCGCAGCCCTCACGAACCACAGCTTGTCATTCGGATCCGGACAGCGGGTACCAATCTGCACGAACGCATCGGCGATGGCCTCCAGGTACCGGGCGTCCTGCATCTGATAGAACTTGAAGCGCTCGGGGTCGAGCGATCCGTCCACCAGGGCACGAACGAACGGGTGATCGTAGGACGCGCCCCACACGTCGGCGGCGTGATCTCGGCAGCGCTGGGAAAAGGCACGGTCGTCAGACATGGAAACAGCAGTCGGTTACAAAATGATGTTGATGGAGTCGAGCATGCGTATTTCGTATTGCGTGGATGAGAGTCGAAATCCGCAATACGAAACACGCAATACCCAATCATTCCTCAATCGTCGTCACCTCGCGTCGAAGGGCGTCGAAGTCGAAGGACGATTTGTCGGAGAATGCGGAGAGCGGCACGGCGACGAGGGGCGGCACCAGGAGGGCGGCGGCAAATGCCGGCAGGAGGGCGGGCTGGGCGGCGCCGGGCGCCGGAAACAGCAGCCCCCCTGCCATGAGGCCGGCGGCGGTGCCGAAAAGGGCCGCCCGATTCGTGAGATGAGGACTGAAGAGGCCGCCGAACACCGGCACGAGCGCAGCGGCGCACACAAGGTCGGCCACCAGGAAGAGGTAGAGCACGCTGTAGCCCTGCGAGGCAATGACGAAGACAGGAATCGCGAGACCGGCCGTCGTCCAGCGGGCCACGCGCAGCAACGTGTCAGCGGAAAGCCTCGGCACCGCCTGCCGCAGGTCGACGACCACGAGGCTTGCGAGGGCGTTCAGGACGGTGTCGGCACTGCTCATGACGAGCGTCAGACCGAGCAGGACGAGCCCCAGCCCCACGCCGGGAGGGGCGGCGTCCAGCAACAAGCCAAAGAGGGCCGTCGACGGTGGATCGGCGGTGCCCGCGCCCACCGCGGCCAGCCCGAGAAGGCCCGTCCCCACCACGGTGAGCCCCATCGTTCCGGCCACCGTGGCAAAACTCGTACGCAGTGTCTCCGCACTGTCCGCCGCGTACACGCGCTGCCACGTGCCCTGATTGAAGAGGCTCGCCGCCCCGATGCCGATGACGAGCGCCAGCCCGCCCTGCACGCCCGGCCCGTGCGTCCAGCGGAGGAGCTCCGGCGCCCGTTCGGCCACGTCCGTCGTGAGCGGTGCCGTGCCCCCCACCGCATACACCGCCACGACCGCCCCCGCCGCCAGCAGCGGCAGCAGAAGCAGCGCCTGCACGCCGTCGGTAAAAATGGAAGCACGCAGCCCTCCGAGCGCCGTGTACGCGACCGTTGCAACCATAACGATGGCCGCCGTGAGCCACAGGGGTACGTCGGCCACCAGTTGCAGGATGAAGGCCATGCCCGTAATCTGCGCGGCCATAGCAATAAACAGGTAGAAAATCATGATCGTGAGCGTAAACACGTGCATGGCCCGCCCGTAGCGGTGCCGCACGTATTCCGTGAGGGCATGGCCGTCCGGCATCAGCGTGCGGAGGCGACGGCCCAGTGGAATGTAGCAGAGGGACGGCAGCGTCGACCCGAGCGCATAGCCCGCGATCGCGGGCAGGCCGCCCCACGTCGCGGCCTCCGGCGGCCCGAAGAGGATCCACGAGCCCATCGCCGAGGCGAAAAGGGTGGCCGTCGTCGCCCCCACTCCGAACTGCCCCCGGGCCGTCACGTAGTCCTCCAGGGTCTGCCCCCCACCCGAGCGGAGCGCGTACGCCACCCCGGCAATCGCGAACAGCGCCGCACACGCGACTAAAGCAACGATCATAAAGAAAACGTCTTTTCGGCGTAGATGTGAGTTGATAGAGGGCGTCTCTCCTTGCTCCTACGACACGTCAGTCGACCGTCGGCCGCCAGCGGAAGAGCTCAAGTTGAGGGGTCGGGGAGCGCACGGCCACAGCGAACAGAAGGCCCTCCTCCATACGATGAGCGTCGAGATCCACCGGATAGAAATTTCGATTTCCGCCGTCGCGACGCTCTACGAGGCGGCGTTGCAACCGACCGCTGCGGTCATACACGTCGATCTGTACCCAGCCCGGCCGCAGGTTGAGGACGAACAACCGGTCCCCGAGGGCCACGGCGGAAGCCGTAAGCAGGGGGGGCTTGTCCACGTCCCCGGACGCGTAAGCAAAACTCCGCTCCAGCATCGGTGAGTCGAAGCCCACCAGCGCGAGGCTGTCCGCCGTCGAACCGTCGGAAAACTCCTTAGGGAGCGTGTGCACGACGGGCCGGTAGCCGGAAAGGCTGACCAGGGAATCGCCCCACGCTCGAAGGAATCCCGCCCGTCGCCAGTACGGCCCGCCCATCTGGGCTTGGGCCTCGATGCGCCCGTCGGCATCCAACCGCGAGACGTGCGCTCCCAGGTTGGAGCCCACCGCCTTGGCGAAGAAGT
>JAHENZ010000057.1 GCA_018609755.1 Salinivenus sp. | reverse complement strand
GAGATCAGCAATGCGCCCGGCGAAGGGCGCGGTGATCCGCGTTCGCTGGAGGTTGAGCCGGGCGCGTTCCACGGCCTGCCGGGCGGCGGTGAGACCGCTGACGGCCGCCTGCGTGGCCCGGCGCTGGTCGAGAGGCGACCCGGAAGTCGTGTCGGCCGACGCGAGGGACACGCCGGAATCGCCAGCGTACTTGGCCTGATACTCGGCCCGGGCTTTGAGAAATTGCGCCCGCGCCTCCTTCAGAGCGATCTGCTCCTCCTCGTTTTCCAGGCGGACGAGACGGGTACCTTCTGAGATGCGATCGCCTTCCTCCACGGCCCGCTCGGTGACTGGGCCGCTGGCTTCCGCCCGGAGCGTGGCCGTTTTCCAGGGCGTAAGGTGCCCGGTCGCCTGGGTACGAAGCGGAAAGTCGACCCGCTCGGCGATAACGACGTCAATCGCTGCTTCCGACGACGGGGCCTCCGCGTCCTCCTGCGCGGCGTCCTCGGCGGCCTGTCCCGTAATCAGGGGCCAGAGCCCGTAGAGGCCGAGTCCTACGACGGCCACGACGAGCAGAAGTCCAGCAATGTGCCAGGCCTGAAGCCCGGAGGTCTGTGCTGAAGACGGATTGCCATCGTCGTGCATTGCCGTTTCCGGTTTGGAATCGAGCGGGGCGGAATCGGTAGACATACGAGAAAACTGCCAGAACGGGAACGCCGCAAAATTCCCGAAGACAAATTCGATACGAGGGGAAGGATATGATGAGATTTTGTTTAAGAGTAGGAAAATGAAGAAGTTGATGTCAAGTTGAGTCGTAGACGCGGATGGAGGGCGTTCCCCAGTCCACGACGAGCAGCGTTCCATCGTCGCCCACCGCCACGTGGGCCGGGTCCGAAAAGATCTGATGATCGGGGGCGTCGGACCGGTCCGTGCCGAGTCGGGAAACCTCCTCAAACGCAACGGTTTTTCCATGTCGAGCAGAACGTTGCTCGACGGACTGTATTCAAGTCCTCGAAGCAACATTCAAATCGACGTTTCCAATTCGGCCTCTGCCTCCTTTCTCACTTGACGCTTTTGCCCATCTTCTGCTCTCCCATCGATCGTCTCGTTCGCACAGCCTTTTGCTTCCTCGTCTCGTCCCTGGTGGCCTCCCCGTCGGCCCTCAGCCAGCCCAGCCCCGACCGACCGCGCGACCAGTTGCTCTCGCGCCCGGCGCTCCAGTCGGTTGTCGACGCGCAGGTGGATCGAGACGGGGACGCTCTCATTACCGCTCTCGATGCCGACGAGCCGAACGTGCGGGCCCGCGCGGCTTTTGCTCTCGCCTCTGTGCAAGATACGAGCGCCATTCCCGCTCTCCTCGATCTGCTGCAAGATGGGGTGCCCATCGTTCGCACGGACGCCGCGTTTGCGCTCACGCACATGCCGGACAACGTCCCCGGTGAGCGACTTCTAGAGGTGCTGCGGTACGAACGCGACCCCGCCATGCAACGTCGCCTAATCGCGGCCCTCGGCCACACCGGCGACGCTGCGTCTCAGCAAGCCCTCCTGGACCTGGGCCTTCCGGACGTACGCGACCCGGGCGTGGCCCTCGCGCTCGCCCGCTACGCCATGCGAGACATCACAGACGCTCGGGCTACCGACTGGCTCGTTGAACACCTCACCACCGACGCTGACGACGCGCGGCAGTACGCTGCCTACGCCTTTGGTCGGGTGGATTCGCTGGCCGTGGGACGCGCCGACACCCTGCGCCATGCCCTCGACACGTATAGCGCAGATGACCCGGCAGCCATGTACCTCCTCCGTGCCCTTGGCCGCCAGAACGATCCCGACGACGGGGAGCGGCTGACGAACTGGCTGCGCGACGGAGCGGACTGGCGAACGCGCGTGGAAGCGACCCGGGCGCTGGCTGGACTCGACACCACGACTCACTCCGCCCTCGTCCGCGCCCTGAATGACGATCACCCGCTCGTGGCCCGCACCGCCGCCGAGACGCTGGCCGAGGCCGACTGGACCTCCGACGCACGAACGGCGGTCGGGGTCTGGATCAGTGCCAACCCCGATCGCTGGCGCGTGGTGGCGCCCCTACTACGCGGATTGGCTCGAAATAACCGCCCGGGACGCGTCCTGAACACCCTGCCGAAATGGCGCGACGAGGCCTCTCCCTTTGCGTACGCCGCGGCCCTGCCCGCCCTGGCGTACGTCGACCGACCCGAGGCCGACTCTCTTCTGGCCGCCGCCACCCGGCACGAAGACTCGCGCATTGCCGCAGCGGCCGTGCAGGGAATATCGACTCGATGGGAACGCATTCGTCCCGAAAAGGCCAATTTCTACTTTGATGCTCTATCCTCCGCCGTGCGAAGCGGAGATCCGGCCCTCTTGTACCACGGCGCCTCCGCCCTCACCGACTCACTCTTCGTGACCCGCGGCGCCACCGATACGCTCGCAGCCACCTACCGCACCCTCTCTACGCCCGACGACCTGGAGGGCATGACCGCTACGCTGGAGGCACTATCAAACATCGGCTCTCCCTCCGCCCTGTCGGTCCTCCGCAACGCCCTCGACCATCCCCATCCCACGGTCCGGCAAGCCGCCGCGACGGGGCTCTCCCAAGCTGCCGATACGACTATAACCGCCGATCCGCGGCCCCTCCCCGACACACCTACCCTCGACTGGGACTACTTGAAGACCCTCCGGCCGTCCCCTCAGCTCGTATTGTCTACCAATCGCGGCGAGGTCCGCATCGAACTCGACACCGAACAAGCCCCGCAGACGGTACAGGCCATCTGCCGCTTCGTCCAGGAGGACCGGTACGACGGCGTGCCGTTCCACCGCGTCGTCCCGAATTTCGTGGTGCAGGGCGGCGATTTTGCCCGTCGGGACGGATTCGGGGGGCCGGGAGTGTTCCTCCGCACCGAAATTACGCGTCTCGGCCACCGGCGCGGCACCCTCGGCATGGCCAGTGCCGGCAAGAACACGGAAGGCAGCCAGTTTTTCGTTCCCCACAGCCTGCAACCCCACCTCGACGGCGGCTACACGTCGTTTGGCCGCGTGGTGGAGGGAATGGACGTGATCGACCGCCTCCGGGTGGGCGACCGCATCACGGAGGCGACAGTCCGCTCTACGGACTGACGACAGCTCGCTACTCCTCGTTCTGCCAGTCCTCCCGTGCCGTGAAGTCAGCGGCGTGGTGGAGCCAAACGATGCGCGAAGGAGAAGTCATAGCACGGGGGGGCAATGCAAGTGTGGAGCACACGAACGAAACCGGTTTTACGAATCGGCCAAACGAGAGCGGTTCGCTCTGGCTTTCCCCTCATGAATCCGCTCCCACGATATAAATACCCTCGAAAAATCGCAGAGATCGGGACGCTGTTTCCGTCTGTCTCTCTTGGGCGGAATATGCTCGGGATCGACCGCTGCCAGCAAACGCTGAAGATTGTGGCGTCAGGGGACCGACGCTCGAAACCGCCAGAGTCGTTGTGCGAGGTCACTAGTTTCAAGAACGAGGAGGTCAGTAAAACGGGGCCTCCCTCTCCCCCTCCGGATTCAATGACAACTCCACCGCGGAGCGCGTCGAAGAAGCCCTCTTCGTCCACCCGCGTCTTGAAAACGATGGGCCTTCACGGCTTGCCCTGACAAAGGAGCCTACCGCATCACGAGGAGAACGGCTGCGGCAATGCAAGGAACGAATCGTTCACTGCTAACCCATCCCCGTCCCCCAAGGACCGGACTCTTCTCCGACGCGCAGGGGGGACCGGGACGGCCGCAGCTACTGGTGTTACTGTCCCTCTTGCTGCTGCATTCGGTTTTTCATCTGCTGTTGCATCCGCTTTTTCATCTGTGCCTTCATGGCCGTTTGAAGTCGCTTCTGCAAAGTGGAATCCTCCCGGGCGGACCGCATGATCTGTCGAAACGTCTGCGGGTCCATCCCTTCCTTCTTCGCCTCTTCCTGCATGATCTGCATCTGCTTCTTGCGCATCTTCATCTGCCGGCGCCGCATCTCCTTCCGGGCCTTGGCCTTCCGCGTAGAGTCCATCTGCTTCGGATTCCCGTACTTCTCTTTCATGTCTTTCCGCATCTTCATTCGGTCCTCTTGGACTCCCATTTGAACCGACGAGGCAATTCGGGCGGCCATCTGGATCTGCTCTTCGCTCACGTCGGAAGAGGAAAGCGTCTCGGACGACGGTCCCATTTGTCCAGACGGGCTCTGCTGTTGTTGAGAGGATTGGGCGGACTGCTGGGAGGACTCCGACTGCGAATCGTCTCCCGAACAACCAACCAGAAAGAGAGCGGTCGCCAGCACCGTTCCGCTCAGAAGAATTTGACGGGCCACCTGTCTTAGGGCATTCAGGCTCATGGTACAAACTGTTTGATGAGAAAAAGAGTGCTTCGCGTATTCCCTTCCAGGCGTTCGTGAATTGTGATCGGAGGGAAGTGTTTGCTCAGGATCTTCGATCAGGTCAATCACACCATGTGAGGCCGAAGGGAAACCGTATACGCGTGAACGTGACCCGTAACGAAACGCACTTCTCGCGGTGATGAGCTAGTACTGCGTCACGTTTTCCGTGTCGGGTTGAGCGTTGCTCGTTGAATCGTAATTGCCTAGCAGACAGCAACGTTCAGGTACAGAACACAATTCGATACTCGACATCCACAGCTTGACTGAGCACTAGTTCGCCGAGCATGAGGCAAAAAAAGAGCTCACGCCGGTCGAAGACCGGACTTGAAGGGACCGGGTCGAACCTCGGCATCTCTGAGACGAAGTCACTTGCGCTCGTGCCTGACGCTTCGTCGCAGCACATCAACACACAAGACTCGACAGGCAGTTACTCGGACGAGGGAGCCGCCCGCACGGTCGTGGTTTCGTTAATCCACGCGTAGCATCCATAGTCGATGGGAAAAGACTTCCCAGCATCCCATTCGGACTGATAGAAGATGTCTTCCTGTGTGGGAAATCCCTTGGTATAGGCCGCGATCCGCTGAGTGGCAACCCCGAGGGCAGAAGGATCGACGCTCTTCGCCTGCTGATACTTGTCAACGGCAACCCAGTAGACGGCGCGATCTTGCCGTCCCATCTGTTCTCCACTGCACTGATTTACCGCCCGTGCATAAAGGTCCCCGATCGCGATGTAGGCCTGCCCAAAGCTTCTATTCACGTTGAGCGCATTCCGATATTCCCGACGAGCCCTCGCAGGTTGGCCGATTTGTTCGTACGCGGTCCCCCGATTAAAGTAGTCCTGATACTGGAGTTCGGCGCCTTCTTGAACCGCCCGGTCGTACGCGGAAATGGTTGCCCCGTGCTCTCCGTTCTTGAGGCGCATCTCGGCAATTTCCCGAATTGTTTCCGCCGACGGGGTGTGCTCTAGCAGGCGATCGGCAAGTCGAGATGCCTCGGACGCATTGCCGTTGTCCCTATACGCAGTGAAAAGCTCCGTGAGAAGTTCTGTGCTATCTGGATGTAGTTCAACTTTGGCCTCAAGGCGATCGATCTTCGCCTGGGGATTCCTGGCAAATACCCTCTTGCTGACAAGGTCGGCCAAAGCGGCGACCTTCGGATCGTCCCCCCGCGCTTTGCTGGCCGCATCGGCGAAGTGCAACGCCCCCTCCAGCGTATCGGCTTCAAGATACGACTTCAGAACCCGGCGGATATAGTACGAATCGAGTTTCTCGGGGGCGAGTTGGAACGCTCTTCGGTAATGAGAGGTCGGACGTTCGACGTTCGACGTTCCCGAGAGCGCGTCCTGGTGGCGCTCCACGAAGCGCCCCTTGCGAATTTCCCACTTGTAGCGTTCAAACGGAATCCCCAATCGCTGCATTTCTTCTGGAGCCGTCGACACGTAGGTGGCTGCCGTGTCGAGGTACGCCGCCTTCAGGTTCGCGTCGGAAGAGTGGTCGGCAAGTCCCTCGTAGAGCAATACCACGCGACGGTAGTTCCGGTCATCTCCTTCGGGAAATCCGGGAGCTCGCTCAAGAATCCACAGCAAGCTACGCCGGGCGCCCTCGAAGTCGTCGCTCTTGTAATGCTCGTAGTACGTGCTATACTGCTCACGCTTTGTCTGGAGGCTCGGTCCGTCATCCGTGCCCTGAGCTACCGTAGCGGTGTCAGGAGCGGATTCGGAACGTTCAACTGAACCGGTCGATCCGCAGCCGGCCATCAGGCCCACTCCGAAGACGAGCGCACCCCCCAGATAAAAGAACTGGGCAAGACGGGAAGCAGGAAGGATTGCGTCCATGAAAAAGGGAGCGGCGCCACGGGGCCGGCATGCTCAGGCCTTCAGCACTCAAATGTGGGAAGGCTAGTTTGTATATAAGGTAACTCAAGTTGCGACCTACATGCTCCTTTTTGAATCGACGGCGGACGACAGACCGCAGACCGCCGAATACAGCGCTTGAGGCGGTCCGTCGTCCGCGGTCGGCCGTCCGTTTAGCTTAACAGTCTGTACTTCGCAACTTG
>JAHENZ010000056.1 GCA_018609755.1 Salinivenus sp. | reverse complement strand
TACTCTGTGGCTTGGATTCCTTTGCTGCATTCCTTCCTGTTTGAACACTGAAATATCACCGGTTATGGACGCTCTTCTCATCGTAGACCTGCAAAACGATTTTTGCCCGGGGGGATCGCTTGCTGTGCCGGAGGGGGATGCGATCGTTCCCCAAGTGAATGAGCTGGCCGAGCAGTTTGACCACGTGATTCAGACGCAGGACTGGCATCCGGCGGGACACCAGTCCTTTGCGTCCTCACACCCCGAGCATGATCCGTACGACGTGATTGAGGTTGAGTACGGGGAACAGGTGCTCTGGCCCGATCACTGCGTGCAGGGGACAGAGGGCGCAGCGTTCCACCCCGAGCTCGACACCACGCACTCGGAGCTCATCATTCGCAAGGGCTTTCGTCCGGAGATTGACTCCTACTCCGCCTTCTACGAAAACGACGGCGAAACGTCTACCGGACTGGCTGGCTACCTGCGGGAGCGTGGGATTGACACGCTCTACCTCTGTGGCCTCGCCACCGACTTCTGCGTCAAATGGTCGGCTGTGGACGGGCGGAAGGAAGGGTTCGACGTGTACGTCATCGAAGACGCAACCCGCGGCATCGACCAGGACGGCTCGCTGGCGCAGGCCTGGGAGGAGATGAACGACGCCGGTGTGCAGGTCGTCTCCAGTGAGGCCGCCCTCGATCTTGCCGTTGCGTAGGTGGGGGGAGGGACACGTTTGATTGGTTGGAGGGTAGATGGAGGGGGCATCCCCACCACGATTATAGCTTATACCGAGTCGGAAATAGACTTCTGGTATCGGAGGAGGCGAGCATTCTTTAGAGGGAAATGCCACCCTGAATTGCTGTGCGACATGGCCTCAGTAGCGCCGTTGGAGTCCAACGGCTCTACTGTTTGGGTTCTCATACACGCTGCTATAGAATTTGGTATTAGTCATTCAGCCGGATGAGGGCCTTCAGAATGGCGAGCGTCGTCTCTTCGGGAGCGTCCTCGGTATCGACGCGGACATGGAATGGATCTTCGAGCGCCGTGGGCGGCTGGTATCGGGCGTCGAGCATGTCGAAATCCTCAACCCGCGCATCGGACGCTGTGGCGCTGTCGGCAGACCGGGTGGCCAACCGCTCCCGAAGCATCTCGTCGGGCGCCTGCAGTTCGACGAAGGCGTAGGGGATGTCCGCGGCCCGAAGCGCTGTGCGCAGATCGTTCCGGCGGTCGGGGTCGCTGTAGGTGGCGTCGAGGACCGTGCCGCGGTGCTCTCGTCCCCGCTCCACGGCCCGCTGTTGAAGCGTTCGATAGGTACGCTCCGTCATGTCAGCACTGTAGAGGCGTTCGCGTTCCGCTTCAGAGGCTCGTTTATCCAACGGCAGACCGGCGTGTTGCTTCCGCACTCGATCTGACGACAGGTGGGTCCACCCCAAATCGTCTGCCAGAGCGGCGGCCTGTGTGCTCTTGCCCGTGCCCGATCGACCGAAGACCACGATCACGAGCGGATCGGACCCGGCCACCGCGTAGCGGAGGGCCCACTGATAGTGTCGCCGTGCCTGCGTTCGGCTCGCCTCCCGCTCCTCGTCGGAGATCTCATCCTCCGCTGCACGCATGCCCTCCACCTTGCCACGCACGTAGGCCCGATAGCACTTGTAGAAGTCGATAATCTGGTTCAATTCGGGATCCCCCAGTGTTTCTGCAATCCGGTCGACGAGGCGGAGGGCAAGGTCCGGACGCCCCTGGAAGTCCAAGTCCATCGCGAGAAACGCGACATCGTTTGCGACGTCGAGGTGCCGAAATCGCTCGTTGAACTCGATGCAGTCGTAAATGCACACACGATCCTTGGTGAGGTGGACGTGCTCCAGCCGAAGATCCCCATGCCCGTCGACGACGAGGCCCCCGGCCCGACGCCGGTGCAGGAGGGCCGCCTTTTGGTCGTAGAACCGGTCGGTATAGTAGCGAAGAGCGTCGTACGCCGGTTGTGAGAGTGCCGTGCCAACCTGGTCGGTCGTCTGCTCAAAATTCTCGTCTGTATTCTCCCGCAGGTTTTCGATCCATCCGGCGGTCGCAATCTCGGGGCCGGAGGTGCGCTCTTTGTAGAACGCACAGAGCGTGCGAGCCACGCGGTCGACGTCTGACGCCGTGGCTTCTCCCCGTGCGAGCCGGGCGTCGAGAAACTGCTCCGGATCCAGATACCGCATCTTGACGGCATACTCCACGATGTCAGTCTCGTCTCCACCGTGGGCCGGGTCGACCCGCAGCCCGTCCCCGGTGTCCACAATGGGAACGACCCCTTCGTACGTGTGCTCGCAAAGTCGACGGTTGAGCCGGACCTCCTCCTCGCAGTACGTGCGCCGCTTTTCCAGGGACGAGAAATCAAGAAAGCCGAGTTCTACCGGCTTCTTTACCTTGTACACCCACGGGGGGACGAGGGCGACGATCGAAATGTGCGTCTGCCGCAGCGTGACCTCGTTCGGGGCGTGGGGGTAGACCGATGGCTTTGACAGTGCATCGCGCAGGGCAGCGATCGATTTGGAGGGAGCCATGGGCAGAAAAAGGGGGGCAATGGATCCGGCGATTGTACGAGCCGGGGACGATGGGGGAGGAGGGAAGAGCGTCAGTCGTCCCTATGAAATCTCGTCCCACGGCCTTCATGCTGGACAATTCGGTCGGGGGGATCGAAGCGAGAACCATACTGATACGCAAGGTCGCGGAGGCGGCGGGCTACAGCGCCCGGTCCGTTCTGGTCAACGTATCGAAACGGGCCCCCAAGGTACGGTGGAAAGCCCAGCCCGAAGACTGCTCCTATGTCCCCGTCCGAGGGGGAGCGGAGAATGCCGTCTTCCAAACACCGAACCGCCTCGTTCACCATCATGAGTGTGAGGCGATCCTGAACAATTTCGGCAGGTGGGGTCGTGCGGCTCGTCTGTCCCAGATTTCGGTAGATGTCCTCATTGAAGTCTTTCCGTTCTTTTCCCGTCCCGTTCTCGGCGGGCCCGTAGTGGTAAAAGCCGATGTTCGTCTTTTGTCCCAGCAGGTTTGCGTCGGCAAGTTTCCGGGCCGAGTCGCTGATGTCGACACGATCGAGCGGCAGATGCTCGTCCATGACCTCCGTAATTTTTCCGGCGACGTCGATCCCTACGAAGTCTAGCAGCTCAAACGGCCCCATCGGGAAGCCGTACGCCCGCATCGTCTCATCCACCGCGGGGACGTCGGCGCCCTCCTCCAGAAGCAAGAGGGCCTCGTTGAGGTACAGTGCAAGGATTCGGGTCGTATAGAAGCCGGGGCCGTCATTCACGATAATAACGGTCTTGCCCTGAGCGAGAGCAAGCTCGTAGGCAGTACTAAGGGTCTCGTCGGAGGTCTGCTCCGTGGTGATGATTTCCACGAGCGGAATGTCGCCCACCGGGGAAAAGTAGTGCATCCCGATCACCCGCTCCGGATCGTCGACGCCCTCGGCAATTCTCTGGATGGGAAGGGAGGAGGTATTGGTGGCGAGAATGGCGTCGTCCGACACCACGTCCTCGATTTCAGAGAGTACCTGACGCTTGAGCTGGAGGGACTCCGGGACCGCCTCGATAATCACGTCGCAGTGACTCATGTCGTCATAGGAGGCCGTCGGGACGACCCGCTCGGCCACCTTGTCGCGCTCAAACTGATTGACGATTCCCTTTTCCATTTTGCGGTTCATGTCCGCCCAGACCTGTCGCTTCCCGGCGGCCGCTTGCTTTAGCGTCTGGTCCTTCAGCACCACGTCGAGGTCGTTGGCGGCGGTGACCTCAGTGATTCCTCCTCCCATTTGGCCGGCGCCGAGGATGCCCACCGTTCGAAACGGGGCCGCGTGCTGGGACACGGGATTGTCCTTGCCGGCCTGACGGCCAAAAAACAGTTGCACGAGCGCTTTCGACTCGTCGGTGAACGCAAGCTCTCCGAAATGGCGCATTTCCGCGTCGAGGCCGCGGTCGAGACCTTGCTCCAGGCCCGTCTTGACGGCATCGATGAGTCGGGGAGGGGCCGGGTAGTGGCCGTTTGTCCGCGACCGGGTCCGCCGACGAGCCTGTCGATACACGATCCGACGGCTGACCGGATTGCTTTCCAGCAATCGTTTCGCGACCGACGGTTGTGAGCGGTTGATTGAGACGGTTCCGTTTGCGATCTGGCGGACGGCCCGCCTGCCGGCTTCATGCAAGCCGGGGGAGTGAATAAGGGCGTCCACCAGACCGATTTTTCGCGCCTTGCGGGGATAGGTATTCTTGCCCGTGAGCATCAGGGAGAGGGCCTGCTGGAGGCCGATGAGGCGCGGAAGGTACTGGGTCCCGCCGCCCCCGGGGATCAGTCCGAGGTTGACTTCCGGAAGTGCGAGCTTTGTCGCGTCGTGCGTAGAGGCGAGCCGGTAGTCGCAGCTGAGGGCCATTTCGAGTCCGCCTCCCAGGCAGGGCCCTTCGATGGCCGCGACCGTTGGGACGTCCAGGCTCTGTACGCGCCAGTGGAGTCGGTGGGCCCGCCGGCTAAGACCGCGGATCTCCGCGGGGGTGTCGAATTGTTGAAGCATGCGGAGGTCAGCCCCCACGATGAAGGAGGCCTCCTTTGCGCTGATGAAGACGACGCCCAAAAGGTCTGACATCTGTTCGAGACTCCCCAGGACTTCCGAGAAGCCGTCGAGGGTCTCACGGGAGATGGTGTTCACCTCGGCGGAGGGATCGTCGATCCAGACCGTAGCCACTCCGCTGTCGTCCATGTCGAGACGCAGCAGATCTGTATTGAGGTCGACCGAATGGGCCATGGGCGCCAACGAAACCGAAGACGAAAGAAATGGCGAAAGGAGGCGAATTACGGAAGACGTTCCATCAGCATCGCGTGCCCTTGCCCGCCGGCGGCACAGGCGGCCACGAGGGCCCACCGTCCGTCCTCCGCGTGGAGACGGTGGGCGGCAGTGGTGACGAGCCGTGTGCCTGTGGCCCCAAACGGGTGGCCGAGCGAGAGAGAGCCGCCCCACGCATTGAGCCGATCCATCTGAACCGTCCCTACGGCGGAGGCACGGTTTAGCTTTTGTTCTGCAAAGGTATCGGATTGCAGGGCTTCGAGCACGGCCAAAACCTGCCCCGCAAAGGCCTCGTGGAGCTCGATCACGTCGACATCGTCGAGGGCGAGACCCGCCGCATCGAGCACTTGTGGAATGGCGTATGCAGGCCCGAGAAGCAACTCAGTCCCGGGGTCCTGAGCCACGTATCTGTAGTCCCGAAACGCCGCCTTCGGCGTGAGCCCATCTGCCTCCGCAACCTCCGCCGACGTGACGAGGGTCGCGGAGGCCCCGTCGGTCAACGCGGAGGAATTCCCTGCGGTGACCGTGCCGAACGGCTTGACAAAAGCGGGAGGGAGTTGGCGGAGCTGTTCCAGCGACGTATTGTCTCGGATGACGTTGTCCGTCGTGATGGGATCGAAATCCGGCGGGACGGCCGCGGGGTAGAGTTCCGGGTCGAACGCCCCATCCTCCCGGGCTTCTGCCGCCAGCTGGTGCGACCGAAGGGCATACTCGTCCTGTTCGCGTCGAGAGATGCCAAAGGCTGCCGCCAACCGATCGGCACTTTCTCCCATGACCTCACCGGTTGAGAATTCTTCGATGGAGGGCGACTCGGGAATGATGTCCCGAGGATTGAGGCCTTCGAGTAAGTCCCAGTAATCCTGAATCCCCTCCGCCTGACGCGCTTCGAAGAGCCGCTTCCGGAGGGGACGTGCCACTCGGATGGGCGGGTCACTGAGGGTTTCAGTTCCGCCGGCGACGATGCGATCGGCCAGTCCGGCCCGAATCAGATCCACGCCGCTCGTAAGGGCCTGGTTACTGGAGATGCAGGCCATGGTGACGGTGAAGGCGGGCACCTCGCTCGGAATGCCGGCTGCCAGGGCGGCTTCGCGCGCTACATTGCTCGTTTGCACGTCTTGAATGACCGAGCCCATCACCACTCGATCGAGCTCATCCGGCGGCAGGCCGGTGCGTGTAAGGAGTCCCCGAAGGACCATGCGGCCCATGTCGTAGGACATTAGCTCCGTGTAGCCTGACCCCGATTTCTGAAAGGGAATGCGACACCCATCCACCAGAACCGCCGTGTGTTTGTGGGAATCGGAGGGCATCGGGACAGATAGAGGAGCCGTTCGCGAGGTGCCTATCGGACTGTACGGTCACAGAGTAGCACGTAACACCCCACAGGGTCAACCTATTTTTTTCCCATTCCAAGCCTTTGCACAGGCCTTCACGGACAGTGGACATTGGGCATGGGCAGGAGCCTCTGTATTTGAGGGGAGAAGCTCATGGTGGAGATCATACTGAATCCCGAAAGGGGGAGTAGGGAAGAGTTCTTAATGAGAGGGACGCATTGGTACTGAACTCCTGGGCCGATGGGAAGTAGCTTTACGACGTTCTCCAAACTTGTAGAGATATTCCGACTGCACTGTGGAATCCACCTCCAGCGACGACACGTCTACCCTCATTGGCCGCCAGCCAGTCCTGGAAGCGCTCCAGCGCAAGGACCTGGGCATCGAGAAGGTGATGCTCCAGCAGGGTGCCAGTGGGGACCTCATCGGTGAGATTCGGGCGCTTGCCCAGAAGCGAGGGGCCCCCGTCCAGTACGTGCCGGAGGCCCGGCTGCGTCACGAATCCGACGGGGCCGCACACCAAGGCGTCGTGGCCATAACGGCGCCCTTTCGCTACCAAGAGGTGGATGAGATGCTCTCGGAGATTGCCCCTTCTTGGGGGGACGTAAAGGCCAAAAAGCCGCTCCTCCTGGCCATCGACCGCGTCACGGACCCGCGCAACTTTGGGGCGATTCTGCGAAGCGCGGTAGCGGCGGGTGTGGACGGCGTGATGGTGCCGACACGCGAGATGGCGCCGCTCAACGCCGCCGCGATCAAGGCCAGCGCGGGCACGGCCCCTCGCATCCCCGTGGCACGGACCGATGATTTGCCTCGCGTACTTACGCAAGTGAAGGAGCGCGGGTACTGGGTCGTGGGCGCGGACGGCACGGCGGAGACGACGCTCTGGGACGCAGAATGGGATCGTCCCATCGTCGTCGTATTGGGTAGCGAGGGGGAGGGGCTGGCGCCGGACGTAGCCGAGGCCTGCGACGATCTCGTCTCCATTCCGATGCGCGGTCCGGCCGAGTCGCTCAACGTCTCCGTGGCGGCGGGGCTGCTCCTCTTTGCCGCGGCGCGGCCCCGAACCGAAGGCACGGCGGCCTCTTCTGAGCCCGCCACGCCAGGGGGGGCAGACGAATAACGGAGGGTTTAGGGACGTAACTCACTCGCCTCATTTGCCCGCAGGGATTCAGTAACCGTCCCTAAATTTATACCGAGCACATCGGCCAGCACCTCGCCAATGTACGTGTTGTCGTGGTTCCCGAGGAAGCGATTCACTCCGCTGCCGAATCGGTAATGCGACTCGAACTGGAGAAGGTGCGCGTGTTTCCGACGTAGAGACTGTCGTAGCGGAGCTCCGTCGTGCCGTCACGACAGCGGAGGAAGTCGCGAGCCATCGTAAGGCTCGCTGGGCCATAGCCGTCTGGAATTATCAGGTTGGGGCGTTGGGAGCGCGCTAAGCGTGGAGGGGACTCCCGAGAAGAAGCAGGAGGACGAGAGGAGGGAGTAAGCGTGTCAAGGGAGTGGAATTCGAAAGAAAACGGTGGGAATGGTCAATCTTCCAAAAATGTGGCGAGGGCAGTTCCGAGTCGCGTTCTGCACCTGCGAGAAGCAACAGCATCATAAATCTAGACGAGGGAGAAGGCCGCACGTGCACGTGAGACACCTAGGGAACACAATTACGGACCAGAAGCAGTGACAATGCTACTTGGGAGGAGGAGCAACCAATCCTCCTTCATCCGCTGCTACCGAAGTCACCACACCGTCAGCGATCACGATGTGGATCACTGGCGGCATCACCCACCGAGTTCCTTTGTACAACCAGATCTCGCCCTTGCCGGCCTCCGTCACTACCGATGGCTCTCTAGAGTATCCAGATCGTGCAGCCAATACCAGCTTTACTTCTACGGGTGTCATCCCTTCGACCAGTTTCCGGTCTACCATCGCTTCCTTGACGTGAGGCTTCACCTCTTGGTTCTTCAGATATCGCTCAATCTTCTGCTGAGCTTGGTCACGGACCTTCTTGGAGGTACCGCATCCACATGTCAAGAGAGAGCAGAGTAGAGTAAGTGCAAGGGGGAGAGCATATCGACGATCAACTCTGAACATCAGTCGACGAGAGGAAACGTGTGCGAAAAAATCCGAATCCGTTCTACAATGGTACCCGAACCGTCGGTCTGTTCTGAAGTGCAGTCAAGAGGAGGTAGGTTCGTATATGGATGGGATACAGAAAGCTTAGGTAGAGCTTTTTATCAGTCAAGTCTATCCGATTGCCAAAACGATCAAAAATAGAATCTGACTCATATCCTCGGGATGCCGACGACTAGTGTCATCCCGGTACCTCGCAGGCTTTCGGGATCTCGCGGCCTGCGACACGGTCGCCCGGAGGCTGTATCAGTCCGAGATTTTTGATTCACCGGTTCTTCTACTGTACCGGATCAATGTGTAGAGCACCTGGCGTTTACGGTCGATTGACAGGCCCCCCTGTGCTCCCTACTTTCTACTTTACCGACACTGTTCAGCGCAGACCGTCGTACGTCTGACCACTGCTCACCCGCCTATCCACGAAACCGCTTGCCTGCCATGCTTCAATCGTCTTTGTCCCGCGCCGTCCAGACGCCCTTCGCACTCGTCGTCGCACTCCTCTTTGTCCTCGCCGGGTGTGGGGGCGGAAATGGGGGCGGAAATGGTGTCCAGATTGAACAGGGTGAACGCTCGCCCTCCATTGACGGGGCCTCGGCCCTCATCACTGCCCCCGCTGACAGTGCCGTCCTCGATAGTCCCGACGTCTCGGTAGCCGTGGAGGCGGAGAATTTCGAGACGGGCATCCAGACCGATACGAAGCGTGCCGGAGAAATTGCCAACTCCGGCAACGGGCAGCACTTCCACCTCATCCTCGACAACGGCCCGTATATGGCCAACTATGAGTCCGGCGAATCCTTCGACGTTGGCTCGCTGGAGCCCGGTGCGCACACGCTGGTCGCCTTCCCGAGCCGCTCGTATCACGAAAGCGTGAAGAGCGACACCTCCTACGATTACATCAACTTCTACGTGGGAGAGGAGTCCGGGGAGTTTATGCTGAACCTCGACGATCCCGCCATCATCTACAGCCGACCCAAGGGCACCTACAGCGGGGCTGGCGCCGAGCGGATCATGCTCGATTTTTACCTCCACAACGTGGAGCTCAGTAGCGACGGCCATAAGGCTCAGTACACCATCCGGGATGCGGACGGCAACGAAGTGGCGTCCACGACGCTCACGGAGTGGGCCCCTGCCTTCGTCTCCGGCCTTTCCTCCGGTACGTACGAGGTGAACCTGCAACTCCTCGATGGCGAAGGCAACGTTGTGCCGGGGCCGATGAACGACACAACGCGGGAGATTGAGGTGAAGACGGACGGTGCGTAATCCCCATCGCTCCAACTGGGCGAATAGGGTTGGTTGCTCGAGGGACCCGAGGGGCGAAGGGAGAGTGGCCGTTTGACCTTCGCCCCCGTAGATCCGAACCAAATGCGATCATTATGAGCTTCCCTTTTCGGTTTTTGGGGCGACTCTCCTTAGGCCTGCTTGCGACGTGCGTGGTTTTAGGGACGAGTCTTTCTTGCGCGCAGCCTGCCCCCGGTCCCGCTGCCCGTCCCCAGCCGGGAATCGACGTGCAAGACTACGACTTTCACCTGACCCTCTCGGATACGACGGACCGGATCGAGGGCCGGGCCCGGGTACGGGTGAATGTCACGTCGGATACGCTATCGGCCATTCGGCTGGACCTCGTCGGCCCCCCGGGAAGTTCGGAGGAAACCGGCATGCGGGTTTCGGCGGTGCGGGCGGACGGCGACTCGGTGGCGTACACGCACACCAACGACATCTTGCACGTCCCCCCGAATGGCCTCTCGGCGAATCGGACCTACACGCTCAGCGTCGACTATGCGGGCGTGCCGGCCGACGGCCTCATCATCGGCACCAACCGGCACGGGGACCGAACCTTCTTCGGGGACAACTGGCCGAATCGCGCGCGTCACTGGCTTCCGGTGGTGGATCACCTCGCCGACAAGGCCACGGTCGAGTTTCGGGTGACGGCCCCTGCCAAGTACGAAGTGGTGAGCAACGGCGCGTTGGTCAGCGACTCCACCAGCGGCGACGTGCGCGTGACGCACTGGCGTTCCGACGTGCCGCTTCCGCCGAAGGTGATGATTATCGGCGTTGCCGACTTTGTCGTCGATACGGTCGCTACGGTCGGCGGAGTGCCCGTGCAGAGCTGGGTGTACCCGGAAGATCGCGGCCCCGGCTTCAAGGACTTGGGGCAGGCGCCGCCCATCCTCCAGTTTTTCGCGGAAAATCTGGGACCGTATCCGTACGAAAAGCTCGCCAACGTGCAGTCCGCCACACGGTACGGCGGGATGGAAAACGCCGCCGCCATTTTCTACAGTGAGCAGGCCGTGGCGGATGGAGAAGACGACACGCCGCTTCTCGCCCACGAGATTGCGCATCAGTGGTACGGCAACACCGTCACGGAAGCGGATTGGCCGCACCTCTGGCTCAGCGAAGGATTTGCGACGTACCTCACGGGACTATATTTAGAGCACGCGAGGGGCGAGTCGGCCTTCACGACGTACATGTCGGAGGCCCGAATGCGCGTGGTCCGGTTTCACGAGGGGAAGCCAAACACGCCGCTCGTAGACACTACCTACAGCGACCCGAATGAGCTCCTGAACACGAATCCGTACCAGAAAGGCGCCTGGGTGCTGCACATGCTCCGGCACGAGGTGGGCATCGACACGTTTTGGGCGGGTCTGCAGGCCTACTACGACCGCTACCGCAACCAGAATGCGAGCACCCACGACTTTCGACGGGTGATGGAGGACGTCTCCGGACTGGACTTGCAGGCCTTCTTCGATCAATGGACGCGCCGCGCGGGACACCCGGTGATTGACGGCTCGTGGCGATACGACGCCGAGGCAAATGAGTGTGTCCTCTCGCTCCGGCAAACACAGGAGGAGGCGCCGTTTCGGGTGCCGGTCGACGTTCAGGTCTCTGCTGAGACGACCCGTACCACCACGGTTTTCATGGACGGGCGGACGATGGAGGCGCGTATCGACTGTTCAGCAGCACCGTCCGCCGTCACTCTCGATCCCAACACGCGCTTGTTAGGAGAATTCTCGATGTCTCGGGCAGAGTGACTCTTGTCATAATAGGAAGGCATTGAGATTTACGGGGCCTTGTTTCATGACGGCAGACCGCGCTCGGCCAGTGGTCGTTAACTCACCTCTCTTGTAGACTGGCTCCCTCACTGATCGTGGGCGTCGAGGATCGGTGGCGCCCAGACTCCCACACCCCCATACGCACAAACGCAAACGAAATGAGCTCCCCGATTTGGGACAAAGGCGACACCACGGCCGAGGACTGGGTCACCCGCTTCACGGTCGGCGACGACTACAAGTGGGACCGGCGATTGCTTCCCTACGACGTGAAGGCGACGCGTGGACACGCCTGGGGCCTTTGGCAGATCAACGTGTTGACGGATGAGGAGTGGCAGGAGGCCCAGGAGGCGCTCGATGCTCTTCTGAACGCCTTCGAGACGGGGGACGTGACCGTCACCCCCGACGACGAGGACAGTCATACCGTCATCGAGCAGTTCATGACGGAAGAGGCGGGGGACGTGGGGCGAAAAGTACACACCGGCCGCTCCCGTAACGATCAAGTGCTTGCGGCACTTCGCCTGTACCTGCAGGATGCGCTCGCACGCATTGGACGTCAGACCGCTGCCCTGAGTGAAGCACTCTGTGCCCTCGCGGACCGGCACGACGACGTGCTCCTGCCCGGCTACACCCACATGCAACGCGCCATGCCGTCAAGCGTCGCCCTCTGGGCGCTGGGCTACGCCGAAACGCTGGTCGACGACCTGGAGGCGCTCCGCGACGTGCGCCGCAAAGTGAACGTCTCGCCCCTCGGCAGTGCGGCAGGCTACGGCGTCCCGGTGCTCGATCTTCCACGACAGGCCGTCGCCGAGCGACTCGGCTTTCGCGGGGTGCAGACCCACGCCCCTGCCGTCCAGCTGGCCCGGGGCAAACACGAGCTCGCAGTGGCGCACGCCTGCACGCAGATCGGCGCCACGTGCAATCGGCTGGCCTCCGACCTCGTCCTCTACACCACCGCCGAATTCGACTTTGTAGAGCTGCCGCCGGAACACTGCACCGGCAGTAGCATCATGCCGCAGAAGCAGAACCCCGATGTGCTCGAGCTGGCGCGCGCCTATCATCACCGCCTCGCCGCCGAGATGCAATCGCTGGCGACTGGGCCGGCCAACCTTCCAGGCGGATATCACCGGGATCTCCAGCACACGAAGGGAGCCGTGATGCGAAGTCTTCAGATCACGAGTGACGTACTCACAGCCCTTCTTGAGATTGTAGAGGGAATGTCTTTCAAGCAGGAGCACACGGAGGCGGCCTGCACCCCAGAGCTTTTGGCAACGTACCGGGCGCTAAAACAGGTCGATGAAGGCGTGCCGTTCCGGACAGCATACCGCGATGCAGCGAAGGAGGCGGGGGCAAATACGCTAGCCGCCGATCAGATTCTGGCCTCATACGTCACCGACGGGAGTCCCGGCCACGAACGACCGGATCTGGTGCGGACCCGGCTTGCGGAGCATGCCGATTGGACGGAAGAGCAGTAAGGAGCGTGTCAGGACTTTAGCTCCTACCTCAATGTGCAACCTGGATTGAGGGGGCGCTCTGGGTGAAATAATATCTTCAATAGGAAATCACGTCCAGGTTCTATATTTTTAAGGCGTTCAGCCGGTCTCATCTTGACATTTGCGCAGAGAGAGGGTTCTCTGTAGTGAAGGAAAATATTCACTACCGCGAGTAACTCATTCTGTGTACTTGATCCGACTCTTCTCCTGCGGGTCGAACGTCGGGTGGATGCGTTCGGCCGCTGCGTTCGTCGTTGTTGTTTGGGTGGCCGGTGTGGGAGGGGTACAGAACGTGCTCGCGCAGCCCCAGGTCGTCGACCTGACACTGGACTCGGCCGTCCGGCTGGCCCTCACCAACAGCTATCGGGTTCGACAGCTCCGCATGAGCGTCGAACAGAGCCAGAGCTGGCTGCAAGCTCGACGGGCGCGTCTCCGGTCCAGTGCCGATCTTGAGCTCAGTACCCCTCAAATCCGATCGGTTTCCACCCGGCAGTGGAATTCAGATCAGGGCCGGTACGAAATCGTGCGGGAAGACAGCCGTCGATGGGACATGAATTTCTCCGTCCAACAACCCCTCATCCTGTTTGGGTACCCAACGAATGGGTACCTGTCCCTAAATAACAGCATGTACCGGCTACAGCAGTTTTCGGCCGAGGGAGGGAATTTGCAATACTACAACCGGTATTACGTTGAGCTGACCCAGCCCTTTTTCCAGCCGAATGAGCTAAAGAACAACCTGGAAGAGGCTGAAATCAACCTCAAGCAGGAGCAGCTGGATTTCCAGGACAATGTCGTCGACATTATCGATGATGTCTCCGACGATTACTTTAACCTATTTGAGTTGGCCTACAAGCGAATCATTCAGCGTCGGCGGACGGAGAATCTGAAAACGGCCGTTCAAATTGCCGAGCACGGCACGCGAGCAGACTCGGTCGCCACACAGCGCTTGAAGGTAGAGCTTGGCAACGCACGCGAGCGGGTCAATCAGCTGGAGAGCGACTTCCGCCTGCAAGCGTCTCAGATGAAGCAGCAGCTCCGCCTGGGCGAGGGGGATTCACTCCGGGTGGAGCCGGAGCTGGACGTAACGCCGGTAAACGTGAGCGTCGATCAGGCGGTGGAGTACGGCTACTCGCTTCGGCCGAAGCTTCGGCGCTTGAAGCTGCAACGCCGGGAGAATGAACTCGCTCTCGCCAACACGAAAGGGAGGAATTCCTTTCGGGCTGAGCTGGAGGCGACCTATGGTCTGGAGATGCGAAACCGGGAGGTCGGGTCTCTCTGGGGCCAGCCCGAGAACAGTTACTCGGTCGGCATCAACATCTCGATTCCCATCTGGGATTGGGGCCGTCGCGAGTCACAGATTCAGGCCCGGCAAATTGGCGTCAAAAAAGCGCGGCTTCGCATCGAAGAGGCCCGGCGCGACATCCGTAACAACATCTCCAATGCCGTGCGGAGTCTTAACGAGTACCAGGACCGAGCGTTGACGATGGAGCAGAATCTGTCCATGGCCGCCAACGTGAGCGAGACGAGTCTCAAGCGGTTCGAGTCCGGGGAGATCTCGGCGCTGGAGCTCATTCAGACGCTCAACAGCCAGACCGACACCGCCAAGAATCTCCTCGACGCCTACCTCGGATACGAACAGGCGCTGTTGGACCTGCTCGAATACACGTACTACGATTTCAAGAACCGAGAACCCATCTTTCGGCGCTTCGATTTGGGACAATATGGGCCGTCTCCCGAAACCGTAAAAGATGCTCTACAACAGGCGGGTGCCGCAACGGACTAGCCGTACATTCGTGAGCTAGTGGGCTTGCACAACTGAAACACGAGAAATCGCAGATCTCGTCACGCTGTTTCCGTCCGTATCTCCTGCGCGGAATATGCTCGGGATCGACCGCTGCCAGCAAACGGGGACGATTGTGGCATCAGGGGACCGACGCTCGAAATCGCCAGAGTCGTTGTGCAAGGTCACTAGTCCGTATGGGGTTCCAGGATGAGTGCCCCGAGGGGGGGAAGGGTGAGCTCAATCGAGTGTGGACGGCCATGCTGGCGGATCTCGTCGGTGTGCACGGCTCCCTCATTACCGACGTTGCTTCCGGCGTACGCCTGGCTGTCGCTGTTGAGGCGCTCCTGCCACACGCCCGGCTCCGGTACGCCGATGCGGTAGTGTTCGCGGACCACGGGCGTTGCATTCAGAACGAAGATGAGGGACTCGTCTCCCCCGAGGCGCCGGTAGGTGAGCACGCTGTTCTCTCGGTCGTCGTACGAGATCCATTCGAATCCGTCTTCCTCGTCGTTCCAGAGGGCCGGATTACTGGTGTACAACTCATTCAGGTCGCTCACCCACTGCATGATGCCCTGATGCAGGTCGTGGTCGGTGAGCCACCATTCGAGCTGTCGATCGTGGTTCCATTCGTGGTACTGGCCGAATTCGCTTCCCATGAAGAGAAGCTTCTTTCCAGGGTGGCCAAACTGGTGAGCGTAGAGGAGGCGCAGGTTGGCGGCCTTCTGCCAGTCGTCGCCCGGCATCTTGCCCCATAGGGAATTTTTGCCGTGGACCACCTCGTCGTGGGAGAGGGGGAGCGCATAGTGCTCTGAAAACGCCCAACTGAGCGTCCAGGTGAGGTCGCCGTGATGATGCTTTCGATGTACGGGCTCCTTGCTCACGTATTCGAGCGCATCGTGCATCCAGCCCATGTTCCACTTGTAGAGAAACCCGAGCCCTCCATGTTCGGTGGGGGTGGTTACGCCCGGCCAGGCGGTCGACTCCTCCGCGAGCATCAGCGCCTCGGGGTACTCGCTGTACACGTGCTCGTTGGTGTCCTGGAGGAGGCTGATGGCCTCCAGGTTTTCGCGGCCGCCGTGCACGTTGGGCGACCAGTCGCCTTCGCGCGAGTAGTCCCGATATAGCATCGAGGCGACGGCATCCACGCGGAGCCCATCCACGTGGTACTTGTCCATCCAGAAAAGGGCGTTGGAGATGAGGAAGTTTCGAACTCCATTCTTCCCGAAGTCGAACACCCGCGTGCCCCAATCCGGGTGATGACGCATCAGCGGATCGTCGTATTCGAAAAGGTGGGAGCCGTCGAAGTACGTGAGGCCCTGGGGATCGGTCGCAAAATGGCCGGGCACCCAGTCCATGATGACCCCGATCCCTCGCTGATGGAGGTAATCGATGAGGTACATCAGGTCCTGCGGATTGCCGTAGCGGAAGGTGGGGGCGTAGTAGCCCAAAATCTGATAGCCCCAGGAGCCGTAGTAGGGGTGTTCGGCGAGGGGGAGGAACTCGACGTGGGTGAAGCCCAGCTTTTCGACGTGATCGGCCAGCGGTTCCGCAATCTCGCGGTAGCTGAGAGACTCGCCGTGCTCCTTGTGCCGCCAGGATCCGAGGTGTACCTCGTACATCGATAGCGGCTCGTGCAGTCCGCTGGGGCCATGCCGCGTGTCCATCCATTCCTTGTCCCTCCACTCGTAGGTATCGAGATCTCGGATGATGGCGGAGAGCCCCTCGTACGTGTTTTGGGCCGGCGCTTCCATCTGGAAGGCGTAGGGATCGGTGCGGTCCAGCCATTCGCCGTTCGCCTTCAGGTGGTACTTGTATTTTTGGCCGGGTTTGGCCCCCCGGACGAATCCTTCCCAGAGCCCCCCCTCACGTCGTTCTAGTACGTCGACGCCATTTTGCCAATCGTTGAAGTCTCCCATGACCTCCACCCGCTCAGCATTCGGGGCCCACACCGCGAACCAGGTGCCCTGCGGATTCGGATGGGCCCCCAACCGTTCGTAGCTGTGGGTGTGTGTACCTTCCTTCCAATAATAAATGTCGTCGTCGGTGAGGTGGGGCATGAAGGGTCAAGAAGGTCAAAAGTCAGCGATGCTAGCGCGAAGAGGGGATGTCCAGGTGGGCCGGACAATTGATTCGTGATAACGCAGTTCTCAACGAAATCAACTAGGAAGGTCAACCGGGGCGGGGTCATCGGACTGAAGGAGGCGTCGGAGGCCTCGGAGCGGGAGCCACGCCCAGTCGGGCCGATGATTCAGTTCGTAGCGCACTTCGTAGATGGCTTTCTGGAAAAGGTAGGCCCAGAGGAAAGAAAATCGTTCGGGAGTGGGGGGGAGGAACGACGCATCGCCACTCGTGTCGGAGTAGGCGTTCAGGAACGTGATTTCCGACCATCGCCGTAGGGCGTCTAGCCACGGAAGGTAGCTGTCGTCGGCGTCTGTGTGCTCGTCCCACGCGACGAGAATCGCATACTCGAACGAGCGAACCATTCCGGCCACGTCTCGCAGCGCGTTGTCGGGTTTGCGGCGGTCCTCTAAAGGGCGAGCGGGTTCCCCTTCAAAGTCGAGAATGTGAAAGTCGCCCTCTGCTCGTAGAAGCTGGCCCAGGTGGTAGTCGCCGTGGATGCGGATCCGATGATGATTTCCATCTATGGATTGGAGCTCTTCCAGCCGATTCTGAGCAACCTGCCAGGCTGCCTCAGACGGGAGGTCTTCGTCGTCGAATTTGTTGAGGTGTCGGTTGATCAGGGCACGGGTCTCCTGCAATTCGGTTTGAAGTTGTTGGGCGAGCGCCGTTCCGGCGTCTGCACCCGCAGCTACGGGCTTCAGATTTTCATCGTCTGCCTGGGCGAGGGCGCGGTGCATTTCCGCCGTCCGGACCCCAAGCACGCGCGCCAGGGAGATCATTTCCGGCGCTACCTCCTCCAGCCAGACCGGCACGGAGGCGTCCCGATTCTCCTCCGATTTCCAGTCCTGTATGGCCACAGGGGTTTGACTGGTGCGGGCCTGTTCGTGCGGGAATTGGGAATTTTCCACGCGATCGAGAAGGCGAGTCGCACACGTGAGGGCGTACTGCCAGCCGTCCGTTTCGACGGGCAGGGCCTCCTGCAGGATGCCTAAGGTGTACTGGCGTCGGCCCCGACGAAAGTCGATGGTGCCGTGGAGGCGGGGGGAAAAGTTGAAGCCGACCTGGGTCAGGTGGTCGAGGAGCTCCTTCTCAGGATTCGGCCCCTGTTCGAGGCGGCGGTAGATTTTGACAAAATAGTCGCCGTTCACGAGAGCAGAGGTATTGCTTTGCTCTCCAGTCAGGAGCTCGATAGATTCCGGCTGGTCCCCTTCGGCCTCTTCCGACGGCTCGGCCTTGTAGACCCCCTTTAGCGAACGACCCTTGCTTCCGCCCTGCCACCACTCGAACAGGGTGGCCCAAAACGCAGGGTCCACCGTGGCGTCGTATACGAGCCGACGTTCGCCACTCCCGTCGATTTGGAGCCAGGCCAATGCGGCGGCGGGAGACGCCTCGAGAATCTGGTCGGCGTGATCGGGAGCGGCCGCCATGAGTGGGAGGTTGTAAAAGGCCTCGTCGTCCTGCAGTGTCACGTGAAGCACCGACAAGTACACGACGGGATCGGCGTTCAACCGCACCGCATCCTCAATCGCTACGCGTTCAATCGCGCTTGCCTTGGCGCCAAACCATCGTTGCTTGGCAATGTACTCCGGCAACAAAGATTCCAGTTGCTCCGGGCCGCGGCCGTGCGCCATGGTCGGCACCAACAAGTTTTGCAGGCCCTCGGCCACCGGAAGCACGGGCAGCGTCTGGCCGTCGGGGCCGGTCTCGGCAACCCGCAGGTCTCGGTAGTCGTCGCGATCGCGTTGAATGTCGTCTTCAGGCACCAGTTTGAACCAGTAGAAGTGGTGAGGGGCAATGGTTAAGTGGTAGTCCTCATCTTCGATTGGGGGAAGCGCGGTTTGGCCGAAGAGTTCAACAGGGGCGAAGTTCTGCAGGTCGTCCT